>CACAZM010000044.1 GCA_902536935.1 uncultured Bacteroidota bacterium | reverse complement strand
GACCTTTCTTTTCATCAATTCCTGTACCGCAAAAAAGTAGTAAAACGATTGTGGTAGCCAACGTGCCACATTGATGGAGTTGGCAGAAGTCAAATTGCGATGTGGTTTTAATGTTTCATCGAGAAAAGCCGTTTTGACCATCTCTTGGCAATCGTCAAACACACCGTCAATTTCTAAAGCTGTGATGTTCTGACCTTGTGTTGTCAATTGAAGTTCTTGGATATGACTTACTTTCCCTTTTGGGTAAAGGATCACAACTTCAACACCAGGGACACCCAAAAAACCGCTGGCAACGGCACCCCCCGTATCGCCTGATGTTGCAACGAGGACAGTAACTTTTTCGCTCGTTGTTTGATTAAAATATCCCAAACAACGCGCCATAAAACGCCCACCAACATCTTTGAAAGCCATAGTAGGTCCGTGGAAAAGTTCTAGTGTTGAAATATTTTGATTGAGTTCAACGACTGGAAATGGAAAGGTTAACGTATTCTCTACAATTTTTTGTAGTTCTTTTTTTGGAATTTCATTTCCTATAAATTGCTCGATAGCAGCTAGCGCAATCTCATGGTGATTCATAGATAGGAAGTTGTCCCAAAACGAGTCTTTTAGTGGATTAATTTGTTGTGGATAATATAATCCTCGATCTGGAGCAAGCCCTGATCGTACTGCTTTTTCAAAACCAACTGATTTGGAATTGTTGTTTAAACTGAAGTATTGCATTTTCCCTACAGTATTTTTACCCCTTTCGAATTGATCGGACTGATATAAGTATCGTAGGGAACTCTAATTTCATCATAGACTTTTTGCATGGCCAAGCCAACTTTCTGAGCGATATCCATTCCTTTTGACAGTGCAAATACTGAAGGTCCAGAACCAGAGATACCAGTTCCTAGTGCACCAGCTTCGTTTGCTCTATTTTTAAGTTCATTGAACCCAGGAATAAGCATCGACCGAACAGGTTCCACAATATGATCAACCAGCGAACGACGGATGAGTCCGTAGTCTTCTTTGAATAAACCAGTAACTAGAGCGCCTAGATTAGCAGTTTGCGCAATAGCTTGTTTTAGATGTAGTTTGTCGAGTAAAACTGCCCGTGCGTCAGCAGTTTTGACTTCAATTTCTGGGTGAATGATGGTAACTACCAATTCAAGTGGCGAGTTGAGCGTAACGACATCTAAAGGATTAGCGCTGCGAACCAGAGTAAATCCGCCGAGAAGAACAGGTGAAACATTATCCGCATGTGCAGTTCCGCAGGCAACACGTTCGCCTTCCATTGCAAAAGTAATCAGTTGCTCTCTCGTATAAGGGTTGCCCAAAAGATGGTTAATTCCAACCACTGCACCAGCTGCACTTGCAGAAGAGCTTCCAATTCCACTTCCAGGTTTTATTCCCTTTTCGATTTGAATTTGAAATCCTTTATCAAGACCATAATCTGCCAAAAGAGCAAGGCCTGCTACACCAGCTACATTTTTTGTCGCTTCAAGTGGTAAATCTTGTCCGGTAATTTTTGTAATCTCAATTCCTAGTTTTGATGTTTCTTGAACATGAATGGTGTCACCTACGTTGTCGAGGCAAACACCCAGAACGTCAAAACCACATGAGATATTGGCAACACTAGCAGGAGCAAAAACAGAAACATGACTCATAGTTACTGTTTTGCAATTCGAATGATATCTGCAAAAATACCAGAGGCAGTGACTTCGCCCCCAGCACCCGCTCCTTTAACAATAAGCGGCTGATCTTTATAGCGCTCAGTATAAAATAATACGATATTATCACTTCCTGATAAATTGTAGAAGTCGTGCCCAATGGGGATCTCTTTTAAGCCAACCTTAGCCTTACCATCGACAAGTTCTGCTACATATTTTAAACGACAATCTTTGGACGCAGCTGCTATGAACAGCTTCTCAAAGTGATTATTGTGATCATCTAAAGATGCTAAAAAGCTATCATTGTTTTTGGTTTCTAAACAAGCTTTTGGTAAAAAGGATTCGTTTTCGATATCCGAAAGCTCCATTTCTAAACCACTTTCACGGGATAAAATCAAAATCTTGCGCGCGACATCAACCCCACTTAAGTCAATCTTGGGGTCTGGTTCTGTAAACCCAGCATCCATGGC
>CACAZM010000043.1 GCA_902536935.1 uncultured Bacteroidota bacterium | reverse complement strand
AAGAATTTTCACTTGTTGCCTCACTAGTGGTAAGTCAGGAAAGTTCCAGTGATGACCACCAATTTTTAGATCTTGTTCTTTATAAAGCTCTTTTATAATCTGGCCTTCTTGTCCGTTTTTGTTGAAGAGTTGTAATTCAACAACATCCCCAACACTTAGATGTTGTACTTCAGAAACTACCAAAGTTTTTCCACCCCTTTTCCCCTCAAAAACATTAGCTAATACTTCGTGAGGACGATCATATTTTTTCAAATAAGGCTTTACACGTTCTCCTGGAACTCGCGTCCAAATAAACCCCCCCGACCAAGCATATTGAGAAAAAGGCAAGTCTATATTGTTTTCTTTTTCCTTTTGTCGTTTATCAAATTCAATTAAATATTCTCGCAACTCTTTAAGATCTTCAGGGTCTTTAGAATACATTAAAGGTCTAGGGAAATATATTTCTGTACCAGACTCATCTGTACCATGTCCACGCAATATAAAGTTGTCTCGTTCAATATATAATATACCACTAACAATCAACTTTCCTGCTGGAAGTTGCAGTGTGACAGGACCTTCTAATTTACTAGCTTTATTTATGGCTTCTTGTAAAGCTGAGGTATCATCAAGGTTGTCGTCTGCCAAAACACTGAAAGTTGATGCTTGTACGACAGTTCCGTGTTTTTCAGGAATTTTTTTTATTCCATTGTGATAACCAGCATAACTAAAATCAGGGATAAATTTAGAATCATCAACATCTACCCCTGAACTGATAAAAGACATGTCTTGTGACCAACTAATGGAACAAGAGCAGAATAGCCCTAAAACCAATATCAGAAAACTGTATTTTAATCTGTTCATACAATATTATGCAATGGATTGCACAATATAACATGTTTTAGATTGAAATTCAAATCATTTTTAATAAGTTTGAGCAACTTTTAATATGTGAAAAAAAAACCAACTATTTACGACATTGCCTCAAAGCTTAATATTACGGCTGCTACGGTATCACGAGCTTTAAATGATAGTGAGTTAATAAGTAAAAAAACCAAGAAAATGGTTTTGGAATCTGCTCATGAATTAAGTTACTTTAAAAATCGGCATGCATTGGCACTGAAAAGCGGCAGAACAAATCAGATTGGTTTGGTTGTACCTTTTATTAATCGTCACTTCTTCTCAAATATTATAATGGGTGTTGAGGAAGAGTTATATCCTAAGGGTTATCAAGTCATGATTTTTCAATCAAATGAATCTGAAAAAAAAGAACAAGATGTTGTAGAGGCACTTTTAAAAAATCAAGTTGACGGAGTGCTTATTTCTGTTTCTAAAACAACTCGTACAAAAAGTCATTTTAATAAAATTATTGAAAATAATTTACCACTTATTTTCTTTGATAGAAAGGTTGACGTTGATAACTCAAGTAGTGTTGAGACAGATGACGAGTTTGGCGGAAAAATTGCTACGCAACACTTAATTGATCAAGGCTGTAGCCAAATAGCTTATGTTACGGTTGATTTAAATCTTAATATTTATAAAAATCGTTTTAAAGGCTATAAGAAAGCTCTAGAAGCCAACAATATTGACTTTAACTCTGACCTTGTTTTCCAAGCCAATAGTGATGTCATTTCAGGTAGAAAAGTAGCACGTCAAATATTGTCCAACGATATCAAAATTGATTCTATTTTTTGCTCAAGTGATTATATAGCCCTTGGAGTTATACAGGAACTTAAAGACAATAATGTTGATATTCCTGGAGATATATCAGTAGTTGGTTTTAGCAACGAACCCTTTACTGAGCTATTAGATTTGACATTGACTTCAATTGAGCAAAATCCTTATGAAATAGGTAAGAGTGCTGCTCGTGTTTTCTTGGATCAAGTCAATGCAAAAGATGCGATTATTGAGCATGCTATTAAGCTAAAGCCTAAACTTTGTATTAGGAATTCTTCAATGAAGAATTCCCTAAAACCGCACTAGTTCATCAAAATTATAAATTAAGATAATATATCATTTTATTTATATTTGTAATCCATTACAATTTTAAATGCAAACAAACAATATTTATTTAGCTACAAGCCCAACAGAAGCAAAAAATTTCAACACAGAACAGCTAAGAAATCGCTTTTTAATTGGAACCATTTTCAATTCTGATCATATTACCGCCTATTATACCACTTACGATCGATTCCTTGTGGGAGGCGCACAACCTGTAAC
>CACAZM010000042.1 GCA_902536935.1 uncultured Bacteroidota bacterium | reverse complement strand
GTCACCATCAGCATCAGTGGTGTCATCCTTGTCACCATCTGCAGTAGCTTCAATTATTGTTCCATCAGGAGTTGATACTTTAACTGTAACTCTGTTTTGTATGCTACCCTGATCAACTGTAGATTGCTCGATAACATAAGTCGCCGTGTAGAAGGCTGTCTCACCATCGACGATACTTCCAATTCCTGAGCCCTTGTTACTATAACTCCACGTTGGTCCTGTATTGAAGCTTAATATGTTGCCATCACCATCGGTCATCACATCTATAATATCACTCGCTGACCAAGTTAATGGTACATTACCTTGGTTACTAATTGAAATTGAATAGGTTACAATATCACCCACACCCAGAGTACCATCATTATCTGATACCTCTTGTGTTTTTGTTACTAAAACGTCCGGGTTTGACCCCATAGTAATGCGTGTTGGGTCGTTTTCTGTATTACCATCCAAATCATCTCCGTCATCTGAGACATCTCTTATCTCAGCCCCTTGCGCATAACCAATTGCTGTAACAGTATTGGACACCAGCCCTGTATCAAATACTGTTGTACTTACCGTGTATAGAGCATCATAAGTGGCTGTTTCACCCACGAACAAACTTCCCTCGGACGAAGACTGAGTTGAGCCTATAAAATTGAGAGGTCTTGGTTCAGTAGTTGTCCCACCATTAAATGATACAGCATTACCACCACCATCAATAAAGGTGTCTTCGAGTGTAATTCCAGTAACATCAACATTTCCTATGTTCTTTACACTCACTATAAAGCGTATGGTGTCTCCCTCATCAACAATCCCATCGCTGTCAAGATCAGATGACAATTCCCAAGTCTTTACGACTTTCATGGAAGCCTCAGCTCCGGTGACTACATCAACTGCATCAGTAAGTGTAATCGTTGTTGATGATGGTCCAGAAACTGTTATACTAACTGTGTTTCGAATCAGTTTTGTATCTGCTGCTGCAGATGCAATTAGATAATCTGCTGTAAAGCTTAATGTCTCACCTACCTCAAGGGTTGTTCCAGCATTAAAGGTAGGTGCTGTTGTGAGTGTCAGGTTGTTATTAGCACCATCTGTTAGAACATCAACTAAACTGTCAAGTGTGAGTGTCACATTACCAGTATTAGTGGCTGTGATGAGGTATTCAATCACATCGTCGGTGCCATTATATCCATCACCCTCATCAATGATATTTGCAACAACCTTGCTCAGTGTAAAAGATGGCGATGCTTCTATGCTTGTGTAAGTTGGATCATTTGTTGGGTCGTTGTCTACGTCTGCGTCTGTATCAGTCGTCGAATCTCCATCATCACTCATATCAGAGATTGAAGTACCTGCTGGACTGCTAACATCTGCTGTTACACTATTTAGAACCCCACCCGAGTCAACTGCATTTTGATCGATAACATAAGAGGTCGTATACGTTGCTGTTTCACCGACAGCTAGATTACCTGCTGTAGAGTTTTGATCGCTACTCACAAAACTTGTTACAAGTGGTGAGGAAGCTAAGGCAACTCCCGTTGCATCAGTAATAGTATCTATAAGCGTCAATGAATTAAGCGTAACATTTCCAGTGTTTGAGATACGAATCGTATAATCGATTGTATCGCCAAGACCTGTTACTCCATCCCCATTGTCAGAGATAATTGCAGTTTTGATCACTTCTATTTCAGGGTCCTCTGTGATGGTTGTTGTTGTCGGCGTATCCAAGTCGTCGCTCACAATGCTTGTGCTTCCTGGCACATTGGCAGTTGCATTGACATTATTGACCACTCCACCTGTATCTACTGCTTGCTGAGTAATAATATAGTAGGCTTTATAACTTGCCACTTCTCCAACTTTTAGCTTACCTTCTGCTGAGTTGGCTGTTGATCCTGCAAAGAACGGTCCTGAGACAAGTGATAATGAATTGCCTATATTATCAGTTATGACGTCTATTATCGTAAGATTTTCAAGAGCAATATCCCCTGTGTTTTCAACTGTTATGGTATATTCAATAAGATCGCTTAATCCATTTACTCCATCACCGTTGTCATTAATTGTCGCTGTTTTGTTTACCTCTAAACTAGCTGTTGAGCTGATTGGTGTATTGACAGTATTACTCGTAGCTGTTAAGCTATCTTGTGAAGGGGTTGTTACACTGGCCTCTGCTGTATTGGAAACACCACCAGCATTGATCGCTTGCTGATTAATTTCAAATACTGCTTCATAAACAATCACATCATCAACAGCCATTATCGTCGTTGAGGCAAAAGAAGTACCTCCAGTAATGTAGGTTGGACCACTTTGAAGACTTAATGCAGCGCCCGAAAGATCAGTAATAGTATCTGTAAGAGAT
>CACAZM010000041.1 GCA_902536935.1 uncultured Bacteroidota bacterium | reverse complement strand
TTGCAAGGTGAATGATTGGGTGTTTGGGGGTGTCACAAAACAATGTATTGCTGCCACCCCCTAAAATCCAGGCAGAGGTAAAGCGCTGATCTTTGAGTATGGATTGTAAGTCTTTAATAGTTTTTGCAACGGCAAATAAGGAAGCTTCTGCGTCTACTCCGAAACTGTTATAGGTTTTAAGTGAAACGCCTTGTTTGATCATTGGCTTAATTTTGATGTCAGGGTGTGTGGATAGGCATGCAAGGCACCCTCAAGTATGAGGGCACTTTCTTTAAGCTTTTCTATATCGAGTACAAAAGCAATTCGAATCAAAGATTTACCGATATGACGATCCCCATAAAATCCTGATGCGGGAGCTACCATAACTGTTTTTCCGTTGTGGTTGTAAGAAGTCAATAACCATTTTGCAAATTCATCTGTATCCTCAACAGGGAGTTGTACCAAGCAGTAAAACGCACCGCGAGGCATGCTGACAGTGATTCCTGGCACTTGTTGTAATGCTTGAACCAGTGTATTTCTTCTTTTAAGGTAGGTAGCTGTAGCTTCTTTAAGATAACGAAGTGGCTCATCCATGGCAGCTTCAGAGGCATGAAGGCCTAAAGTCGGAGGAGATAGACGAGATTGTGCAAACTTGAGGGCAGCTTCCATAACAGCTTTGTTTTTGGACACTAAACACCCAATTCTTGCGCCACACATACTGTATCGTTTTGACATGGAGTCCACGAGGATCGCATGTTCTTCGAGTCCTGGAATCGTGAGTACCGAATAGTGTATTGCACCATCATAAACAAACTCACGATAGACCTCATCGACAATTAAAAAGATATCGTATTTTTTAACAAGATAAGCTAGATCGTTCAGTTCTTTGTGGGTATATACATACCCAGTTGGATTGTTTGGGTTGCAAATTAAAATTGCTCTTGTTTTGTCATTGATTTTACCTTCAATTTCATCCATTGATGGCAACGAAAAATGACTATCAATGGAGGAGGATACAGGGATAACATTGACGCCACAAGCAGCTGCAAAGGTGTCATAATTGGCGTAAAATGGCTCTGGAATGATGAGTTCATCTCCCTCATTTGTAATGCAATCCAAAGTCATGATGATGGCTTCGCTCGCTCCAGTTGTAACTAAAATATTCTCTGGCTCAACCTCAATATTGTGTTTGGCATAGTAAGAGCACATCTTCTGGCGATATACCAAAGACCCCTCAGATGGACCATATACCAATACGTTTTGGTCAAACGACTTGATCGCATCTAACGCTTTAGCGGGTGTTTGAATGTCAGGTTGACCAATATTGAGGTGAATAACCTCAATTCCTTTCGCTTTGGCTTCCTCGGCATGTTTCGATAATTTTCGAATTGGTGAGGTGGGCAGTTTCATCCCTTTCAACGAAATTTTCGGCATCTGCTAATTTTGACTGCAAATATGCAAAATTTAGCCCGAATCGACGGTGGTGTAATGCTGAAAAGCGGTGAAAATTTATTCTTCTTCTGGTTCCTCGACTGTGCCCTTGATTTGCAAGGCCACTAATGGTCTTACAGCGTTGGAACTCACCGTGATGGTTTTGCGGATTGGCCCGACTCGATTGGTGTCGTATTTCACTTCAATCACCTCTTCAACTCCTGGCATTATGGAATCGGTAGGTTTTTTGGGAATTGTACAGCCACAGGACGATCGAACCTTAGTAATGTACAAAGGGGATGAGCCCGTGTTGGTAAACTTGAATTCACGAACCCCATCATCTCCTTTTTCGATCGTGCCGTAATCAACCACCTCCGACTCGAAAGTGATTTCAGCTTGTGCAAATCCATTTGTGTATGAGAAACACAACAGAAACGAGATAAAAAATTTGATGAACCTCATGGTTTCTTTCTTTTGGTTAAATATACAAAAATCTATTTCAGATTATCAATGGCTTTTTTTATCAATTCTTCTTAGCTACTTTTGTGACTCAATCGAATAATGCACCTTTTCATGGGTTCTTCCAACATATTCAATGCCAATCAAATCGCTGAAAAGTGGTATGCTTATTGGCTAGCAAACCATTATTTTCGTTCTGAACCCGACTCTCGAACACCCTATACAATCTTAATACCTCCGCCAAATGTAACAGGCGTTTTGCATATGGGACACATGATGAACAATACGTTGCAAGATGTACTTATAAGGCGTGCGCGTATGCTTGGTATGAATGCCTGTTGGGTTCCTGGAACTGACCATGCGTCCATTGCTACTGAAGCGAAAGTGGTTCAGAAATTAGCTGATCAGGGTGTCAAAAAAGAAGATTTGACCCGCGAGGAATTTCTCAAACATGCCTGGGAATGGACTGATGAACAT
>CACAZM010000040.1 GCA_902536935.1 uncultured Bacteroidota bacterium | reverse complement strand
TATCCCGTGTAGACTGGGATTAATAATATAGTCGCGGGTGGAGTGAACGCATCCGAAAAAATCGTTGCATATGTTTGACTTTAATAAATTAGATGTATGAGTGATCATAAAAACAAAAATCAAAACACTTACAGAGGTGTTTCTTATAACATTTCGGATATTACTTCCAAAAATTCACCCTCACAACTTGAAGGTGTATATAGAGGAGTAAAATATACATTGAATAATTTAAATAGAAAAAATAATTTAGCCTCGAAAGGGATGTACCGCGGGGTTGAATATTCTATTTAAATTTTTTAAAATCATAATAATAAGGGTTTTATGCTTACACATGAAACCCTTTTTTTATTAAATTGATTTTACAAAGCACGTTTTGTTATATAAGCTCTCCAGCTCAAAATAATTAATTGAAATCGAGAAGCATTTGAAAGTTCAATTCCCTTTTTTGAAAAACTTGGAAAAATTATTTTATTTAAAGTCGCAATTATTTTAAAAAAGATTTTCATAATAGATAAAATTACAAATTATCTTATTATATCTTAGTAGGATGTTAATTGAGATCTTAAAAATTATAGGCGGATTAATTGCTCTAATTTTTGGTGGAGATCTACTATTGCGTTCAGCAGTCGCAGCATCTAATAAGTTTAAAATTTCAAAAATTGTTATTGGAATGACAATTGTGTCATTTGCAACTTCTCTTCCTGAGCTTATTGTAAGTGTAAGATCAGCAACTCTTGGCTATCCAGACTTAGCACTTGGAAACATAGTTGGATCTAATATTGCTAATTTAGGTTTTGTTTTAGCAATCATCTTGTTATTCACAAGAATTAAAATTTCTGATAGTTTTTATAAATCCGATTGGCCAATGATGTTCATAGCGTCTGTTCTTTTATGGACATTCATTCAAGATGCGAATATTTCATTTTATGAGGGAATTATTTTTCTGTTTATTTTAATTGTATATACTGTTTACTTAGTCTTAGTACGGGGGAAAAAGGATTTTCAAGACAGTAACATAACAACTAATTTAAGCTGGGCTTTCATTTTTTTATATTGTTTATTTGGGAGTATATTATTATCCTTTGGATCCGATATTCTAGTTGATGGATCAATTTCTATTGCATATCATATTGGTGTAAGCGAAAGGGTCATTGGAATTACAGTTGTTTCAGTTGGTACCAGTATTCCTGAACTTGCTGCTTGTTTAGTTGCAGTTTTGAAAAAAGAAAATGCAATTTCTTTAGGAAACTTATTAGGTTCAAATCTATTCAATATTATGTGCGTTTTAGGGATTACAGCTTTAATAAATCCAATAGTGGTCAACGACTACAGACTACTTGATTTTGATATTAATTTTATGATTTTTATATCCTTATTAATTTTATTACTAGTTTTCATTCCTAAGAAAATGGAACTGCATTGGCGAGATGGTTTAATTTTAATATTTGTTTACACTATTTTTATTGCTAAAACTCTAACATAAAAAAAGCACTCGTAAAGAGTGCTTTGATTAATAGTAATTTAAGTTGGAATTTACAACTTTGCTGATTTGACAGTTTTGATAATTCTAGCAGCAATTTTATAGGGATCTCCATTCGATGCTGGCCTTCTATCTTCCAACCAACCTTTCCAACCCTTTTCAACAGTCATAATTGGTATTCGTATTGATGCCCCTCTATCAGAAACTCCATAGCTAAATTGGTCTATTGATTGGGTTTCATGCTCTCCAGTTAACCTCTGATCGTTATAAGCTCCGTAAACTTCAATATGTTCTTTAACTACAGGTCTAAATGCTTCACAAATTTTATCATAAGTTTCTTTTGAGCCACATGTTCTCAAGGTTGAATTTGAAAAGTTTGCATGCATACCAGAGCCATTCCAATCAGTTGCACCAAGTGGTTTAGGATGGTATTCAATAGCTAATCCATATTCTTCAGCTAGTCTTTCAAGGATATATCTGGCTACCCACATTTCATCACCTGCTTTTGCTGCTCCTTCAGCGAATGTCTGATATTCCCATTGACCTGGTGCAACTTCCGCATTAGTACCCTCAACATTTATGCCTGCATCAAGACATAAATCAAGGTGACGATCCATAATTTCTCGTCCAAAGGCATTCGCTCCTCCGACCGAACAATAGAACTGACCTTGTGGGGTTTGGTCTTTGGGGAAACCAAGTGGAAGGTTTGTTTCAGGATCCCATAAAAAATATTCTTGTTCGAAACCAAACCAAAAGTCATCGTCATCATCATCGATTGTAGCTCTACCATTTGATTCATGTGGGCTACCATCAGGGTTTAAAACCTCTGTCATTACCAAAAAACCGTTGCGTCTAGCAGGGTCAGGATAAATGGCCACAGGCTTTAATAAACAATCCGACGAACCTGTTACAGCTTGTAATGTTGAACTACCATCAAAGCCCCACATTGGGACGTCTTTTAGTTCACCACTAAAATTTTCAATTATTTTTGTTTTTCCACGTAAATTGGCAGTAGGCTTGTAACCATCTAACCACAAATA
>CACAZM010000039.1 GCA_902536935.1 uncultured Bacteroidota bacterium | reverse complement strand
GTTAGATGCTGGACAAAATCGAATAGCTAATATTAGAGAAGCTGTTGTAAAAAATCACATCCTTCGTTCCTCTACTACTTCAGAACTTACTCCTTTGTCAGTAAAATTTTCTGAAATATCGGATGCTCATATTGGTATTAAGGTTCAAATTACTGACGTAAGTGTTGTTTCCAGTCAGGTAGGCAAACCCTTTGTTGATCCAAATGATTCGTATGATACTCAACGTAATCTTGAAGCCTGTGAAGGTTTCGGAAAAGCCTCATTTATCCTAGAAACAAGTGCATTTGCAAATTTTAAACAAAACCTTCTCCCGGCTGGTACTGGAACCATAAGCGGAATCGTTAGTAAAACATATAATGGAGATGATCTAGTATTAATGTTAAACTCAATTAATGACGTTAATCTAACTGGAGAATCTTGTTCCCTTTTAAATATTGATGATTTTGAAAAAGTACTTGATGAAACATTTGATAATGTAGTTGATAACTCAGATTTTGATTATCCTGGATGGATAAATTATGCCGAAGTAGGCGGAGAATTATGGACTGAACAATTTTACGGAGGTAATGGGTATGTTGAATTTAGTGGATTTAGAACTGGAGACGATGTGAACATTGGTTGGCTCGTTACACCAGCATTTGACTTGACTAACGTAACAAGTGCTTACATAAATTTTAAACTTGCTCAACACCACCTTGATGATGAGGTAAATAACACTCTTGAAGTATTTGTGTCAACTGACTTTGATGGCAGTGATGTTTTAGCTGCAAATTGGGACAAAATTAATGTCACCATTCCAGGGGAAGATATTTCATGGTATGCTTTTCAAGATGTTGGATTAGTTGATGTATCGAGTTATTCTGGCAACTTATATGTTGCTTTTAAGTATGTTGGTTCTGGAAATGACACTTCTCTTGATGGAGGTTATTTTGTTGATGATGTACTCTTTTTAAAACAATAGTTTTTGAGGATCAGTTTTTATACAAGTTTAACCGCATTCAGCTTATTTACTTCTCTGCAGGCTCAAGTTCCAAACGGATATTACAATACTGCTGAAAACAAATCTGATCAGGCCCTCAGGTCAGCTTTGCATAATATTATTGATGATCATATTGAATTTCCTTACACTAGTAGCTCTACAGACACTTGGGATATTTTACAAGAATCAGATGCTGATCCTTCAAATTCAAATAATGTAATTCTAGTCTACACCAGAGAATCTGTTAATGGTCCTCAGGAGTACAATGGCGGGAGTGGTTGGAACCGGGAGCATGTATGGGCTAAGTCTAGAGGTGATTTTGGTACTGAAATCGGAGAAGGCACTGATGTACATAACCTTAGAGCTAGTAATGTGCAGGTTAATTCAACAAGGACAAACTATAGTTTTGACAATTGTACAAGTAATAGTTGTGAACTAATCTATGGAAATTTATATAGTGGTTCTGCACTTGTTTTCGAACCTCGAGATGAGGATAAAGGAGATGTTGCACGTATTATTTTTTACATGGATGTTCGTTATGAGGGCGACAGCGGAGAATTGGATTTAGAGATGACTGAAAACATTCTTTCTGTAACTAGTAAGCTCCCACGTCATGGGGTACGTTCGACTCTACTCGAGTGGCACGAAATGGATCCTGTTGATGATTTTGAACGGAATCGAAACGATGTGATTTATAGTTACCAAGGCAATCGAAATCCATTTATTGATCACCCAGAACTTGTGGATTATATTTGGGGCGACCAACAGCAAGCAGCATGGAATAGTTCACTCTCTAATCCTACAGCACAAACAAATTTCAAATTGTTTATCCCTAACCCTGTTCAAACCAGTTATATTGATATTCCCCCAAGTATCAATGCCAATACAATTGCGCTTTACAATGTCCAAGGCAAGCAAATTAGCCATTTCCCTATTAAAGCTGAGCGAATCAAAATGCCTATAACATCTGGAATTTACTTTTTACGATTTGTCTTTCATCAGTCTGTAGTGAATAAGCGAATTGTTGTCAAAGCGCCTTAAGCACATGGGTCACTATACCCCAAATCATCAACTCGTTTTCTTCTGTTACTTGTATGGGCTTATAGCGTTTGTTTTCAGCTAATAGCCATACGCAGTCCTTCTCAACTTTAAGACGCTTGACAGTAAAATCTCCATCGATTAGGCAGATTGCGATTTTTCCATCTTGGGGTTCCAAGCTACGGTCAATGACCAGCAAATCACCATCGTCTAGACCAGCTCCGGTCATGGACTGACCAGCTACCCGCGCATAAAAAGTAGCAGCTTCGTTTTTGACAGCCACCTTATCTAAGCTAATACGTGTTTCCTTAAAATCATCAGCTGGCGACGGAAACCCCGCCGACACGCCTTCTTCTGCTAACCACACCCCTTTTCCCGAAGTATCGGGAGTGAAGAAGTGTAGTCCTCCTTCTTTTTCCAAACCTGTTTTCTTTAATATTTAATGCACACGAATCACATCACGTACATCGGTTGTGTAACGTGGTGACAAATATGCTTGCTTCATTTTATAGGTTCTGTTCAAG
>CACAZM010000038.1 GCA_902536935.1 uncultured Bacteroidota bacterium | reverse complement strand
AAATAAAGTTTAGCAGAGCTGAAAGAAGAAGATATGCCTATGGTTTAAATTATATAATATAATATCATAAAGTAATGTAATACAGAGCCTGTTAATACAAATAGATGCCAAATGGAGTGAAAATATTTTATACTACTAAAAGCATAGAATATAACCCCGAAGGAATAAGATACCCCACCAAGTATCAATAATAATTCGGCATTAGAATCAATCAATCTAAATAGAGAGTTTATATCAAAAATTATTAGCCAACCCATAGCTAAGTATAACAATAGAGAGATAAATTCATACTTGCCTGTAAAAAACAATTTCTTTATTGTTCCTATGATAGATAAAATTAGCACAGTTATAAATATTCCAATACCTGAGTAATCATACAGTGTTATTAGGCAAACAGGTGCATATGAACCTAAAATTAGGTAATATATACTCATATGGTCAAGTACCTTAAATCTCTTTTTGAGCTCAGAGTTTGTAATAAAATGATATAAAGTTTCTTCATCGTGTTGCTTTTAGTTAATATTACATGTATTTGCTCCCAACAGCTGATATATTACACATGTCCCTGAAATTGCATTGAAAAGTAATACACCCCCAATAATTCCTTGGGTTATTGAAAAAGGATCGCATTCATAAATAAAAGGCGCGGGCAATAAAAAAATAGAAATAATAAATCTTGCTGTTCTTTCAGCATTGTTTTGGTTTTTAAAAAACAATTTCTTCATTGTATTGTTTTTAGTGTTACTAATTTAAAAGGAAAAAGTGTCATAGTTAGTGGGTGAGTTTCTTCTATACTGCACGATTGTCTTAATCTTACCATCAACTATCCAAAATCGCTCAAATAAGAAACATTCTTCGTTTTCTGAATCTTTAAAATACCTCTTGTCTGTTGATGGTATAGATACCACTGCAATCGAGTTGTCTTCAATTGTTTGTGTTGACATTCCGTGTGGTGTCCATTCTAAAGAATCTAAAGATGAAAAATATGATTCATACAGCTGTAAGTCTACTGAAAGCATATCGCCTTGATATGTATATATTTTAGCATCATCAGAAAAAAGTGAAGTTAAGTTTTCAGCGTCCATATTATTATAATATTGCCCTGCTTTTTTAATCAAATCAATATTCTTTTGTTCACCAAGTTTAAAAGATTTACCCATTAAGTCGCCTTGATACCATTCACCAACAGTATCGTTAGTTGCAACTTCATTTGAACATGAGATTAATAATAGTGTAGTAAATAGAAATAATATTTTCTTCATAGTATTGTTTTTAGTGGTACTAATTTAAGTAATTAAATAATTGACGTGTCTTTTTAAAGCTGTAAAACTTCCATAATTTCATAGCACACATTAATTTTGCTTAAAAATTAAATATGAAAATTTTAAAAGAATTTAAAGAGTTTGCTGTTAAAGGGAATATGATTGAAATGGCAGTTGGAATTGTTATTGGGGCATCATTTAATTCTGTAATCGACGTACTTGTTAAAAATGTTTTGCTACCCCCACTTTCATTACTTTCAGATGGAGTTAACTTTGAAGATAAAAAAATTGTTCTTCGAAGTCCTGCAGAAAACATTGATGAAGTTGCTCTACATTATGGTTTATTTATAAATACCTTAGTTGATTTTTTAATAGTTGGGTTCACTATTTTTATTGTCATTAAGTTCTTTAATTCTTTAAAAAGAAAGTCAGAAGATATTAAAGAAACAAAAGTGTCCACTCCAATAGACATTGTTTTATTAACTGAAATAAGAGATCTTTTAAAAAATAAAAACTGATACTTATAGACGTATTGTTTTTAGTGGTACAAATTTAAGTTTTTGATCTTCTTTGGATTCTTTTTGTTCTATGAATTCCTGAACTCTTTTTTCAGTTTGTTTACTACTAAAATAGGCTAATGCCGTAACAATAACTGCAATTACAATTAGAATAGCTTCCCTTTTTTTCATTTTAATTCTTTACAACCTTATAACTCACTTCTTCGTTCTCTACTTTGTCAAGCGCTTTAACTATGTAAGTAGCAGAGGATAAGTGCGACATATCAATGGTGTTTCCTGTAAGCGCCATTACCTTTTTGCCTTGTAGAGTGTAAACTTCGATATAGTATTCTTTATCGCCTTGTAGTTTAACTATTGAAGTTGTAGGATTTGGATAAATCTTAATATGCTTGTTATTTATATCAGGACTTAAGCTAAGTGAGTTTGAAACATTTACAGTACCATACATATTTCCTGAATGAGGAGTGCAAACATAGTTTGTTGACCCTTCAGAATTAAATGTATAAGAGAATGTTTTACCTGCACCTCCATACCCGCTATTAAAAGATTCTATTCCGGAAGTTGAAACTAAATTGTGATTACCACCTCCAACCCAAGTCCATTCAACTGTATCGCCCAATTCAATATTAATTTGTTGATTGGCTTTATTATACCCCCAATCATAGTAATGAGTTGTCTGTCCAAATCCCAAAAAAGGTATGATCAATAATAATAGAGATAGTTTCTTCATCGTATTGTTTTTAGTGGTACAAATTTAAAAAAAATGTACTTCCTATCCATTCG
>CACAZM010000037.1 GCA_902536935.1 uncultured Bacteroidota bacterium | reverse complement strand
CGATATGATATTGATATTTCTGGAAAGCACGCTGTAGTTATCGGGCGAAGTCATATTGTAGGTCGGCCCATGAGTATTTTGTTAAGTCGTAAGTCCTCACCAGGGAATGCCACAGTAACTCTGACGCATAGCCGAACGAAAAATTTGGCTGCCATAACCAAAAAGGCGGATATTGTTATTTCTGCTCTTGGGGTTCCCAATTTTTTAAAAGAAGATATGGTCAAAGAAACCGCGATTATTATCGATGTTGGCATCACGCGAGTTCCTGACGCATCTCACCCCAAAGGATATATAATTACAGGGGATGTTGATTATGAGCGTGTGAAGGATAAAGTAAGTTTTATCACCCCTGTACCCGGGGGTGTTGGACCTATGACAATTGCGATGCTTCTTCAAAATACCTATTTGGCGTACACTCGACACGCTGACGTATGAAAAATGCCCTAAAGAAAGGTCTGGTTGTGCCTTTGATGGAAGCTTTTTACACCATACAGGGTGAGGGCTATCACAAAGGAAGTGCCGCCTATTTTGTTCGTGTTGGTGGATGTGATGTCGGTTGTCATTGGTGTGACGTAAAAGAAAGTTGGGATGCTGAAAAGCACCCACCAACTGAAATTTCGACCATCATTCAACAAGCAAAACAATATTCGGATACAATTGTTGTGACTGGTGGCGAGCCATTGATGTGGAATATGACACCTCTGACAGAAGGGCTACAAAATGAAAAGCTAGCGACCCATATTGAAACTTCTGGGGCATATCGACTCTCTGGTCATTGGGACTGGATTTGTCTTTCTCCAAAAAAGCGAATGCTACCCCTTGATTCAATCTATAAAGTCGCCGATGAACTCAAAATCATCGTTTATAACCAAAGCGATTTTGATTTTGCCGAAGAACAAGCAGATAAAGTACAACCCAACTGTAAGCTCTTTCTACAGCCCGAGTGGAGCAGACGAGAGCAGGTCATCCCAGATATTGTGGACTATGTACTTCAAAACCCCAAATGGAAGGCGTCGTTACAGACACACAAGTATATGAATATTCCCTAAAGAATCGAAGGTTTTGATTTATAGTCATTTAGTGTCTATAATTTTTACTAAGTTTAAACTGAATAAATTACCGCAATGGAATTTATAATTAATTACTTTGAAAGTATACCTTCCGCTCACAGGAGCATCATAGTTGTTGGTGGGATAACACTTTTTTGGTTGTTTGAAGGGGTATTGCCTCTTTCTCGTTTTCAATATAAAAAGTGGAAGCATGCTCTTCCCAATTTTTTCTTTACCCTAACAACTATTTTCGTCAATTTTTCATTGGCGTTTATCCTATTGCGTACTGCCGACTGGGTAACTGCTAACCAATTTGGTCTGCTTAACGCCGTTGAAATGCCACTTTGGCTTTATGTGATTCTGGGGGTTATGTTGCTCGATTTTGTCGGAGCCTATCTCGCACATTGGACAGAACACAAGGTAAAGCCCCTTTGGATGATTCACCTTGTTCATCATTCTGACCATCATGTGGATACCACAACAGCCAATCGCCATCATCCTTTGGAGAGTGTTGTTCGTTTTGTATTTACAACCCTAGGTGTTTTTCTAATTGGACTACCTATCGGTATCGTGATGCTTTACCAATCCTTGTCTGTTTTGTTTAGCCAATTTAATCATGCAAATATCAAGTTACCGCTACGATTAGATATGCTTTTGAGTTATTTTATCGTATCTCCAAATATGCATAAAACCCATCATCACTATGTACTTCCATACACCGACTCAAACTATGGAAATATCTTTTCCATTTGGGATCGATTCTTGGGGACTTATATGTATCTCGCACCTGAGAAAATCATTTATGGCGTTGATGTGTTCCCTGACGAAAAAGAAAATAGTTCAATACAAAGTTTATTGAAGCAGCCATTTCAGCCCTACAAAAAGCCCACTATGGATATATAAGATATTTCTCTCTGATTTTAAAAAAATCTTGAATATCTGATAGCCAACTGTCCCTAATCTCAGAGGCACTCATTCCTTCTTTAATTTGTAATTGTAGGGACGTTGTACCAGCATGACGCCTAAACCCTGGGTCTAAGAAAAATTGTTGTGGCTCATGACTATTTCTATATGCTTGTATTATCCATTCGATATTGACTCGGTCCAAACTTGGATGATTTCTCAAGTCTAGCCCATAACATTCTTTTTCTTTTTCCTTTGGGTTCGAAGCACCAGGCATAGAAGTGGGAGTATAACGATGTATAAAGTGTGTAGCATCTAAAAATGAAGCCCCAAACTGTTGAAAAGGATGGGATGTCCCACGGCCTGCATTGACGGTAGTTCCTTCAAATAATCCCAAACTTGGATAAAGCATCACTGACTGCGCATTGGGTAGGTTTGGAGAGGGTCGAATGGGAAGCTCATAGGTTGTTTGATGTGTATAATTCGCTATGGGGATTACCACTAAGGACAGCTTTTTCTTGGTATCAAGCCACCCTTGTCCAACCAGCATTTTGGCATATTCGCCAATTGTCATTCCATAAACGAGAGGAATGGGAATTTTACCCAAAAAACTTTGGTTTTCCTCTTCCATTATGGGACCGTCCACATAATGCGCATTTGGATTGGGTCGATCTAATACAATTACAGGAATCTTCGCATCTGCGCATGCTTCCATAACCAAATGAAGGGTGGATAGATAGGTAAAGAATCGCACACCCACATCTTGGATATCAAA
>CACAZM010000036.1 GCA_902536935.1 uncultured Bacteroidota bacterium | reverse complement strand
TATATTTCCCAGCATGAAGCAATGTCAGAGTCTTCTTGAGATTTTGCAAGTTGAGACCAATGGATTAACAGGAATTGTGTTTGATATGCGGTCAATACAATGGAACGAAGTGATCAGCTTTATGCAACTTCATCAAACGCGATACATCTACAAGTTTATCTCTGCCGACAACAAACGAATTATAGGTAGCAGTGATGTGCTTTCTAGGGGCTCTGGAGCAATCATCAAAAAATCCAAAAATAAATCGGAAATAAGCATCGTTTAAATTCGTAATTTTGCGGCATGGCTGAGTATAAATTGTTACTACCTGCTATGGGTGAAAGTGTCGACGAGGCAACCGTTACCCAATGGCTTAAAAACGAAGGCGATATCATCGAAGCTGATGATGCCATTGTCGAAATTGCTACCGATAAAGTTGACTCCGAAGTGCCTTCCGAAATATCTGGAAAACTCCTCAAAAAACTGGTGGATGAAAATCAGGTGGTTCGTGTCGGAGAGCCCCTTGCCATCATCGAAACATCGGAAGAACTTCCCGAAGTTGAAGAGCCCGAAGAAAGACCAGCTGAAATCCCTGAACCCACTGTGATCAAAGGAGGCTTCTTGGAAAGAAAAGCAAAAGAAATACTCGTACCGCCAACCCCAGCAGTACAAACCTCAAGCGGAGACACTTATTTTTCTCCATTAGTAAAGAGTATTGCCAAAAAGGAAGGTCTAACGGAAGCAGAGTTGCAACAAATCCCCGGTACTGGCAAAAATGGACGCGTGACCAAAAAAGATATATTGCAATTTTTACAATCACGTAGTTCTCTGCCCAACCCCAAACAGGCATCAGCTCAAATCACATCAACTCCTAAACCAGAAAGTGGTGGAACTAGAGTGTTGTCTCGTATGGAGCAACTGATTGCGGATCACATGCATCAAAGTTTACAAACTTCGGCACACGTACAGTCGTTTATCGAAGTCGATGTCACTGAGCTGTGGGATTGGAGAGAGGGGATCAAACAATCCTTTTTTCAGCGTGAGAGAGAAAAAATCACATTCACCCCAATTTTTATGATGCTTACAGCCCAAGTGTTACGTGATTTTCCCTTGCTCAACTCTTCCTTAGAGGGAAATCAAATTATTCATAAACGCAATATCAACCTTGGGATGGCGACTGCATTGTCAGACGGAAATCTGATTGTTCCAGTCGTTAAAAACGCGGACCAATTGAGCTTGGTGGGTTTTACCAAAAGGGTGAATGACTTGGCCAAGCGCGCTCGTGAAGGAACACTTCAGCCAGATGATGTTCAAGACGGCACCTATACGGTTACCAATGTTGGAATGTTTGATAGTTTGATGGGAACACCGATTATCAATCAGCCCCAACTGGGAATCCTAGCCTTAGGAGCGATTCGAAAAGTACCTGCAGTGGTCGAAACTGATAAAGGTGATTTTATAGGGATACGGCGCAAAATGATCCTTTCCCACAGCTATGACCACCGTATCATCAACGGCGCAATGGGTGGTTTGTTTATCAAAGCATTAAAACATCGAATTGAGAATTGGGACAGTTCAAAACAATTATAATATGCAGTTACAATTAAAACGACCAATTTGTTTTTTTGACCTAGAGACAACTGGTGTCAACATTGCTAAAGATCGGATTGTTGAAATTTCGATTTTAAAGGCATTTCCAGATGGTTCTGAACAAGATAACACTTGGCTTGTCAATCCGGGTATGCCTATTCCAGAAGAGGCGACAGCCGTACATGGCATCACCAATGATAAGGTCGCGAATGCCCCTATTTTTAAAGAAATCGCTGCAGAAATCTACACATGGTTTAAAGGGGCTGATTTGGCGGGTTACAATTCCGATCGATTTGATATTCCATTACTGGCAGAGGAAATGCTGCGTGCGGACATCGATGTCGATTTTAAAAAACACAAAACGGTAGATGTGCAAACCGTTTTTCATAAAATGGAACAACGCACATTAACAGCTGCTTATCGCTTTTATTGTGACAAAGACCTCGACAATGCACACAGTGCAAGTGCAGACGCCAAAGCCACTTTTGAGGTGCTCAAAGCACAAATCGAACGCTATGACGATTTGGAAAACGATGTGGACATGCTGAGTCAGTTTACCACACGTCATAACAGTGTGGATTTTGCAGGATATATCCGAACCAATAAAGAAAACAAACCCATATTTGGATTTGGAAAGCACAAGGGAAAGACCGTTGTTGAGGTTCTTGAAAAAGAACCAGGCTATTTCGGATGGCTTTTGGAAGCAGATTTTCCACTCTACACTAAAAAGGTGCTGACTGCTATTCGACTAAAAACCCTAAATCAGTCCTGATGAAACTCATTTGTGTCGGGCGTAATTACGCAAAGCATATCGAAGAACTCCAAAACGATCGCCCAAATGCGCCTGTCATTTTTATGAAGCCCGACTCGTGTTTGGGGCAAAAGGGTCAACCGTTTTTTATTCCTGATTTTTCCAACGAAATTCACCATGAGGTGGAGGTCCTTGTCAAAATCAACCGCATTGGCAAGCATATAAAAACCAAATTTGCACACAAGTATTATGATGAAATTGGACTGGGACTGGACTTTACTGCTCGAGACCTGCAAAGCGAACTCAAAGCCAAAGGGTTGCCATGGGAAAAGGCCAAGTCTTTTGATGGCGCCGCCTATATTGGTCAATGGTTTGACAAGTCCCAATTTCCGAATATCAATGACCTTCAATTCCAGTTGACAAAAAACGGTGCGGTCGTTCAAAACGACACCACTGCCAATATGATGTGGGGCATTGATGAAATTATCAGTCATGTATCGCGTTATTTCACCCTCAAAATTGGTGATATATTGTTTACTGGCACACCATCTGGAGTGGGTCTTGT
>CACAZM010000035.1 GCA_902536935.1 uncultured Bacteroidota bacterium | reverse complement strand
GATTGGCAGTATCGATAAAAAACTTCATTTTGTTTGTTGATTAGATTTTATAAAATTTACTGAGAATAAACTCATAGATTTTTGCTGTTAAATAGGCTTTTAAATATATAGAAAAGCGCTGTAAAAAAGGCCCGACAGTATAGTGGGGTTTGAGTTTATTTTTTTCGATAAGACGATTTATAGAAATCGCAACAGTTTTGGCCGAAACACCATCATTCACATGTGCATCCATATCATTTCTGACAGCTCCGTAAATCGCATGATAAGGAGAGTTTTTCTTAACTGGCACATGATATCTGCCCTTCGAAATATTGGTTGCCACGTCTCCAGGCGCAAGTGTGCAACACTGGATATTGGTTGGCTTAAGCTCAAGCCGAAGGCTTTCTGTTAGCATATGCAGTGCACTTTTCGTTGCTGAATACACAGCCCGAAAGGGCAAACCAGAATAACCAGCTATGGAAGTAATATTGATAATTTTGCCTTCACTTTGTGTCCGCATGATAGGGATTACAGATTGAATAACAGCCGTCGCACCGACTAGGTTTGTTTCAAAAACACTACGGATTTCATCAAGAGGGGTTTCTTCTATGGGCCCAGCTATTCCTTTTCCTGCATTGTTGACAAGTACGTGTATGGCACCATATTGAGAAACCACGCTTTCTACTGCTTTTTGTATCGATATTGCATCGTGCAAGTCCATTTGAATCAAAGGAAAAGGATGGTCTGTATAGTGGTCTGGATAACGGCTGGTACCAATAACGGCATAGCCGTTGGATTGTAGCAGCTCGCCTGTTGCCTTTCCGATCCCTGAAGATCCACCTGTAATTAGTACAACTTGCATTGAATATGATAAAAAAGGGTAAGCGACCTACATCACACCGCTACAACCGCCTACCCTTGCTGTGTTCCCACCCTGGGGGATTTGGCAGGAGCTGGTTGTGTAGAACTTACCCGGTGCAAATATAACCTGATTCGGATTTTCTTATTCAATAATTATTGAATAATTTCGTTATCAATTGCAATATTATGAGAATTCTCGTTTTTTTTCTCCTTATTTTATTTTCTGCCTGTAGCTCAATCGCCCCTGGGCACTTTTCTTTATCTACCAACAACAGCAATAACAAACTCATCATAGGTGATACCCTATTTTATAGTCTGACCAACAATAAAGATCACAGTCTAAAAGACCTTTATTTTTCTTTAAATGGTAGCCCCGTGAACAAGAATTTTGCTATTATAGAGAGTCTTGGCAACCATCGTTTGGTGGCAAATTTCAAAGTTGGAGATAAGCCGTTTTCCATCCGAGAACAATTTACTGTCTTTGCAGACAAATCTCCTGACATCTACACCTACAAACTCATCAATTCCTATCCTCACGATAAAAATGCCTATACACAGGGACTTGAATTTTATCAAGGAGAGTTATACGAAAGTACTGGGCAATATGGTCTTTCATCGATTCGAAAAACAGAATTTACATCAGGAAAAATCATCCAAAAACTACCACTTGACGCCTCCTATTTCGGTGAGGGGCTTACCTTTATCAATGACGAAGCCGTTCAGTTGACTTGGAAAGAAAACATCGGTTTTATATATGACCCAACAAACTTTAAACTTCTCCGTTCGTTTAATTATAACAAAAGTAAAGAAGGTTGGGGATTATGTAACGATGGCACCTTGGTATACAAAACAGATGGAACCGAAAAGCTGTGGAAACTTGACCCTAATACCTTTGCGGAGAATGGATATGTGGACATCGTTACCCATAATAAACTCATCAGTAAAGTTAATGAATTAGAGTATGCCAATGGCTTGATTTATGCCAACACCTACCAGTTTAATAAAGAAGTGGTATTAATTATTAAACCCGCTACTGGTCAGGTGGTTGGGGTTGTTGACTTTTCTGGCCTGAAAGAACAAGTGACTCAACACCCACAGCTCGATGTATTCAATGGCATTGCTTATCATCCCAAGCGTAACAGTTTTTTTGTCACTGGAAAATACTGGGATAAACTCTTTGAAGTTGAAATTGTTAAGAAGAAATGAAGCATCATAAATGGGCGAAGATTATTTGTCTTCTCATAGCAATCGGATTAACAAAGGCCTGTGATTATGACCTGAGCTTCTCTCCTGCACAAACACAATACATCAAATTTAGTAGCGACACAGTTTATCTAGACACTGTATTTACTTCAATTGGATCCTCAACTTACAATCTGAGAATTTACAACCAAGCAGATCACAATATCAAAATCGGTTCGATTCGTTTGGGTCAAGGTATTGACTCTCAATTTCGTTTAAATGTTGACGGCATGCATGGACAAGATTTTAACGACATCGAAATCCTGGCTAATGACAGTGTTTTTATATTTATCGAAACCACTGTAGATATCAAAAACTATGCGGTCACTGCGTCTGAGTTTCTTTACAACGACCAGCTTCTAGTCGATGAGCAGTCAGTTGAACTCATCACACTGGTTAAAGATGCCATATTTTTATACCCTGGACGTGAAGACGGATTTAAAGAAATAATTCCGCTTGGAACAGATGAGGAGGGAAATGTATTTGGTATCGAAGGTTTTTATTTAGAAGACAGTGAATTAGTCTTTACCAACGAACTTCCTTATGTTATTTATGGATATGCTGGTGTACCATCTGAAAAAACAGTGCGTTTTGAAGCAGGTGCACGAATACATTTTCACGATAACTCAGGCCTGATTGCTGCTGAGTTGAGCAGTGTGCATGTACTTGGCGAACAAAGCGCTGATCCTGAAATGCTTGAAGGAGAAGTGATCTTTGAAGGAGATCGACTCGAACCATTTTTTGAAAATATCCCAGGTCAATGGGGTGCCATTTGGCTTACTGCTGGTAGTACCAATCACATTTTTCGTCACACCACAATCAAAAACGCCTCTGTTGGTATTTTGATGGACTACAACGACGAAACAGAGAATCCTACACTTGTACTGGAGCAAACCCAAATCCACAATAGCAGTGCTGTTGGTTTATGGGCAAAAACCGGGCATGTACACGCTGTGAACTCCATTTTTGGAAATGCGGGTAACGCTTCTTTTTTTGGGAATATTGGTGGATCGTATGAATTTACACATTGTACTTTTGCCAACTACTGGAATCGCAGTTTTCGCTCAACTCCCGCTGTTATCCTCAATGATTATGTACCAATTTCTGAAAACGAAGATTTCATCATGCCCCTCGAAAAAGCAGTATTTGCCAACTGCATTATCGATGGGAACCAAACAGTGGAATTTGGTGTAGAACAAAAAGGAGATCAACAACTTTCATTTTCTATTGACCATACAGCACTGCGCTTTTCACCAGCAGATGAGACCATTTTTGAAAATCCCTATTACGATTTTAACTCATCAATCTTGTACCCCAAATTGATTCTGAACAAACAAACTGCTTTTCATCAACCAACTATAAACGATTTTCGGATATCCCAAGAGAGTGAAGTCATCGGATTGGGAAAAATCAACCATGCAGCAAGTGTTCCTGTGGATTTAAATGGTGTGGACCGTACAAATTTAGCTGATTTGGGCGCACTTCAGCATATGATTTTCGAAAAAGAGGATTAGGCAACAAACAAAGGACGATGTGACATCAGCTCATGTACTTCTTGTCCAATGCTTTTTAATACGCTTTCGTCAGTGTGATTTTGAATGGCTCTATCGATGAGATCAACCACTTGTTCAATATCGCTCTGTTGTAAACCACGAGTCGTAATAGCAGCAGTTCCAAAGCGAATTCCTGACGTGACAAAAGGTGATTTATCATCAAAAGGTACCATGTTTTTGTTAGCTGTAATCTCGGCTTTGACCAATGCGTTTTCGGCATCCTTACCAGAAATATCTTTATTGCGTAAATCCAAAAGCATCATATG
>CACAZM010000034.1 GCA_902536935.1 uncultured Bacteroidota bacterium | reverse complement strand
AGCATTGACGCGAGGAAACTGGAACGAAAATGATAAGGTTCTTACCCGAATTCAGTCGCTGAATATGACCCAAAATATCCTCCAATCCTTACAAGGAAATGATGAGAATGAAATGGATAAAATATTTAAACAACTGATTGAAAATAAATTCTCTTGTATGTTGTTTATCAATAAGATAGACTCCGAAAAATCTGTTGAAATTTTGCATGAAATCAAGCCAAATACCACTGGTAATTCAACACCTAATATGGACGGGAAAGACTTTGGAATTGGTGCGCAAATTCTACATCAGTTAAACATTCAAAAAATCTCGCTATTATCCAATAGCGATCATATCAAGCGGGTTGGATTGGCGGGTTATGGTTTAGAAATCGTGGAGTACGTAGGTTATTGAGAAAGCCACAATTTTAACGCCATAAACACCACCATTAAAATCATAACAAGTTTGATAAACCCTTCTCCTCTATCGACAGAAGATCGTGAGGCAGTCCAAGCACCAACTGAAGTGCCTAATGCCAAAGTCAGTCCATATAGCCAGTTTACATTTCCACTGATGGCAAAAGTCGTCAGGGCACCAATGGTATAAATAAAGGCCACGCCTACTTTAGCTGCGTTGACTCTTATGAGATTCATACGATTAAAAATATTTAGGAAAAGCATGATTATAAAACCGATACCAGCGTTGATAAAGCCACCGTATATCCCGATAAAAAAGAAAGCAAATAAGCTGATCACAAGATGTTTTCCAGTGGTTCTCTCTTGGTATAAGTTGTCATCCATTTTCGGATTAAAAACCATAATTAGTACTACAATAATCATGATAATGGCAAGGATTCGATTGAAAATCGCCCCATCGATTTCAATGGCGATCTTGGCACCTAGAATAGCGCCAAACAACGCAGAAATTCCCAAATAAATGCTAAAGGGATATGTAACCACCTTCTTTGATGCATAGCCAATATTGGCAGAAAGGGTCGCAACAACAATGGCAATTCGATTTGTTCCATTCGCTACGCCAGGAGGAAGCCCCATAAAAATTAAAAGTGGGAGCGTTAAGAGTGACCCGCCACCCGCAATGGTATTGACAAAACCAGCAAAAACACCAGCTCCGATAAGAAGAATAATTTCGTAGGTGTTTTGCATATCGAATTTGTAGTAAAGTTAGTCATAATTCTGCAAGCACAAACAACAATAAAAACAAAAAACCAAGTGCAATAGCACTTGGTTTTCAAGAGCGGAGAAAGAGGGATTCGAACCCCCGGAGGTGTGACCCTCAACGGTTTTCAAGACCGCCGCATTCGACCACTCTGCCATTTCTCCAATGGGTGCTAATATACAGCCCTTTTTTTTCTTACAAAACCAATTCAACCATTGATTGAAGATTACAATTTGATACGCGCAGTTCTTTCGAAATAATAGATCCGATTTCGTATTTATTTTAGGATGTTTTCTATTGACTTCATTTATCTTTGTGAAAAATATTAATGAATATCCCGATGAAAAAATCGATTCTTCTTAATGCTTTGTTCGCACTTGTCTTCACCTCATGTAGCACCTTACAATTTACTGGTAATCCGATTGATCATTTGGCTGTCCAATCCAGTGAAATTATCGACTGGGAGCAAATCAATGAATGGCAACATGCAGACATCAAATCCGAAAATTTTCCAGGTATGAGTGTTCGAAAAGTTTATGAAGAACTTTTACAAGACAAAGAGGGGAAAACCATTGTTGTCGCTGTAATAGATACGGGAATCGATATCACACATGAAGATCTCAATGAGTCCATTTGGATCAATGAAGACGAAGTTCCAGAAAATGGCATTGACGATGATGGCAATGGCTATGTTGATGATGTACACGGATGGAACTTTCTTGGAGATTCACCTGGAGATCAATACGAACTGATTCGGCTGTTGAAAACAGGAGCTGATTTTGAAAACAAAGACCTCGCCATTGAAAAGTATGCGGAAATGATTTCCAAAGATGGTGTAAAAGATAACTTACTGCTGATTGAGAAAAACTTAGCGAGTGATCTTTATTATTATGAAAATGATGTAAAACAGACAAAAAAACTCGGGTATAATGCCCGCACGACTGGAGACGACCCAGACAACTTTTTACAACAGTATTATGGTGATGGCAATGTAATGCCCAAAAGCGATGACGAGTTACACGGGACACATGTCGCTGGAATTATTGCAGCAGTTCGCAACAATAACATAGGCATAGATGGGGTTTCTTCAACTGCTAAAATCATGTGTTTACGTGCAGTTCCCAACGAGGGTGATGAATATGACAAGGATGTTGCACTTTCTATTAGATACGCCGCTGACAATGGTGCGAAAGTTATTAACATGAGCTTTGGGAAGGATTTTTCTCCACATAGCGACAATGTCAGAGAAGCTGTAGTGTATGCAGAATCTAAAGGGGTCTTACTGGTAAATGCTGCTGGAAACGACGGTGCGAATATAGACGAAGTGTTTAGCTACCCGAATGACAACTTTCAAAACGAACCGGAAGTATCATCTAATTTTATCACAATTGGTGCAATTGGTCCCATTAAGAACCCATTGATGATTGCGCCTTTTTCAAATTATGGAAAGTACAATCTAGACTTGTTTGCTCCAGGAGCAGTGATTTATGCCCCGGTGCCTAGCAATCAATACGAGGCCTTAAGTGGGACTTCTATGGCTGCCCCATCAGTTTCGGGAGTTGCTGCTATAATCCTCGCATATTATCCTAAGCTTTCACCCAAAGCCGTTCGAAAAGTGTTAATGGAGTCTGTGGTTAAAGTCGACTTTCAGTTAGAGTTGGGTTATGACCGCGTAAAAACCACTATGGATGCCATTTCAAAAACAGGAGGGGTTGTCAATGCATACAACGCTCTACTCTACGCGAGTAATAACTACAAGACTTTACGTAAACTTTAAATGAATCGCGATGTGCAAATGGTGATTTTTATTATCATTGCTGACTGAGGTCTTGTAAGCTTGTACCGGCGAGAACTTCTAGGGTCTTATCTCTGATGGTTTCAAACATACCTTTGATCGCACAATTTTTCTCGTCACATTCCTCGCAGGATTGATAGTAGTTTAGCGATACACATGGCAACATAGCTACTGGTCCGTCCATGATTCGCATAATCTCTACAATGTAAATATCTTTTGGATCTCGCAACAACAAAAAGCCACCCTCTTTTCCACGTTTACTGTGTAAAATCTGGTTGTTTCGAAGACTTCGTAATATACTCTCCAAAAACTTTCTCGGAATGTTTTCGTCTTGCGCAATTGAAGAAGTCAACATGGCTTTTCCTCCACTATTTTTGGAGATATAAAGCAGGGCTTTCAATGCGTATTTGCACTTTTTTGAAATCACAATCAAATATAAAACATAAAAATGAAATATTAATCCTACTAACTTAGTAGGATATTAAATTTAAAGCTTATATTTGCATATTATTGAGTATAAAAAAATGCTATTAGAACACATTTTTTTAAAAGAAAAAACACAATATCACAACCCCGGAAAGGAAAAGCTTTCAAGGAGCTTTATCAAATCAGTGAGTTGGCGTATAATTGGCACAGTTGACACCATTCTCATCTCTTACTTTGTGACTGGACAGGTTGATTTTGCCTTGTCAATTGGAATGATTGAAATCATCACGAAAATGGTGCTTTATGTGGTGCACGAACGTGTCTGGAATAGATTTTCATGGGGAAAAACAAAGAAATAGCCACACTTGAACGAGTTCAGTCTTTGAACGATATAGTGGGTCAGTCGAAAGACTTATTGGATTTGTTTGCCTTGGTTTCAGATTTAAAATTGGGCAAAACCTGCTTTTCTACATCACTTGGCCAAGAAGATCAGGTTTTGACAGATTATATATTTAGAAATAAGCTGCCTGTTGATGTCT
>CACAZM010000033.1 GCA_902536935.1 uncultured Bacteroidota bacterium | reverse complement strand
GCTTTGTCATGGCCAACTGCATGTCTTGTGTATCTAGCCCATATCGATTGATATTTTTTTCCGTTCGAAGTATGGCTGACTCCACAAGATAGATTTCAATCAAAATATCAGAGACTGCTAATAAAAGTTGCTGGTGTTTCTCAATATCGGTCCCGTATTTTTGGACACCAGCACCTGCGATCATTAAAAATACCTTTTTCAGATTTTTAAGGATTGATTTTTCCTCGCTCAAAGGTTCAGTAAAATCTGGAACGTCGAATGATGGTACACCCAAAAGTTCCTCCCCAACAGCAGTTGCAGGACCAATCAGATCAAGGTGACCTTTCATCGCCTTTTTAATCAGCATTCCAACAGTGAGCATTCGATTAATTTCATTTGTACCCTCATAAATTCTAGAAATACGAGCATCTCGCCAGGCTGACTCCATGGGCATATCCGCAGAATAGCCCATACCTCCAAAAATCTGAATTCCTTCGTCTGTACACTCTTGGATATGTTCCGACACTGCTACTTTTAAGATGGAGCATTCTATTACATACTCCTCTACTCCTTTTAGTTCAGCTTCTTGATGGTTTATTCCTGACTCGGATCGAATGGCTATACGATCCTCGATGTCTTTGGCTGCACGATAACAACCAGACTCACCTACATAACAATTTGTAGCCATATTAGCGATTTTTTGTTTGATTGCCCCAAACTGACTAATTGGTGTTTTGAACTGGATTCTCTCGTTTGCATAATGAACGCTTTCGCTCACAGTACGTCGCTGGGCATCAATACAAGCAACAGCAAGTTTGATACGACCCACATTCAAAGCATTCATTGCGATTTTAAAACCATTTCCTCGCTCAGATAGCATGTTTTTAATAGGTACTTTGGTTTCACTAAAAAAGACCTGTCTGGTTGAGGAAGCATGAATCCCCAATTTATGTTCTTCTTCACCCAAGCTAATTCCATTTTCAGGATCATTAGGAACGATAAATCCTGTGATATTTTTATCATCTTCTATTCGTGCAAATACAATCATTACACTGGCGTATCCAGCATTTGAAATCCATATTTTTTGCCCACTGATTTTATAATGGGTGCCGTCTTCAGAAAGTACAGCTTTGGTTTTTCCGCTATTTGCGTCCGAACCAGCCCCTGGTTCGGTAAGACAATAACAACCAATCTCTTCCCCAGAAGCGAGCTTCGGTACAAATTTTTGCTTTTGCTCCTCGGTTCCGTACAAAACAATGGGCATGATGCCAATCCCCGTATGTGCACCGTAGGCTGTGGAAAGGGAGCCAGTTGCCCCTGAAAAGTAATCACAAACGAGCATGGTTGAGACAAACCCCATTTCAAGCCCTCCGTAGGCTTCAGGAACGCTTACGCCCAAAAAACCAAGTTCTCCAGCTTTACGCATCAGCTCAAATGTGAAGTCGTAGTCTTTTTGTTCAAAACGATGCTTGTTGGGCCAGACTTCGCGATCGATAAACTCCTTTACAGCATCACGCATCATTATTTGTTCTTCGCTAAAATCTTCAGGAGTGAAGACGTTTTCTGCCTTCGTTTCTTGCAATAAAAAAGCACCTCCGCGCGTACGTACGATTTCTTTTGTTTCCATAATTCTATATCAATTCATAAATTCCTGCGGCCCCTTGCCCAGTACCGACACACATAGTGACCATGCCATATTTTTGTTTTCTCTTTTTCATTTCGTCAAATAATTGCACAGAGAGTTTGGTCCCTGTACAACCCAGCGGGTGTCCAAGAGCAATTGCCCCCCCATTGACATTGACAAGCTCTGGGTTGATGTCGAGCTCACGGATCACAGCTAAGGATTGAGCAGCAAATGCCTCATTGAGTTCGATTTGCTCGATGTCTCTTAGTTTTAGACCCGCTTGTTTTAGGGCTTTAGGGATTGCTGCTACGGGGCCTATCCCCATAATTTTGGGTGGAACGCCAGCAGTTGCATAACTCACAAGCCGAGCAATTGGGGTGAGTTTGTTCTTCTTGACCATATCTTCAGTCATCATCAATAACACAGCTGCACCATCACTTGTTTGCGAGGAGTTTCCCGCTGTAACCGATCCATTATTGGCAAATACAGGTCGCAGCTTTGCCAATGCCTCTAAGCTTGTATTTGCTCTTGGACCCTCATCACGATCAACGGTATAGGTACGCGTTTCTTTTTTTCCATTGTCATTGATAAATGTTTCTTCGATGGTAATCGGTACGATTTGATCATCAAAAGCACCACTTTTTTGTGCTTTTAAGGCTTTTTGGTGTGAGGCATAAGCAAAGGCGTCTTGATCTTCTCTGGAGATCTTATACTGGTTGGCAACTGCCTCGGCAGTGAGTCCCATTCCCCAATAGTAATCTTCATTTCCTTGCTTGGCGGCTTTGTAGTCAGGGGCAGGTTTAAAGCCACCCATCGGGATATAGCTCATGCTCTCAACTCCACCTGCAATCACGCAGTCTGCCATTCCTGATTGTATTTTTGCAGCTCCCAAAGCAATTGTTTCGATTCCTGAAGCGCAATAGCGGTTAACAGTTACTCCAGGAACGTCATTGGTTTTAAGTCCCATCAACGAGATGAGCCGTGCCATATTTAGGCCCTGCTCTGCCTCTGGCATGGCATTCCCAATCAGAACATCATCAATTGTGGTAACATCAAAATTAGGCAAGGTACGCATCATATGCTCGATGGTTTCTGCAGCGAGCTCATCTGGGCGTTTAAATCTAAAAAGACCCCTTGGTGCTTTACCAACAGCTGTTCGGTGTGCGCTTACGATGTAGGTTGTTTTCATGTGTTAATTTCTTAAAGGTTTTCCAGTTTTGAGCATATGCTGTATGCGTTCCAGCGTTTTACGTTCTGTACAAAGGGATAAAAACGCTTCTCTTTCAATATCCAGAAGGTATTGCTCGGACACATAGGACGGCTGTGATAGGTCACCTCCAGCCATGACGTAGGCCAATTTGTTTGCGATTTTCTTATCATGCTCCGAAATGTAGTGAGCTGCTTCCATAGCGTCCGTACCAACTAAAAACATTCCAAGGGCTTGTTTGCCCAAAACTTTCACATCGTTTCGCTTTATGGGTTTGGTATAGCCAGACTCTGCCAATAGAATTGCTTGTTTTTTGGCAACAGCGATTTGTTGGTCAGCATTCACTACAACGACGTCCTTACCTTTTTGCAAAATTCCCAAATCAAATGCTTCGTAAGCTGACTTGGCTACTTTTGCCATTCCGATTGTGAGAAAATATTCTTGGAGTACATTGAGCTCTACATCATTTTTACGAAACGAATCGGATGCCCGTAATGTCATCTCTTTAGACCCACCACCCCCTGGGATTACACCAACTCCAAACTCGACCAAGCCAATATAAGTTTCAGCAGCGGCTACCACCTTGTCTGCATGTAAGCTGAGTTCACAAGCACCTCCAAGGGTGAGGGTGTGCGGTGCTGATACAGTAGGAATGGATGAATAACGCATGCGCATCACCGAATCCTGAAAATATTTGATTGCCATGTTGAGCTCTTCATATTCTTGCTCGACTGCCAACATAAAAATCATACCAATATTGGCTCCAGCAGAAAAATTAGCTCCTTGATTACCAACAACCAGTGCTTGAAAGTCCTTTTCAGCCAAATCAATCCCTTTGTTAATTCCCTGAAGAACGCCACCACCGATTGTATTCATTTTGGAGTGAAATTCCACATTCAGCACACCGTTTCCAAGGTCAATTAATGAACACTCTGGGTTTTGCCAAACAGTTTTCGATGCTCTCAAGTGATCGAGAATAATGAAGCTACTTTGACCAGGAATGACATTCATGTTTTTATTTGGAATGTCATAAAAGAACTGCTGATTATCATCTAATCCATAAAAACGTTGATGCGACCCTTTCGCCATGGCAATCACCCATTCTGCAAGTTTATGCC
>CACAZM010000032.1 GCA_902536935.1 uncultured Bacteroidota bacterium | reverse complement strand
ATACGCTTTTGGCGTATACACACTTTCCAGGCGTGCGCCTTCGACCACTCGGCCACCTCTCTAAAATTTAATTTGACCGCCCAAATATGCCACTTATTTATCAAAATAAAAACTTATGGTAAATCAAATAATTGCTGGGCGTTTTTTGATGTGATTCTTGCCATCTCAACAGGCGTAACCGCAAACAATTCCGCCATTTTGTTGGCAATAACTGGCAAATAAGCACTTTCGTTTCGTTTACCACGGTATGGCGTCGGTGCCAAGTAAGGAGAATCTGTTTCCAACAGCATTTTTTCAATGGGAAAGTCTGATAAAAACCGATCTATTTTTCCATTTTTAAAGGTTACCACTCCTCCGATTCCCAAATAAAAATTGAGGTCCAACGCACGTTGGGCGTCAGCTTTGGTACCTGTAAAGCAATGGAAAACCCCACGTAATCGAGAGTCATTGAACCCCTCTAATACTTCAAAAATTTGGGCAAATGCATCTCGGCAATGAATCACGATGGGCAAGTCTGCCGCCAATGCCCAAACGATTTGGCGTTCAAATGCATTTTGCTGCTGACTTTGATAAGTTTTATCCCAATACAAATCCATTCCAATTTCGCCAACTGCCACATACGAGTGCGAATCTAGTTGTTCTTTAACATGTTTCAACTCCTGCTCAACATTGAGACCAACATGAGTTGGATGTAAGCCCATCATCAAAGAAACGTTTTCGGGGTAATTGCGTTTGACTTCATGCATAATCGCAGTAGTTTTGGAGTCTATAGCTGGAAGGACCAGCTTTAATACCCCAGCTGCTATTGCGCGTTTAATGGCCTGATCGCGATCTTTATCAAAAGCAGTTGCATAAATATGGGTATGGGTATCGATCAACATTTGCGCAAAATTAATAGATTTGGGGGCAATATATTATAAGCATGCGCACACTTTATCAATTATTACGTTCCAAGGGCTATACAAGAGTTCGACTGCAAACCCTTCCGACCAACCATTATGTGGTGATCACAACTTTGAATGGGATCGAAGGTAGGTTTATTTTAGACACTGGGGCTTCCAACACATGTGTCTCGTCTGAATTGACTGCACAATTTCATCTCAATGCAAAACCAAGTGAAGAAAAAGCCTCGAGCGCAAGTGCCAATGAATTAGATACAGAAGTGGCGCATCACAATGAGTTGATGATCGGTTCTTGGTATTCCCAAAGAAGGTCTGTGGTTTTGTTTGATATGCAGGCAGTCAACCACGCTCTTCAAAAACTCGATATCGAAAACGTAGATGGGATTATCGGTGCAGATGTTCTGAAATCAACCAAAGCTGTTGTTGATTATAATAATAACTGGTTGTATTTGAAGTAACGTTTAAAGTTCCAACGCCTTTTTAGCATCTCCATCCATCAACAAGCTAATTGGGTCTTCCAGTGCCTCTTTTACCGCCACCAAAAATCCAACCGACTCTTTGCCATCAATAATCCGGTGATCATACGACAAAGCGATATACATCATCGGTCGAATTTCGACCTTGCCATCTACAGCTACAGGACGTTGTAGAATGTTGTGCATTCCCAAAATACCAGATTGAGGTGGATTGATAATCGGCGTGGATAGCATGGAGCCAAATACCCCGCCATTCGAGATGGTAAAGGTGCCACCCGTCATTTCATCAACCGTGATCTTGCCGTCTCTTGCGCGAACTGCTAAGCGTTTGATTTCATTTTCGATATCGCTAAAGCTCATGTGTTCAGAATTGCGAACTACGGGAACCATTAGTCCTTTTGGACCTGAAACCGCAACACTGATATCACAATAATCAAAAAGAATCTGCTCGTTTCCATCAATCATGGAATTTACATCTGGAAATTGTTGTAAAGCACGAACCACGGCTTTGGTAAAAAAGCTCATAAAGCCCAAACTTACCCCATGCTTGTCTTGAAATTTTTCTTTGTATTGTTTTCTCAAGTCAAAAATAGCTGACATATCGGCCTCATTAAAGGTCGTAAGCATTGCTGTTTCGTTTTTGGCAGCTACCAATCTCTCGGCAACTTTACGCCTTAGTAAAGACATCTTATTGCGTGTAACAGGGCGATTACCTGTTGGCGTTCCCATTGAGGGAACTGCATGAATTGCATCTTCTTTGGTAATCCGTCCATTACGCCCAGTACCTTGAACCGAAGTCAGGCCTATTCCTTTTTCGTCGAGGATTTTTTTGGCAGCTGGAGATGGAGCTCCAGTAGCATAATTCTCAACCTCTGCTATGGGGGCATGGGAAACTTCAGTTTTTTTAACTGCAGAGAAAGCAGCATCACTCTCGGGTCGTTCAGCTTCTGTATTGATCAAACAAACCACTGCGCCTACAGCAACAGCATCACCAACCTCAGCTTGTAGAGTGATTTTCCCGCTAGCTTCGGCAGGAAGTTCCAAAGTAGCTTTGTCAGAGTCGACCTCCGCAATAGCTTGGTCTTTTTCGACATAGTCACCGTCTTGGACAAGCCAGTCTGCAATTTCTACTTCAGTGATCGACTCCCCTGGAGAGGGGACTTTCATTTCGAGAATCATGTTTCTATAATTGTCTTTGTAAAGTTAACGCATATTATTTTTAGAGCGATCAAACACATAATCCAAAACTTGCTGGTGTCGTCTCTTAAATCGTGTTGCACTTCCAGCTGCTGGTGTCCCATAGAATCGTCTTGAAGCCACACGAAACTGCTGGGCAGCTGGAAGATGCAATAGCAAATGACTCCAAGCTCCCATATTGCGGGGCTCTTCTTGCGCCCAGACCACATCAGATACGTGGCTATAGTCTGCTAAAATATTTTCTATTTTCTTTTTTGGTAAAGGAAACAATTGCTCAAAACGAATGATGGCAACATCATTACGGCCTTGCTTCTCACGCTCATCGATCAGGTCATAGTAAAATTTACCTGTACAGAACACTAGCGTTTTTGTGTTTTTGACTGAAATCTCATTTTCAAGAATAATCGGTTGGAAAGTCCCTTTTGTGAATTCATCTATTGGAGAAATCACTTTGGGGTGGCGCAATAAACTTTTTGGTGTAAAAACAACCAATGGTTTCCGAAAATTGGGCTTGACTTGTCGTCGTAAAACGTGAAATAAATTGGCGGGGGTTGTGACATCAACAACATACATATTGTCTTTAGCACAAAGTTGTAGATATCGCTCCATACGCCCAGAAGAGTGCTCCGCACCCTGTCCTTCATAGCCGTGAGGCAATAAAAGTACCAGTCCATTTTGCAGCTTCCACTTGTCTTCTGCAGAGGACAAGTATTGGTCAATCATAATTTGGGCACCATTGCTAAAATCGCCAAACTGTGCTTCCCAAATCGTAAGTGACTTAGGTCGTGAAAGAGCATATCCATAATCAAACCCCATTACACCATACTCAGATAAAAGTGAATTGTAAATCGAAAATTGACCTTGACCTTTGGCGATTGAATTTAATAGTATAACCTCCTCCTCGGAATCCTCAACTTTAATCACTGCATGTCGATGCGAGAAGGTTCCTCGCTCAACATCCTGACCAGAAACTCGAACGTCGTGTCCTTCAGCAAGTAATGACCCATATGCCAGCATCTCCCCCATAGCCCAGTCCAAGGTTTTGGTTTCGAAGAACATCTTATGTCGTTCGCCTGTCAATCGTTGAATTTTGCGGATAAAGGATTTGTCTTCTGGGAGTTTCGTAATGGCATTTCCTACTTTTTCCAAAGTTTTAATATCACAAGAAGTATCTATTGGATCTAACATTCCATCAACTTTCACACGCTGAAAACCCTCCCACTCGTCTTGCATAAAGGGCGTGATAATGGTGTTTTGTTCTTTACGAGACACCTCTAGGTTTTCTTCCATACGTACCTTGTATTCCTTTTCCATTTGATCGAGTTCGTGATGCGTAATCACACGTTCGGAAATGAGTTTTTCGGCAT
>CACAZM010000031.1 GCA_902536935.1 uncultured Bacteroidota bacterium | reverse complement strand
AAAAAAAGTGATAAGTTGTTTACAGATTTTACACATCAATATCCAGAGATAAAAGAAGTAATCAATAAATTACATGATTCTCCGAAAATTATTTTGGATCATGTTTCTAATCAATCTCTAAAGAAAATTTCTTCGAAACAAAATAGAAAGTCGCAATTGGACATGTATGATTTAAAAGGAGCCAATTCTTTTTTCTTGAATGATACAGATAACCTTGAATGGATCAATTGGTTTATGATTAGATATCAATCATCAACTTTTAAAAATAATATTTACACCTTCACTTCTGATGAATTTCTTCCTGATTTTGAAGGAAATGATAAAGGGGTAAAGGGTGCCTTTAAACTTGGAAACGAAAGTGGCGTATTTTTAATGGCTCCATACAAGTTAAAAGTAAGTTCCAAAATCAAAAAGATTTCAAATCATCGTGTTGTTGACAACCATTATCTAAAAGATTTTCCATTGAATATCAGAGGGATATCTCAATCATATGGATTGGAGTTAAATTCTATTTTGAGCTTCCCTGACATTCCTAGTTTCAAAGATATCAACCTAAAAGAAATCGGAATCAATAAATCTATTAACAAAGATTAATATGGGCTTGATTACTAAAACCAAACGGATCAATATTCTTATTGTTTTAATGGGTTTTGTTTTTACTAGTTTTTCTCAAAACTTAGATGTAAAAAATAATTCTGAAGAACATAGCTTTAATAAAATGAAGTGGTTTGAGCAAGCAAGATTTGGTATGTTTATTCATTACGGATTGTATTCTGGATTGGAGGGATATTGGAAAAATAAACCTGTAAACGGGATTGGAGAGTGGATTTTAAAACATGCGGAAATCCCTGTTAAAGAGTACCAACAATTGGCACAAAACTTCAATCCAGTTCAATTAAAACCAGAGGCCTGGGTGAAATTGGCCAAGGAAACAGGAATGAAATATATCGTCTTAACCACCAAACATCATGATGGATTTGCACTGTTTGACTCAGAGCACTATTTTAATGTAGTAGATTCAACTCCGTATGAAAAGGATATAGTTGAGCAATTTGTAAAAGCTTGTAATAAACACGGATTAAAACTAGGATTCTATTACTCTCAAAATCAAGATTGGACATATCCCGGAGCACAAGGAAACAACTGGGATTCAGAGTATTCCTACTCCAAAGAAGGATTTGAGTATTACATGAAATCAAAAGCAATTCCACAGATTAAAGAGTTGCTAACAAAATATGGTGAAATTGATATGATTTGGTTTGATACGCCTTATAAAATGACCAAAGAAGAGAGCCAAGCTTTTTTGAACGTTTCAAAACAATTGCAACCACAAATTATTGTGAGTGGCAGAATTGGAAATGAGTTGGGAGACTATGTTCAAATGGAAGATAACAGCTTGCCAAAAACCAGACAAGAATCAGCTTGGGAAGTGCCTGTAACTATGAATCATACTTGGGCATACAAACGAGATGACAATCATTGGAAAAGTACAAAATACCTCCTATGGCAACTCACTCATTCAGTTGCCATGAATGGAAATTATCTTCTAAATATTGGCCCAAAAGGGGATGGCTCTATACCGCAAGCAAGTTTGGATAGATTACAGCAAATCGGTAAATGGATGCAAGTGAATAAAAAAGCGATTGAAAAAGCAAGTCCTAGCCCTTTTAAACAAGCTTTTAGATGGGGAAGTATTACACAACAGCCTGGTAAATTGTATTTAAACATTTCCGATTGGCCAAAAGACAGTAATCTGGCAATTCATGGACTGAATACAAAAATAAAATGCGCTCAATTTTTGAGCGATGGAAAACAGATAAAAACTGAAAAAGAAGGGGACTACACCATTTTTCATTTGCCTAAAAACCCTACTGATCCTTATGTAAGTGTTCTAGAAGTTGAATTAGACGGTATTCTTTCCATTGAGGATGTTTTGGCTCAAAACTATGATGGAACAGTTCAGTTAGAAACAGAGGCAGCAACAAATACCACAGGAGCAAAAATTAGATTCGGAGCCTTAACTATGTATCGCAAACCAAAAGGAACATTAACTTGGGATTTTAAAGTTAACAAAACTGGTAGATACAAATTAGAAATTATTACCACAGGAAGAAAAAAAATGGCGACCCCAACTGCATTTGCACTATTTGATGAAGGACACGAGGTTGAAGTAACTGTAAATCAAAACTCTTCTAATTATATAGTTGAAAAACACTATGAAGAAAAGGCACCCAAAGATTTATATAATACTTTTAAAGTAACCTCTTTAGGTGAGTTCAACCTAACAAAAGGTATGAATTCCATTACATTGAAAGCTTTAAAAATTAATTTTAAAAACAAAGCTGGTTTTTCTTTAAGACAAATACGCTTAATTCCCATTCCGTAAATTATGAAGCAATTAATTATTTTCTCAATTTCAATCTGTTGTTTTTGTTTAAGTTGTAATAAAAATGTGGGGGGAATCTCAACACAAAACATACTTCACAACAACTTAGACGGGTACTATAATGGTAAAAAACTAAGTGCGTCGATGGAACGATATTTAGAACAATGGGGACAAACAGAACCATCCCAAAATGAGTTCTATACAAGCTTTAGCTATTATCCCTTGAAAGGATTGGAATACGAGGAGGGTGTTTCTAGAAGAGATCCGAGTACTATAATTAAGATAAAGGATACTTACTATGTATATTATACTAGGAGTTCAAAAACAGTTGCTCCAGTAGGCTATAAAAAAGCAACGAAAACAGTACCAGCAAATACTTGGGATCTTTGTGATATCTATTACGCAACCTCTAAAGATGGCATCAACTGGGAGGAACAAGGTGTATCTGTTTCTAGAGGTCCTGAAGGTTCGTTTGATGACAGGAGTGTTTTTACCCCAGATATATTGCAATATGAAGGCAAATACTACCTGTATTATCAGGCAGTTTCATATCCCTATACAGAACGTTCCAAAAACGTAATAGGGATGAGTTGGTCTGAAAGTCCAGACGGCCCTTGGCATCGATTTGATACTCCTGTATTAAAACCTGGAAAACCAGGTAAGTTTGTTGAAAGTTCTACTAAAAGAGCTCATATTGAGTCTTATGGAGATTTTGATAGTCATAAAGTTCACGATCCAAATCTAATTGTTAGAAATAGTGAAATTTGGATGTATTATAAAGCACATCCTATGGGGGTTGGAAGTGAACATCCAATGCCAAAAGGGGTTGGTTTAAAAAAACCGTATCCTAATTTTTCAATGGGACTTGCTATTGCTAAGAATCCAAAAGGACCTTTTATCAAGCATCCTATAAACCCTGTTTCTGCAAGCGGTCACGAAGCCTTAGTGTGGCCTTATAAAGATGGAGTTGCTACTATGATTACTGCTAACGGCCCTGAGAAAAATACCATTCAATGGGCGGAGGATGGAATCAATTTTGAAGTTAAATCTCATATTATTCTTCCTCCTGATGCTGCAGGTTTATTTTGTGAAGACAAATACACAAATACGTCAAACGGACAAGGATTTACTTGGGGAATTTCACACATTACACAATCTAAATCAAAACCTTGGGCGTATATGATTCGCTTTCAATGCGACTTAAGTCAAAAAATTGACGACTTAAAACATAAACGAGAAAACATTCGTTTTGATGAACACAGTAGATTAAATTCAACTAGAAGAAGGTAACCAAAACTTACTTCTTTCTAGTTTTCATCAGGTGCTTTTTATCTTTCCAAGGAATATGCCTATTAAACAATACAGCGTATTTAGGATAGCCGTTGTACGGCACCGCCTCATCTTTCCATGTAGCTACAAAATCATCATACAATTGACGCATATAATCTAATTTTTTACCAAATATTGGATTTGAAACCAAGTTCTGTAGTTCAAAAGCATCTTTAGACAAGTGGTAGAGCTCCTCTTTTGGCTCCATACCCTCGCCATAAAACCAGTACAAGTATTTGTAATTGTCAGAAACAATAGACAAAGAATGGGTTTGATTTTCTCCCCAGGTCTGAATAATTGCTTGATGGTCTTTGACAATTACATTTTTCTTATTCATTATTTTTAAAAGACTCTTTCCATCCATGTGCTTTGGAATTTTCAAACCAGCAGCATCTAAAATTGTTGGGGCCATATCAATATTCCCAACCAATGCTTTACTTCTCCATTTTTTTCCCTCTGATTTGGTTCCTGGAGCATAAATTAACAAAGGACCTCTTGAAGCTTCTTCATAGGGTAAGACTTTACCACCAAATCCATGAGCACCTGTACTGTATCCGTTATCTGTTGTATAAATGACAATGGTATTGTCTGCAATCTCTTGTTTTTCCAATTCGTCTAAAATCATCCCAACTGCAATATCTATTCCATAAATAAGCTGATAATACTTTGCCATAGAAGCATCAAACTTATCCTCTCTCCAATGATTGCTTAATTTGTTATACTGTCGCCCTGATTTTGATTGAACTGGTAAATGTTCAGCATTTTGTTTTCCAAAATTAGCAGGACGCGTAAATGATATACCTTTATAAACATCGTTATAATTCGGGTCTGGATGCACAGGATTATGTGGTGCTTTAAAACTTATCGATAAGCAAAAGGGCTTATCATCATTTGCGTATTCTTTTATAAAATCTACAGAAGCTGCACCTAAGGCTTTTGAAACATGCGGGAATTCGTTAGCATATTCCACAAAATACTTGTTCTTTTCAGTCTCATAATAGCCCTGACCATTCCAACCTTTCCACCAATCAAACTGATCTATTGGCATCACATCATCTGTATGGTAACCCGCTTTATCAGTAGCGTTGGGCGTTACTGCAAAACCAAACTTACCTGCAAAACCTGTTGTGTAACCTGATTTTCTAAGAAGCATGGGGTAAGACTCTTCAAACTTTTCTAGTGACAAAGGACCATGTGTAAAATTG
>CACAZM010000030.1 GCA_902536935.1 uncultured Bacteroidota bacterium | reverse complement strand
CATTTTTAAAAAATTTGGACCTAGCTAAACTATTCTACAATATAGACTGCATTGGTATATGAAGAAACGTTTTGCTCAACAAACTGCTCTTGACCATCAATCCAAACAGCTCCGTCACCAACTACAATAATTTGTCCAGAATTTGAAATTGCAATATCCTTCATTTCACCTCCATTAAATTCAACTATCTGGCCCACTTGATTGCCATTAAATTCTATATCTGTCCAGTAACTTGCCGACCAAACTGAATAATCATAATATGTTGAGCCTGCTGCATATAATTTACCGTCCTTCATTGTTAATGCTGATGCCCAAGCCTCGCGATCATTACTAATTACCTCAGAATTCTTTAGAGTAGCTTCTTTGAGTGTTTTTCTATTAGACTGATTATTTTTCCATATTGATGGATAGTAATGGGTAGCTTGTCGTCTATTATCAGTCCAGCCACTGATGTAATAATCATCTCCATCAACAATAATGTCCATTGCCTCTCCATCATTTTTTGAATCTAATTTTGACCTGTTAGATCCAACCCATTTAGCTGGAATAATTTTATGCTCATCCATATACCATCCAACAGAAATTGGTTGACCGTTTCGAATTGCAATTGCGAAAGCATCAGAGCTCACTCCGTTTTCCAGAGGGTAATGTTTCCCACTTGGATTATTGCTGTTTACTATCCAATAACAAGCACTAGAAACCCCTCCAAAACTTGCCTTTTGAGATGCGTAATTTCCTGAGATATAGATATTTTCTCCATCAAAATCCAGAGAAAATGCAGTTGCGCCACCCCAATTTTCATCTTTATTTGGAGTGTCAAGCTCTATTTTTTCACCATTAATCCAAATCGCAGGATCTTGCTCTCCAAGTGCCCATGTGGTCTCCCCAACAGCATACAATACTCCATTATTAACAGCAATATCGTGAATAACACGAGCATCATCTAAATCAGTTCTTTCCCATGAACCATTGCTTTCGTAATAAGTCCAGTAAGCCCCATACTCATTACCACCAGTGCTGTAAGACCCAGCTACAATAATGCCTGCCTGAGTTGAGGGATTATTTGGATCATCAATATTATCTTCCACAGGATCCTTACACCCAAAAAAGAATATGGTTATAATTAAACAAGTAAATCCCAGTTTAAATCGCATAGATAGTAATTAAATGACTTCTAATTTTTTACAATAAACTTGTGTTCTTTTGTGCTCGTATTTCCAAGCATATCTTCTGCTATAACCTCAACCTCATAGATCTTCGACTCGGTAAAAGTATCTCTCTCAGAAATATCTAGTGTACGTGGGCTAGAATACTCCGTCATTTTTCCGCCATCAATAGAGTACTTGATACTTTTGGTACCTGTTTTCTCGTCGGTTGCACCTACGAACATCCGAACATAGTTTGGATAAACTGGTAAGTTGTCTTCTGTACCTATATTGTCAAGGCTAAAATTGATAAATATTTCTGGCGGAGTGTTGTCCACATACGCGCGGCTGGTTTTATTTTCTTCTTGGTTGTTAACCATATCCACAGAACTAAATACAATCTCTTTATGACCCTCTGTTGGAATCGTAAATTCATTACCGGCTTGCACTTCGCCATTCACGGTGGTAGTGGTTGCCTGCACCCCACTGTGCTTGTCACGAGGGATAATCGTAATAGGTGTAGTTTGATTGATAAACAAAGTGTCTCTAGTGAAAAACTGTGGCATTCCGTAATCTATGGATGTGTTTGGTGATTTGTTGTCCATATAGAAGGTTCTAGTTTCTTTTTCTTCTACATTTCGCACATTATCTTCACTATTGTAAGTTATTGAATGAAGCCCAAGCTCGTTGGGTAAACTAAATGCAGCTGTGTAGGTCTGCACATATTGTTTATTGATTGAAAAGCTCGTTTTAGCAACACCTGCTTTGTTGTCTGTTGCTGGTAGCTCAAAGGTAGTTCTCGGAGAAACATAGTAATAGGTTGCATCATGCTGATCGCCAATGACAACTAGCTGTGTTTCTGGACTGATTTTATCGAGATAAAACATTAGTTTCTTCATGCTCTCCTCATTTTCTACGTTATCGTCCGAGTAAAATCGCAAGGTGTGAGGACCATCCGAAAGACCAGATAGGTCGATTGGACTGCCATACACGCGCTGTGACATATCATCAATGGTGTAGTAGGTTCCCTTTACACCAGATAGGTTGTCTGAAGACTCCAAACCAATATTAAAAGTTGGACCTAAAATATTGTCTCCATACACATCCGAAAGTGTGTAGTTCGAAACAGGTGGTGTGAGATCCAACACAAATGATGAAATCTTAGTGTCCTCTGTGTTACCTACATTATCTACCGAAAAGTAGTAGATTATATTTTCTCCTTCGGATGTTACATCCAATGTAGACTCGTAGAGCACATAATCTGAATCATGGCTTTTGTAGGTGGATAGCACGCCTGAAATTTGGTCTGCACTCGAAAGGCTATAGCTGAGACCTTTTCCGTAGTAATCAACACCCTGATTGCTGTAGCTTGGTGCACCACTAAAAGTAATTCCTGAAACTGGTGCAATTCCATCAGCATTTACAGGAAACAATACCTCTCGCTTTGGGGATGTTAACTTTTTAGTTTCTGGGTCAATCGCCCACTTAGAACGGATGAAATTTTCACCCTCTGTGTCAAAATACATAGGTGAACCATCAGACGGGTTGGCTGGGGTATCTAAAACAATCGGGTTTGAACCATCTGCACTGGACGAGATTGATATATATATTGGTAATGATTTATTGGCATAAATCTTACCATCATTTTGATAAAAACTCGATTCAAAAACGGGTTTAATAGGTTCTTGTGCATATGTAAAGAATGTAAGTAAAAAGAACGTAAGGAGTAGTGTGTATCGCATCGTTGAAATTATTGTTTTTTTTTGGTATTAAATGAAATCTAGCTTCAAATTAAATATCGATATTCCAAATGGAAGGGACATCATCATATTAATATCAACAATATGAAAGCACAACCATAGACAAACTCACAATTAGAAATACCCAAAAAAATAAAAACTTGATTTTCACTAAATATAATATAATTTTAAATATTCTTAAATTTATTTAAATTAGACAAATATTATTTACGTTATAAATTGTCTAGACTAAAAAACATATTATCTTTTTTTCTTCTCTGGTTATCATTTTTTGGCTTCACACAAAATTATGACTACGAACTTGTATATATCGATACTGATAAAATATATTATTCAATAATTCAAAAAGAAGGTGCTTTATTTTTTGGTACAAATTTAGGTATTTACAGAATTGATAGTGAAACAAAACTGATAGAGTATGATCTTTCTGTAAAAGGTGCTATTGATAAAAATCTTAATCCTGAAACAATTCGTATTTCATTTATTACTGCACCAAAAAATATCCCGCTTAGTGAATTTCGTACCTCAATCACTGCTATTCAGTCCTTTCAAAATTATGTGTATGTTATTTCGAGAGGAAAACTCTTGATTTATAAAAATAAGCTTTATTCTTTCACGCCATATGGAAGCGTTCGCAGCATCACAACAAACTATGTCGGAAGTTATAATGGAATTTATCAAATGGATGAAGTGCTCACCTATCCGCCATATACTAATGGTCAAATTAAAGAATACGATGGTATTACATTTATCTGTTATGATGGTCTTTTTGCAATTCAAGGTAATCAGCAAGAAATCTTGTATGACGCCCCAGCAGGGAATCGAAAATATGGTGCCATAGAAAATATTTTCAAATTACAATCCAGTAAATATATCATTGTTTCAGATTTAGGATTATACATTTATAATCTAGAGGAAAATTCTTTCAAGATGATTCATGATGGTAACTATAGTCCTATTGTCCCAGTAAAGAAAACTTTTAGAAATGGTTTTGAGTTTAAGACTGGATTTTGGTTTGGACAAAACAACAATTTATATTCCATAAATCTATCTGACTATGAGGTTTCAACTTTTTTTTCTTTTGAATCTCAAATTGTTGATATGATTGCAGTTGGAGATGTTATATATGTTCTAACAAACGATAAAAAAATCATATTTCTTTACTCAACTACACAACAAAAATTTATTGTAAACACAATCTACCTTGAATCTCAGCCTCATACAATTGAAATTAAAAGAAATTACCTTTTGATGAGCGGAAATAAAGGACTTTCGATTTATGATCTTTCAGAAAATCAATTGTACAATAATGTTGTTATCGATGAGTTTAACCGAGGTGCTATGTTCAAAACAGATAATGCCTTTTCACTTGGGAGTATCCACGGGGTTTATCGTTTTGAAAACATCGACTTATTGGTCGACTCTATTTCTTCAAATTTTGTGAGCAATGAGGTAAACTATCGAAACGATACTATACTTATACTTCTAGTCATTCTTTCGGGGTTTATCGTTTTAATCTATATGCTTAATAATAGACGTAGAAGGTACAACAATCAAGAAATGGTAATAGCGATTAAAAAGTATATTGACGCAAATCTCAACAAAGTTGATGTAGTTGCAATTTGTGAGAAATTCAATATTGATAACAATTTACTTTACCACCTTGATTCTGATTTTAAGCCTGGTGACTATATAAAGCAGAAAAGAAAGGAGAAAGCTGTTGAACTCATTGCAAAGGGGTTTTCAATCGAAAAAATCTCTAAAGCAACTGGTTACTCAGTTTCCTATTTGAAACGCTACTTTTAAAGCGCAAACAAGCTCTTTACTTCTTATTTTTAAATTGGTTGCTTTTATATATCAAAAGAAGTATTGGTAATAACTGGATGGTAATCCAAACCCATATCGCAAACTGCTCATCTGTAATAACTAACAAGGTAAAATAAATCAGTGTTCCATAAACACCTAGGTTGAAAAAAAAGGATTTCAAGAATCCAAGATAACCTTTTAGGTCAAATTTTTCTTGCTCCGCCTTAGACATAGTGTTATATCCTGACAACCAAGTCTTTGCATTGTTTTCATTAACAAAGCAAAGAGCGAAGACGTAAATCAGCCCAGTACCTATAACTATAAGTGAAACTGCGATCATAATACAAGAGCGAATTCAATTGAAATGGAATGCGCTCTATATTATCTGGTTATATTTCCCCTTTTTTCCAACCATATGCTAACGCAATGACAGGAATTGTACTCAGTAACATTACTGGAATTGGCGGATGTGCTCCACCCATTGTCAAATTGACCCAATCTGGAAGGACCCAACCCAAATGGACGATAAATAATAACATCGCTGCAGTTTTGGCTGCCTCCAAAACTGCTATCCTTATTGAAGCAGCTACTGCAATGACCATGGCCGTAGCAATAAAAGTAAACACAAAATGGAATAGGTCAGATATTTCTTTTGCTAGTTCATTTTCTGCCATACCTGAAAATTGACTGTATACCATTTCTTCCTTCATTGTTGGGCTAAACATCATCAAAAAAAGTGGTGTGACTGCAAGTATATCAATTACTAGGGTTACAGTAAAAAGTGTTTTTAATTTCTTCATTGTTGTTTGTTTTTATTAAAACTACAAATTTTAAAATAGTGATTGTGATATTAATTGTAGATTCGCTAAATCATGGACCCTTTAAAAAGAAAATATAGCTTTTCCAGTTTTGAAGAGGCGATTGCATTTATAGATCGTGTTGCGCCGATTTTTAGTCGGGAAAACCATCACCCCCTAATCACCAACTTTTACAATACAGTTGAGTTTGCATATTATACGACATCAGCAAACAATTCAGTAACAGAACTAGATCATATGATTGCGAATGAGGTGGAGGCCATCTACCAAACTCAAGATCGCCAGTTCTAGCCTCCTTTGGGACATGCTGAAAAGGTCAAATTTATTATAAAATTAGCTTAAGATTTTTTTGAGCACTGTGTAATAAATACATAGCTAACAAC
>CACAZM010000029.1 GCA_902536935.1 uncultured Bacteroidota bacterium | reverse complement strand
TAGTAAAATATTTGGTTGCTTGATCTTTGCTACTTCTCCTATTTTAGTACTTCTACAACTTATCACCACTAATGATAACAAAGTAAAAAGGACCAAATTATTCTTATATTTTTTCACTTTTATAGCGTAAGTATTAATTCCAGAATTTTTTTCTTAACTCCATTAATTCGGGGTATGATTCATCCGTATCTTTAAGCTCTTGCTTTTTGATAAGCAATTCTGACTTAAGTTCTTTTATTATAGGCTGATATTTCTCATCAGCATATAAGTTGTTCATTTCTTTACTATCATTCTTTAAATCATAAAACTCCCAATAAGGTTCTGTGATCTCGTTCAAAGCTCCATTTTGATTTAATGGAAGTCCGTAAAAAAAGATTAATTTGTAGTCTTTGGTTCTAATACCATAATGTCCAGGTATATAGTGATGAGCCATATGCATCCAATATCTATAATACATAGAAGTTCTCCAGTCTGTTGGTGTACTGCCAAGTAAGTTTGACTTAAAACTTCTTCCTTGCATTTTTGATGGGACTTCTGCTCCAGCGAACTCTAAAAGTGTAGGAGCAAAATCAATATTTAATACCATATCATTATTTTCTTGTTTGGGATTGATCATGGCAGGATATCGAATTACCATAGGCATGCTCAACGATTCCTCATACATCCAACGTTTATCAAAATAATCATGCTCTCCTAAGAGCTGACCTTGGTCTGATGTATAAATGACAATGGTATTTTCAGCTAGGTCATTATCATCAAGATAATCTAAAATGCGACCTACATTTTCGTCTATAGCAGCTACTGTGCGCAAATAGTCTTTTACATACTTTTGATAAGCAGAGTGAATCTTTTCCCTTTTGGTCATCCCTAGGGTATCTATAATTCCAGTTGGCCATCCTTCACGAGTTACCTGGTGAAGCATATTCCTTCTAGGATTCCTGTCAGAAATTGAAGACCCATATCTTTCACCTTTTAAGGGACCATGTTTGCCATTTTCATATAAACTATTTGGCTCTGGAATTTTTTCATCGTTAAACAAATGCTCGTGACGCTTTGCAAATTCCCATAAACCATGTGGTGCCTTGTGATGTGACATTAAAAAGAAAGGTTTACTCTTGTCTCTGTTGTCAAGCCATTTGATGGACTCATCGGTGATGACATCCGTTACGTATCCTTTATAAACCTCTCCCCCTTTATTATGATATTTCCATGGTTTACCTATTTCTTTAAGTTTCGGATTGTTATATAAACCTTGTCCGGGTAATACATTATAATAGTCAAAACCAGTAGGCTCGGTGTGTAAATGCCACTTACCAACCACTGCAGTAGAATAACCAGCTTTCTGCATCAACTTACCTAAGTGATTGGTTGAATTGTCAAAGTCATCCTTAAGTGTATATACTCCGTTTAGTTGACTGTATTGTCCTGTTAAAATTGCAGCCCGACTAGGTGTACATATAGAGTTTGTAACAAATACATTATTCATTAAAACACCTTCCTTGGCAATACGATCTATATTTGGTGTTGGAGCAATTTCAGCAAGCCTTGAACCATAAATGCTAATAGCGTTTTTAGCATGATCATCAGACATAATGTATATGATGTTGGGTTGTTTTAGGACCTCTTTGTCACTAGACTCTCTGTTTACTTGACCATTGCAACCAAAAATAAGTACAGAAAATAATACTAATACAGAAGTTTCTTGAAAATATCTTATCATTTTGAGTTAAAGAATTTAATGAGTTCATGACAAAACAATGTTGCCATGAACTCATAAAAAAATCAATTAATAACCATCGTTTTGAGTCATGTTAGTGTTTGATTCCATTTCAGCAGCTGGAATTGGAAACAATATGTGGTAGGGTTGTACATTTCCTGACCAACCAACCACTTTAGTTTTAGACGGATCTCCTTCACCTGTGGTTTCTTCCTGTCCTTTTACCTCAGCCAGGAACTTGTCCAAACCTGATCTTATAATATCAAATTTACCATGTCCTTCAAAACATAATTCTCTCGCTCTTTCCCAAAAAATAAATTCCTTTAAATTATCACCAGTTAAACTTCTATCAATCAAAGCAGGTGAAGAACCTCCATTTTGAGCTCGCGTAAGAATCAAGTCTAATGCATCATGAGCGTCATTATCATATCCTAACTCTGCCGCAGCCTCTGCATATACTAAAATTACATCAGCAAAACGTAGGATAGGTGCATTCATATCAGTATTAAATCTTGACAAAGGTTGAGATGGAAATCTATATTTATGACTAAACCATACTTTTGATCGGTTATAGTATTGAATGGAATTATCTTCTTTAATCCTACCCTTGGCAATAACTTGGAATCTTGGATCTCCGTCTTCAAATGACTGGGCAAACTTGAAAGTTGGTGACATACGTCCATAACCCCAATCAGTAGCTTTTTTGCCTCCTGCTTTTTCATTTAGTGGGTTTTGAATACCTCCCCAATTACTTGTCTGTTCTCCAAGTACGTCATATTGTATTTGGAAAATCCACTCTTGGGAATCCTTACCTCCCAAAGAGTTTAGATTAAGATAATCATCATCCAGAGAATAATGGGCGTCATTGATCACTTCTTTAGCTTTATCATAAGCAAGTTGATACGAATCTAAATCTCTTATTGGATATGAGGCTCTAGTTAAATATACTTTAGCCAACAATCCTTTCGCAGCTCCTACAGTAGCTCTACCAAGATTACTTCCATCATAACTTGGATGATTTTCATCAACTACCCAGGAAGCTAAGTTCAAATGTTCCTCAGCAAATAATAGGTCATCAATAATTGCATCGTATACTAAATTTGAACTTGCTCTTGATTGGTTTGTAACTTCTTTATTATCAAGGTCTAATAATTCATCTAAAACCAATGGTACATCTCCATAAAAGCGTACCAAGTTAAAATAAACTAGTGCTCTTAAAAATCTAGCCTCAGCAATGACTCTGTTTTTATCAGGATCATCAGACTCTAATAAAGTAGTTCTGTTAATTACTGTATTTGCTCTGTAAATTGCTTCATAAGCTGTTTGCCAAGTTTGCGTTACAAATCTATTAGAATTTGTATAGGTGTACCAACCATACATATTTAAGTTAGAATTGTTTAGAACTATGGTACCCACGTGACTTCCGTGGTCGCTCATGTAAATAAAGTTTTGTTGAAAATGTTGAGCCATTTTGTCATAAACTCCATTTACCGCTATCTCAGCTTCATTTACATCATTAAAGAAATTTTCTGGAGCCAATGTAGATAATGGTACAGTATCCAATTCGTCGTGACAAGAAGTAATTATAATCGAAGAAAATATTGTCACAAATAGTATTAATAATTTATTTTTTTTCATAATTTATATTTTTAAAATCCGATTTTAACACCAAACCTTACATTTAGAGTTCTTGGGTAAGCTCCATAATCTAGGTTTTGGCTGGTGATTGCTTTTTGCCCCCTTGCTACACTCACTTCAGGGTCAAAGCCAGTGTATTTAGTCCATAAAAACACATTCTCAATGTTTGAATATAGCTGAAAGCTGTTTAGGCCAATGCTCCTCGCCGTTTCCGATGGAAAGTTATAGCTTAAATTAACACTCTGAAGTCTTATGAACGATCCATCTTCAACATAACGTGAAGTAAAGTTTCTATCTTCATAATCAGCTCTTGGAATATCAGTGCCTGTATTATGTGGAGTCCAATGATCTCTCATTTCTCCCATTTGATTAAAATTTGCATAACCATTACTATACATTCTGTGCTTATTACCATTAATAACATCAAAGCCATATTTATAGGTAAACAAAACACCTAAACTGAATTCTTTGTAACTAAAATTATTATACACACTTCCATAATGTTTTGGCTGTGTTCTCGCAATTACTGTTATGTCTTCATCGTTAATCAATCCGTCACCATTTTGATCTACATATTTAACATCTCCTAACTTAGGCAATGAATCTGGATTCACAGATGAAGGTGTACCGTAAGCCGTGTTTATATTATTTCCACTTTCATCAAAATCCTCATAAGAAAATACTCCATTAGTTTCGTACCCAATCCAGTTACCTAAACTTTCACCTACTTCGAGAGATCCGGTATACAGTCCATTGGTGAATTGATCTTGGAAAGTTCTTTGTTCAACACCTCCTAAATCGAGAACCTCATTTCTGTTAATTGAAAATGTAAAGTCTGAAGTCCACTTAAACTTGCGATCAAAATTTAATGTGTTTAAAGCAACTTCTAGTCCTTTATTTTCAACATTTCCAACATTTGTTAATCTACTTCCAAATCCTGTGGACATTGGAATAGGTACTTGTAGTAATAAATCCTCTGTTCTTTTGTAGTAAACATCAGTGGATAAGTTCACTTTGCGGTCGAATAATGATAAATCTAAACCTATATCATATTGATCAGTAAACTCCCATTTTAAGTCAGGATTTGGCAATGATGTTACAGCAAGCCCAGCGTTTACATTACCACTAAATATAGTATTTGAAACACCAAGTACCGAAAATGAACCGTAAGCTGGAATACCTTGATTACCTGTTTGCCCATAACTTAATCTAAGTTTTAGGTCTGAGATATTAGCTCTTAATTTTTCTATCAAAGAACCCAAAAGGTTGTCACTTGATGAACCAACATTATTGTAAAACCATGACTCATCAGAAATTCTCCAAGCGAAACCAACAGATGGAAAATATCCCCATTTATTTTTAGAACCAAATCTGGAAGAACCATCAGCTCTCATTGATAAGGTTAGATTATAAGTACCATTTATCCCATAGTTAATTCTAGTCAAATACGATTTAAGCATTGTTTCAGTACTAAAAGTATCAGGTGTTTCTGGGATTAATCCGTTTTGTAATGCGTTAAAACCTAAAGTCTCTATTGGAAAATCAGTAACACTTAGGTACTCCGTTTCTCTTGAAACATATGTTTGCTCAAAAACAGCTAATGCATTTAACCTATGCTTATTTTTTGATCCAAATGATTTAATGTATCGTAACATGTTTTGATTATTCCAAGATAAATTTTGGTAGTGATATCTCGTGCCGAGTCCTCCATTTATATATCCTCTACCAAATTCTTTAGTGTAATAATTCTTTGTTTTACCCTCATCAACTCTTGCTCCAATTCTTATTGAACCAGTTAAACCATTCATAATATTGTAACTTATTAATGTATTCCCATTAAATCCGAAAGTATTTGTGAAATTTGAAGCTCTTCTAGCTTCTGTCACTGGGTCTACCCAAACACCAATACCTGCATCAATATCATCTTCGACAATACCAATACCTCTATCTGTTCTTCTGGTTAAGGCTCTAATGACAATACCCATATTTCTTTGATTAAAGTCTCCTCCAGAAGCAGGACCTTGCTTGATAGAATAACTTGGAAATAAAACTGTCTTGACCTTTAGTTTATCAGAAAGTTTATTTTCTATGTTAACATTAAAATTATAACGCTTAAAAAAAGAGTTTATAACAGCACCCTCATTTTTAAAATAGGTGGCACCAACAGAATATTTTGTTATGTTGTTACCCCCTGTTGCCTGTATTGCATGTTTTGTTAAGTAACCTGTTTTGAATAATTCTTTCTGCCAGTTTGTTTGAGGCAATGAATCATATCGTGCTTGTTCTTGAACAGGTGTTAAACCATCGGCAAATGTAATGCTTGAATCTTCAATTCCATCAGCGTAAAGTTCTCTGTGAATTAATAAATTTCCATATTCTGATGTACTTAAAACATCAACATACCTATCATCTGGAACACTAGTAGTTGTAATTGAAGTATCAAATGTAATTTCAGGATCTTGATCTCTACCAGATTTAGTTGTAATAATCACAACACCATTGGCTCCTCTTGCTCCATAAATAGCTGCTGCTGAAGCATCCTTTAATATATCTATTGATTGTATATTGCTGGGATCTAAATTAGCTAATGGCGAACTAGATGGAGCTGAAAATTCAGTTGGTCCGTCAGAGACAGAATAATCTACCTCGATAGGAAAACCATCAATAACATACAAAGGCTCATTATTAGCATTAATTGATGTCCCACCTCGAATCCTGATTCGAATACCAGCTCCAGGCGTACCATCTGTAATGATAGTATTTACCCCCGATACTTTACCCCTTAAGGCTTGTTCTACGGTAGCGTTGGATGTCCTTTCAATGGTTTCAGACCCAATTTTTGTGATGGCTCCAGTAACATCTCGCCTTTCCTGAGTGCCATAACCAACTACAACTACCTCGTCTAACTCACTAACATCTGTAAGCAGTGTAACGTTAATCACTCTTTGTGAATTAACGGGAATAGTTTGTTTTTTATAACCAACGTAAGAGAACACTAAATTGTTGTCAATCCCATCAACTGCAATGGAATAATTCCCATCAAAATCAGTTGTTGTCCCTTTTGTATTAACGGCTGTTTCTGACTCTGACGGACTTTCCACCAAAATTGTTACTCCGGGAACTGGCATGCCAGTATTATCGATTACATTTCCTGTAACAACAAATTCTTGTGCATACAAAAAAGTAGTAGAGAAAAATAATAAGCTAAATAAAAACCAATTTACCCTTAGAGTATTTTCAGTTCTTTGTGTTTTTTTCATATTTAAGTTGTTTAGTTTTTTATAAATACCATAAAATATTTATTGAATTCTTAAAATTCTATTTAAATTTTGAAGGTTAATAACATAAAAGACACAATTAATAACATAATTTTTACAATCTCTTAAGTTATGAGCTGTTTTGGGGCTAAATCCGAAAGGTTTCTATCATAAACTAGATTTAATTTGCTACACAACTAATTCAGTTGCTATCAACTAAAAAATGACACTAAATATTAAAATGGACTAAGACTAACAAAAAAACAATGATTAATACTTCAATCATGATTAATTTAAATTTTGCTTTTTTATAATTTACTTTATTTTT
>CACAZM010000028.1 GCA_902536935.1 uncultured Bacteroidota bacterium | reverse complement strand
AAGGAGTGGAGGCATCTGTCAAACTCAAATGGGTTAATCAAAATCCATTCCGATCGATGTTTTGGGCAGTACAGGGAATGGCAGCGGAGCTGACCAGTGGGGTATTGCTCATGCGTGAGATAGAAACACAAAAAAGTTCAGTTTCTATGTTGCTTATTGAAACCAAGGCCAGTTTTTCCAAAAAGGCGAAAGGGAAAATTCGTTTTTCTTGTGATGAGGTAAAAAAAGCAAAGGACTTGGTCGATAAAGCCATTTCTTCAGCAGAAGGCCAGCGTCATTGGTTTACAAGCATTGGAATAGACCAGAATGGTGATGAAGTCAGTCGCTTTCAATTTCATTGGTCTGTCAAAAGCAAAGCAGTATAACTCTGGTTTGCCATCCTTTAGTTTTATCAGACTAGCAGATCAGATTAGTTATACTCAATCGATTATACTGACTTTCATACTGACATTGTCAATTGGCCAATCTCGTTTATCAACCGGAACACGATTGATTTTATCGACGACCTCCATTCCCTTAACAACATATCCAAATACTGTGTACTTTCCATCAAGATGATAGGCGCCAGGTGTTTGCTGTACAATAAAAAACTCGTAAGGGGAGGCGAGGCGGTGTGGGTTTTCAATTTCGCTACTCGGCATCGAGACAGCACTTCTGTGATGTCGAAGTCCGTTTTTGGTGTCTGGTGGTAGTAGGTATTTTCCAATTCGTCTCCTTTTACTTGACGTGTTTTTTTGATCTGAATTTCCGCCTTGAATGATAAAATCAGGAACCACACGATGAAAAAAAGTCCCATCAAAGTAGTTAGCTTTTGTTAAATAAATAAAGTTTGCTCTGTGATAGGGTGTTTTCTCACTTAGCTCTATAACAAAGTTTCCGTAGTCGGTTTTAATTTGTACTCTTTTTTGAGGATTCTGCTTTGCGTATTTGAAAAAAAAAGGAATAGCATTCTCATCTGTCAAAACAAAATTTTCTTTTTTAGGTTTCACTTCAATGATATTGGTATTTTTACTATCAATTTTTACAGTCGACAGAGTTGGTTTGGAAGTTGACTTGGAAACACAACTTAAAAGAACCGAGCCAAGACAAAAAATAATGGTTTTGTTATGCAGTTTCATTCTTTTCTAAAATTCTTACCAAAAATACAAGAATTGAGTTTACCGGGCTTGTCAGAACAACTCACAATGGCTCCAACAATACGAAAGCAATTGCTTGAAAAGTCCATCATAAATCCCAATAAAGCGGCTGTTATTTGTCTTTTTTACGAGGGGATTCATGGCGAAACTTACTTTTATCTTATAAGAAGGTCTTCTTACCCAGGTGTTCACTCCAATCAAGTTGGTTTTCCGGGTGGCCAAATCGATCCCACCGATCAAACGCCGTGGCATGCTGCAAAACGCGAACTCTGGGAAGAACTTGGGATTTCTTCTCAACAAATTACCCAAATTCGAGAAATCACATCCTTGTATATCCCTCCAAGCCATTTTTGGGTTCATTGTTTTTTGGCGTATTCAAAAAGTCAAACTAAATTAAATATTGATTTAAATGAGGTAAAAGAAGTGATTTCTGTTTCTCTTGCTGAATTTATAAATATCAAAAAGACCTTTACGGATCAGTTAGAGAGCAATGGAAATAAAACACCCATTTACATCTTGTCTGATAATAACGTATGGGGTGCGACTGCTATGATATTGGCCGAAATAAAGTCAATAATTATAAAAGCCTTAAATTAAATCCTTAGTACATTTGACAAAAATTGTTTAATTGTTCAAGAAAAACCCTTTTGGTCATTACGATATATTGAAAACATGGCTTATTCGTGTTTTTGGAGTAATTAGCCATCGAAGGTATCGGGGGTTTAACGAACTACAAATTGATGGATCCGAACACATAGTTAATCTTCCTGAGCGTAAAGTCCTTTTTGTTTCTAATCATCAGACCTATTTTGCAGATGTTGTTGCTATGTTTCATGTGTTTAACGCCAGTTTATCTGGAAGACAAGACACCCTGAAGAACTTGGGATATTTATGGAAGCCAAAACTTAACATCTACTTTGTAGCCGCAAAGGAAACCATGCGATCTGGTTTACTTCCAAGAATTCTGGCTTATGCAGGGTCTATTTCTATAGAGCGGACATGGAGATCCAAAGGAAAAGACGTAAATCGCCAGGTTAAAATGGGAGATATTTCTAAAATCGGTACGGCACTTGATGATGGATGGGTTATTACTTTTCCACAGGGAACTACCACTCCTTTTAAGCCCATTCGAAAGGGGACAGCCCATATCATCAAAACCTATAAACCGATCGTTGTCCCCATCGTAATTGATGGCTTTAGACGTTCCTTTGACAAAAAAGGTATTTTTATTAAAAAAAGAGGAATTTTACAGTCGATGGAAATTAAAAAACCACTTGATATTGACTACGACAACGAAAGCATAGACACAATTGTAGAAAAACTCCAGTATGCCATTGAGCAACATCCATCCATGCTAAAAGTGATCCCAGAAGAAGAATTGCACGCTTATGAATCGGCAAACAAAAAGCGTAAGTGGGTTACTTAATGATTAATTTTCAAGGGTAAACCTTCGCTCTGAGGGATTAAATGGACTGTCAATTAGATCTCCTTTAGAATCTTGTAGTTCTAGTTTGATATAAATTTCACCGTTGGGAAGTCCTTCAATGTAGTAAGGTGCCCACTCATCAATTATAAATTCTTTGTCAATGATTGTTGCCTTTACCCTATTACCATCTGCCGAAAGGTTTGTGTTCACAAGGAAAAAATCTAATAGGACCTTATCTGTATCTTTTCCTTTATAGATACCCTTTGGTCTACTGTAGAAAAGAAGCTCTTTTGAGGTATCAATTCTTTCTCCATTTCCTACTTGTACAATGCTATACGAATTTGTATTCTTGATAGATTCATGATATGAACGTGACAGAAATGCAAGTATTACATTATTATCGCTATATAACTTTTGTTCAAAACTACTATGATATTTGGCAGAGTAAGGTCCATTATTGACAATTACATGTATGTGTTGGCCTTTTTGTGAGTTTGCTAAAGTGTAATCAAATTCTTCAATGGTTTGAGCACCGAGTTCATAATTCTCCACTTCATAGTTAAAAAAATAAACATTAGAATCCAATGTGTCCGATGACTTAACAACATTGTTTAGATTGAGTTTAGAAGTTCCATATTCTGGGGACCCTTCAACTTTAGTTAGTCTTATTGAGTTTGAATCTTCGCATGAAAAAAAAATGCCGCTAGCTAAAAAAATTAAATAAAAATTCTTCATTGAAATAATTTTTGTTACAATATATTTAATTTATTGATATTTGTTATATGAAAAAGGATGTAAAATCTATATTTATACTCATTTCTATACTCTTTCTTCAATCTTGTTCAAAGCGCTATTTGAGCTCAGTTTACAAGCCAATTTCAAACCCCCTTGATTATACGGACTTGGGCAATTGGGCAGTACATCCACATAATACTCCTTCACAGCTCGATTTTGTGGAAACAGAAATCATCCCATACGACGTGGATGTTTTTTATATCCACCCAACCATTACCACAAGCCGAAAAAACAGCGCATGGAATGGCGATGTCAATGATGACCTATACCGTCAAGCTACTTTAAACACAGCGATTAAATACCAATGTTCTGCATGGTATGGACTTGGTCGAACCTTTGCTCCCTTCTATCGCGATGCGCATATTCGCTCTTTTCAGGAACAGTTTAAAAAAGTAGGTGGGGACGATGCTTTACGGTTTGCATACGAAGACATTAAGACAGCGTTTAAGCACTATCTAAAACACGAAAACAATGGCCGCCCTATTGTTCTTGTATCGCACAGTCAAGGCACTCTTCATGCGGGTCAATTGCTGAAAGATTTTTTTGAGAATCAACCTATGCAGAAACAATTGGTTGCTGCTTACTTGGTTGGTATTGCCATTAAATCGGAATATTTTCAAAACATACCTTTCATGACAAGTCCTGCCGAAACCGGCGGGTTTGTTACGTGGAATACCTATAAAAGAAACCATTTGCCAGATGATTATGAACAGTGGTATAAAGGGAGTTTAACGACCAACCCCATTACTTGGGACGATCAAAAAAGCGCTGACTATGAACAGCACAAAGGCCTTGCTTATTATGATGGTATTATCTACCCAAATAGTCTTTCAATTGAAATGACTGATGGCATGGTATGGGCGAGAACACCAAAGGTTCCAAAACGATTTTGGTTGTCATTTGTCAAGGATTATCACTTTGCAGATATTACTATTTTCTGGAAAGATATACGAGAAAACACCAGAATGCGTATCAAAGCTTTTTTAGCAAAGAGTTAAGACTACTCTGGGGCAAGTTCAAATTCCAAGCCCTCCAGTTCAATAGAGATGGGGATTTGACATCCCAAACGTGAATTCGATTTGACATGATAAGCCTCATCAAGCATGGCTTCCTCATCATCGTTGCGTTCCCCAAAATGCTTGTCCGTGTGGATGTAAACCTGACAAGATGCACACATTGCCATTCCGCCACATACCCCTTCGACAGGAAGACCGTTGATTTTGCAGACTTCCATCAAATTCATATTCACATCTGTAGGGGCGACGAGTTTATGAGAAACTCCTTCACGATCAATAACTGTTATGTTGATATCACTCAATGAGTAGAAAAATGAAATTAATCAAAGCCCTGCACCCCTTGAACGGTGGTGTACTTTAGGGTAAATTTTTTATCGGGGTTGATGCGTTTATAAGCGGATTGAACAGCGAGAGCTGCTTCGTGAAAACCACATAAAATTAGTTTCAACTTTCCAGGGTATGTGTTCATGTCGCCAATCGCAAAAATACCTGAACGGTTGGTTTGATAGTCAAATGTATCAACGACGATGGAGTTTTTTTCAATTTCAAGTCCCCAATCAGCAATAGGACCTATTTTGGGAGATAATCCAAAAAGTGGAAACCATAATGCCGCCTCAATTGGTACTGTTCCGTTACTGGATTTGAGAATGACCTTTTCAAGTTTTTGTTTACCCTGCAATTTCTTCACTTCCGCAAACGTATAGAGCTTTAGTTTGCCCTGTTTCTCGAGTTCATAAGCTTTCGCAACAGAGTCTTTGTGAGCTCGAAATCGATCTGATCGATGAACAAGATGAATAAAGCCATTTTTTTCAGCAAAATAGATCGCCCAATCAAGTGCCGAATCTCCACCTCCAGATATAACTATTTCTTTTCCTAAGTACTGATCCGGATCCTTGACAATATAGTTTACTCCGTTTTGTTCAAAATCTGAAAGGTTTTCAATTATGGGTTTACGGGGCTCAAAACTTCCAAGCCCGCCTGCAATAATGACGACAGGAGCTTCGTGTTTTGTGTTTTGGTCTGTTGTGACGACAAAATTTCCATTTGGTAATTTATCTATCGTATTAGCACGCTCGCCAAGTGTAAATCCAGGCTTAAAAGGCGCGGCTTGTTCCATCAATTTATCGACCAATTCACCTGCTAAAATGGAAGGGTATCCCGGGATATCATAGATTGGTTTTTTAGGATAAATCTCCGCAAGCTGACCTCCAGTCTGAGGAATGGCATCTATAAGATGACAGTGAAGTTTCATTAAACCTGCCTCAAACACGGCAAATAGACCTACGGGACCCGCACCTATTATAATAATATCTGTTTTAATCATGCTCTTTGATTAGATTTTCAGGTATCATTGTTATTAGCTTAAACTTTTAGCTTAAAAATCTTCTTCGATTTGCAAACGGTAAATGTATAACTTATTGCGAATATCATCGATTTGCTCAGCTAAGAAGTTTTCTAAACATTGTCGCATTCGTTGGTCAGCAACTGGTTTATCAATTTCTGTTCTAAAGTTTTTTACTATTTTAATGAATAAAGCCAACACCAGCTGTATTGTTGGTTAAAAAATCAATTAGTATAAATGTGCCCAGTGCTTTGTTTTTGGCAAAGGGCTGATGTACAATTTCTTGAGCAGTTATCAGTTCTATAACTCCAATATCATTCAATCCAAGAGAACTTGAAGATTCGGGTTGGAGGTTTTCCAATTCCAAGCGGTGAATGATCGATTTGATCTTGATTTGAACCTTTTGAATACCTAGTTGCAACCAGTATTTTGCACCAGATATTAGACTCGTATCCTGCATCCAACATACTTCGGCACGAATCTGTTTAGAAACTTGAAGGTCATTATTAGCACTTACGATTGAATTTCCTCGAGATATGTCAATTTCATTTTCAAGTAAAATGGTGGTGCTTTCACCTTCTATTGCCTTTTCAACAGCAATACCATATTTTTCAATGCATTTGATTTGACTGGATCGTCCACTAGGGAAAACCAGAATTTTATCGCCCACTTGAAAAGAGCCAGAATTGACCTTTCCAGCAAACCCTCTATAATCGTGATGTTGTTCTGTTTTTGGACGTAAGACATGTTGAACTTGCAAAACGTTGTCTTCTTGCAAGGAGCTTATTGTAGGTAGTTTTTCTAGAATTTCAAGCAGAGTAGATGAATTGTACCAGCTCATTTGTTTTGAATAAGAGGTAACATTGTCTCCCAGCAAAGCGGATATCGGAACAAAATCAATCGTCTTAACATACATTGATACATTATGAAGCCACGATTCAACTTGCTTTTTGATTTCTTCATATTGATTTTGATCGAAATCGATGAGGTCCATTTTATTTATGGCAAAAACCAAGTGCTGAATTCCTAGCAAACGGTTGATATACAAATGACGTCTGGTTTGCTCAACCATGCCTTTTCTCGCGTCTAGCAACAATATCGAAGCTTGTGCAGTTGAAGCACCAGTAACCATATTACGAGTGTACTCTACATGACCAGGTGAATCAGCGATGATAAATCGTCGGGTTGGTGTGGAAAAGAAAATATGGGAAACATCAATAGTAATTCCTTGTTCCCTCTCAGTGAGTAAACCGTCTGTAGCTAAGGATAAATCCAAATAATCAAAACCTCTTAATTCGCTTTTAACTTTTATGTGTTCCAATTGATCAGACTTTAAAGAATCAGTTTCATATAAAATACGTCCAATTAGAGTACTTTTACCGTCATCAACACTGCCTGCAGTTGCTATTTTTAAAATATCCATATCAAAAATATCCGATTTTTTTGCGTTCTTCCATTGCACCTTCTGATCTTTTATCATCCATACGTGCTCCTCGCTCTGACAATGAAGAGGTGCTGATTTCGTGTATGATATTATCGAGTTCAAAAGCATCAGACAAGACTGCTGCGGTACATGTCATATCCCCAATCGTTCGGAAACGAACGTTAGTGGTAATGACCTCATCGTTCTCTCCAATTTGAACAAAATCTGAGCAGGGCATCCACAATCCATCTCTATTAAACACCTTTCTTTCATGAGCATAATAAAGAGAAGGGATTTGTATCTGCTCTCTTTGTATGTAGTTCCAAACGTCTAGCTCTGTCCAATTGCTAATCGGAAACACACGAACATTTTGGCCATTGTGAATGTTTCCGTTTAACATATCAAACAGTTCTGGGCGTTGTAGCTTTTCATTCCATTGACCAAAATCATCGCGAACAGAAAAAACACGTTCTTTTGCCCTTGCCTTTTCCTCATCTCTTCTTGCTCCGCCAATACAAGCATCGAATTTGTGATTTTCGATCAAATTCAAAAGAGTCGTGGTTTGCAGAGAATTTCGACTCGCATATCTACCTGATTCGTCTTTAGAAAGACCCTCATCAATATCATTTTGT
>CACAZM010000027.1 GCA_902536935.1 uncultured Bacteroidota bacterium | reverse complement strand
TTGTTTTCAAAAGATGAAATACAAGTCCACACCATTCCATTGAAACATCGTATATATACCAATGGTTTTTTGTTTCAAGAAACACCAACAGAACGCAAAATCAATTCTGAGGCATTTGAGAAACTTCGCATCGACCAAAGTCAAATTAGAAATCTAAAAAAAGGGAAAGATGTGGTCAATTTAGATGGAAAAACCATTTCTAATGCGCAAGTGACGCACGATCCATACCCTTCGAAAGCATATGCGTTTTGCAGCGATACGGCATATCATCCTATAATAACTCAACAAATACAAGGCGTGGATGTCTTGTATCACGAAGCAACTTTTTTGGATGATAATTTGGAGTTGGCCAAAAAAACTAACCACTCTACTGCCAAACAAGCTGCACAGATTGCCAAGGATGCCAACGTCAGCCGCTTGATATTGGGGCATTATTCATCACGCTATAATGATTTGACCTCATTTCAGTCCGAAGCTGGTGAAATTTTTGATAACGTTGAACTTGCATACGATGGTTACACTCTAGAGTTTTAATGATTTTGTACTTTCACATCTAAATTTATCATAATGGATCTCTCTGATTTTCGAAAACAATACACCAAGGGCCAGTTGTTAGAGTCTGAAGTTTCATCCAATCCTTTCGAATTGTTTGGTCACTGGTTTGATGAGGTTCAATCTCATGGAAAGGAACATGAGGCCAATGCTATGACCCTGAGCACTCATCTTTCGGAGGGCGGGATTTCATCTCGCGTTGTGCTTTTAAAAGAAGTACGTGATGATGGTTTTATATTTTATACCAATTACAACAGTTCTAAAGGGAATTCGATCGCGCATGACAAACGAGTTTGCTTGTCATTTTTTTGGCAAAGTATGGAACGTCAGGTAATCATTCAAGGAATCGCTACAAAACTATCCACCAAAGACTCGGATCAATATTTTAACTCTCGCCCACGTGGTAGTCAACTGGGTGCTCATGTCTCTGATCAAAGCAAAAAAATTGAAGACCGAGCTTCACTTGAAACTAAGTTAGCAGCCCTGGAAACCCAATATCATGGTAATCCGGTTCCCAGACCAACACATTGGGGTGGTTATGTTGTGACGCCCTCCTCTATAGAATTTTGGCAAGGACGTCCAAACCGTCTTCATGATCGTTTGCTGTACAAAAGGGAATCATCTGTATGGACAATCACACGCCTTTCTCCATGAAAACTTGGGTGATGGTTCGTCATGCCAAATCGTCTTGGGAGTTTAACCTGCCAGACCGTGATCGCCCGCTTGCCGATCGAGGAGTAAAAGATGCGATTTTGGTCGGTCAAGAACTCAACAGACACAATTTGCATATCGATCAGGTGTTTAGCAGCCCAGCAAAGCGCGCATTTGACACCGCATTGCTCATGGTTTCTGAACTGGGCCTATTATCGACACAAAATATTCAAATTGAAGATGATCTCTATGATTTTGTGGGGGAACAGGCCCTTAGTTTTGTTCTCTCTCTTCCAAATGACTTCCATACCATTATGACTTTTGGGCATAACCATGCCTGCACGCACCTTGCACAATCTTTGGGTAATTGCACAAAGGCTAATATCCCGACAGCAACAGCTGTGATTTTTCATTTTGACGTATCTTTATGGTCGGATATCCAGCAGTGTAACTGCACATCTATTCGTCCAAAAACATTACGTTAAATGTCAAAAAATCGTTTCGTCAATAGGGAGATTAGTTGGTTGGACTTTAATGCACGTGTATTACAAGAGGCCCAAGATGAAAATGTTCCACTGATTGAGCGTTTGCGCTTTATTGGCATTTTTTCTAATAATCTGGATGAGTTTTACAAAGTGCGCTATGCGACGGTCAAGCGAATTGCTCGGCTAGAGGAAGCCAAAAATAAAGTATTTGGAGACCGCCCTGCGGAATTACTACTCAAAGAAATCACAAACAAAACCATCGCCCTACAAAAGGAAAGTTTAGACACCCTAAAAGCCTTGCACGCTGCCCTTGAACAAGAAAATATTTTTATCGTTAAAGAAGACGAAATCAATCAGGAGCAACGCACATTTATCAACACCTATTTTGCGCAAGAAGTAGGACCATCATTAGTGACTTTGATGTTGAATAATATCGAGTCAATTTCAAGAATTAAGGACGTCAATGCATTTTTGGCTGTGCGAATGGAGCTGGATGCAGAAAAGCACCCCTTTCTCGATCACATACAATTTGCCTTGATTGAAATCCCATCCTCGCTCAAGCGATTTGTTGTTTTACCATCAGTTGAAGGTAAAACACATGTGATGTTGCTCGACGATCTCATACGCACCCAGTTATCAACGATATTTGATGTGTTTCAAAATAAAACAATCGAAGCGCATATGGTCAAATTTAGTCGTGATGCCGAACTCGATATCGACGACGATTTGTCCAAAAGCTATGTCGAAAAAGTAGCAGAAAGTGTCAAAGACCGTTCGCATGGCGAGGCAGTTCGTTTTGTCTACGATCAAAATATTGAAGAGGATACCTTAATGTTATTACTCAACCGCCTTGATATCGATAGTCGCGATAGTGTCATCGCTGGTGGGCGTTATCACAATCACAGAGACTACATCAAGTTTCCAGATTTGGGTAGGTCGGATTTGAAGTACCAACCGCAAGACCCATTGCCGATTGTCGATTTTGATTTGCATAAGAGTATATTCTCCCAAATCGCGACCAAAGATCGCTTGATGTTTACACCCTATCATTCGTTTGCCTATTTGGTCAAGTTCCTTCGCGAGGCAGCCATTGACCCAAATGTTAAAAGTATTTCCATTACCATCTATCGCCTTTCCAAACTGTCGAATGTAGCGAGTGCCCTCATTCAAGCCGCTCGAAATGGCAAACGCGTAACCGTTCAAATTGAATTACAAGCCCGTTTTGATGAAGAAGCCAACATCAGCTATGCGGAAGAAATGAAAAAAGAAGGCATCCGACTCATTTTTGGGGTCCCGGGACTCAAAGTGCATTCCAAAATCTGTGTGGTTCATCGTCTTGAAGGAGATAAACTAAAACGCTATGGATTTGTCAGTACAGGAAATTTTAATGAGTCCACAGCAAAAATATATACAGATTATACGCTATTTACCTCCAACCAACCGATTTTAAAAGAAGTCGACAAAGTTTTTCGATTTTTGGAGGCTAGCTATCGAATAAACAAGTACAAACACCTAGTTGTATCCCCGCATTCAACATCTTCCTTTTTCACCTCATTGATTGAAAAAGAAATCGATCATGTAAAAAATGGCAAAAAAGGTTTGATAAAGCTTAAAATGAACAGTTTAACCAACTACAACATCATCGAAACACTATATGATGCAAGTCGGGCTGGGGTGCATATCCAGCTCATTGTCCGTGGGGTTTGCTGTTTGATCCCTGGTATTAAAGGGATGAGTGAAAACATCGAAGTCATCAGTGTGGTGGATAAGTTTTTGGAACATACCCGTATGATGATTTTTGAAAATGATGGAGATCCCTTGGTCTATATTTCGTCTGCAGATTGGATGACACGTAATCTGGATAATCGAGTGGAGGTGTCATGTCCGATCTATGATCTTGACATCAAAAAAGATCTGTTGGACACTTTTGCCATCACTTGGGCCGATTCCGTAAAGTCACGTTTGCTAAATGGAAAGGAGCCCAATATCTATAAAAAATCCTGTTCGCAACAACGTAGAACCCAAATCGATTTGTATAAACACTACAAAAACAAGCTCACACTTGAAGATTAAAAAATATGCTGCTATTGATGTTGGATCTAATGCCATTCGGTTGTTGATTATGAACATTATTGAGCGCAAGGGAGAGGAGCCCTTGTTTACTAAAAATTCGATTATTCGTGCGCCTATTCGTTTGGGATCTGATTCGTTTGTGGCTGGTGAAATTTCACCCAAAAAGAAAAAGCGAATGATTGACTCCATAAAGGCCTTTAAGCTATTGATGAAAGTGCACAATGTCGATCGCTATTTGGCCTATGCGACGTCAGCTTTACGTGAGGCAAACAATGGATTAATGGTCACTACCGAGATTCAAAAAAAAACAGGGGTTAAAATCGAAATTATCGATGGTCATCGAGAAGCAGAAATCATTGCCTCAACTGATTTATATAAGGTTGTAAAGCCAGATCAAGACTATTTATTTATTGATGTGGGCGGTGGAAGCACCGAACTAACGGTCTATAGTCAAGGGAAGATTGTGGTGTCAAAATCCTTTAAGATCGGAACGGTACGTTTGCTTAAGAAAATGGTTGACAAATCAGTCTGGAATTCCTATAAGCGTTGGATAATCAAACACACTTCTAATTATGAGTACATGTCGGTTTTGGGTTCTGGCGGAACAATTAACTCTCTGTTTAAACTATCGGGAAATAGTGCTGGAGAGCCCTTGTCCTATGACTTTATCAAAGAAAAGTACAAAACCTTCCAGTCGATGAGCCCCAAGCAAATGATGATGGATTTTAGTTTTAATGCCGACCGTGCGGATGTGATCCAGCAAGCCACCCGAATATACCTTATAGGCATGAAGCACTCTAATTCATCGCAGATTCATGTTCCCAAAGTCGGACTTGCCGACGGTATGGTAAAGTTGCTTTATAAGCAAAAGGGATAGCACTTGACTTTTTGCTCAGCTATAATTAAATCAAATTGGTAATTTATTTAATTGTAAGCGAAATACCTAACTGACACTCTCACCCATGCATCGTCTCTTTTTTGCCAAAGGTTTTGATCAATTCGCCTTCAAAGTCGAGGAGGGCTTTCCATTTTTGATCGGCTTGTTCTCGTCCGCCATAGGTGCGGGCAAACTGCAAAAACATGGTATAGTGATTCGCTTCGCTAATCATTAATTTTTTGTAAAAACGAGCCAACTGCTTGTCTTCCAATTTTTCCGAAAGCAATCGGAAACGCTCACAGCTCCTAGCTTCAATCAATGCGGCATAGAGCAGCTTATGTACTAAATGATCCTCTCGACTTCCGCCATTTGGAAAAAACTGTTTCAGTTGATTAACATATTCATCTTTGCGCTCTCTACCTAGCGTAAATCCACGTTCAATCAAAAGTTCGTGCACCATTTTAAAATGACTCATTTCCTCAGCGACCAAATCAATCATGGCCTGTACCAGTTCGGTTTTTTCAGGAAAGCCAATGATAAAGGAAATAGCTGTACTCGCTGCTTTCTGTTCACAATAGGCGTGATCGATCAATATCTCTTCGATATTTTTCTCTACGATATTCACCCAGCGTGGGTCAGTAGAAAGTTTGAGTCCTAACATGATGATTAATTTAAATCAAGATCAAATTCTTTACGAATATCATCGACCAAAGGGTTGATTTTGACCAGTTGCTCGTATTTATCTCTAGGTGTATATAAGTAGTTTTTCTGTTCTTCCTTTATGACGTGAATCACAAATTGAAGCAAATCATTTTTTAACTCATTAGCAAGAGCACAAATAATCTTTTCCTTTTCACTTTGCAGTTCGAGTTTGTTGGTTTTATTGGGGAAATTGAGATGAATTTCCACTTTATTTTTTAATCGTGGAGTATCGAGATTGAGTAGGGCAGCTAGATTGTACTCTCCATCATCTTCTAATTTGGAAGACAAGGCCCTCCATGCTGTTTCCAATCCCTCTTGGCCAAAGCTTTCCTTGCGTATGCTTTTTCCATTTGTAGGCTGATTTGCCTTGATGTTCTTTTGATAAGCAATACTGGAGAGAGACAATCCTGAAACTCCTCTGGACTGAATATCAATTGAAATGGGTTTCTGAACTGTCATATCCGATATTTTGGTTGGTTCCTCATTTGGTATTTCAACAGATTCTGACTTTTCTGTTTCTACGGTAGTTTCAGCCGTGGATTTAGAAACTATTGGCTCAGCAATTGGTTTAGGTTCTTCTTTTGTTATGGGCTTTTGCGTTGGCTGGGGTACTTTGTCAGTCTTTAGGGCTGGTTTGATATAGGGTTTATCCTTTTTTTTTTTTTTCTCAACAGAAGCGATTTGCATCAAGCAGAGTTCAACATGCAAACGCTGGTTTTTAGATGCTTTGTACTGCAGATCGCATTCGTTTGTTATAGCAATTGCTTTTTCCAAAAAAGATAGGTCTGTTATTTCAGACTGAGCCAGATATTTTTTTTGCGTATGAGAACCAACTTCGATTAATGATATGGTGTCTGGGTGTTTACACATCCACAAGTCTCGAAAATGACTGGCAAGCCCTACAATAAATTGATGTCCATCAAATCCTTTGTGTAAGACTTGATCAAACGATAAAATTACCCCTCTGATATCTCCCTCGATCAATTGCTTTGTGATCTGTAAATAAGTGTCAAAATCAAGTATACTCAGGTTGACAGAGACATTTTGTGCCGTGATGGCATCATTGGAGAAGCTGACAATACGATCAAAAATGGAAAGTGCGTCACGCATGGCGCCATCCGCTTTTTGAGCAATGAGCTGGAGGGCTTCTTCCTCAGCTTGAATTCCTTCGTTTTTTGCGATTTTTTGCAGATAGTTTTTTGCATCCGTCACGCCAATGCGTTTAAAATCAAAAATTTGACAACGCGAAAGTATCGTGGGGATAATTTTGTGTTTTTCCGTTGTTGCAAGGATAAAAATGGCATGGGCAGGTGGTTCTTCCAATGTTTTTAAAAAGGCATTAAAAGCTGATTGGGAGAGCATATGCACCTCATCAATGATATAAACCTTGTATTTCCCCACTTGTGGAGGGATCCGCACCTGATCGATTAGCTTTCGAATGTCATCGACAGAGTTGTTTGACGCGGCATCTAATTCAAAGATATTAAAGGCAAAATCGTTTTCTTCCGCAGCGGTTTCGTCACTATCATTGATTTTTTTGGCTAGGATTCGCGCACAAGTGGTTTTACCGACTCCACGTGGCCCGCAGAACAGCAAGGCCTGAGCAATATGGTCCTTGGCAATCGCATTCTCAAGGGTTTTGGTGATAGACTCCTGTCCAACAACATCTTCAAACCGCTGTGGGCGATATTTTAAGGCCGATACAACAAAGGGTTCCACATAAACAAATATATCAAAACCCCTTGGATTTCCATCTGATCTTTCCATATGTTTATCAACTTTAAATCATGTATTTTTGCAAAGCAGGCCACCTTACCGCTGCATGCAAGTGCAGAGGAAAGTCCGGACACCATAGCGCAGTATAGCGGGTAACACCCGTCGTCCGCCTAGCGGAAAGGACCAGTGCAACAGAAAGAAAGTACAGTTCGGCTGTAGTGAAATCAGGTAAACTCTATACGGTGAAACGCCAAGTAAACCAGTGTTTGAAAGAAGCGCGCTTGAGCTGGTGGGTAGGCGGATAGAGCCCCACAGTAATGTTGGGTCTAGATCAATGGTAAGGCACGACAGAATCCGGCTTATGGCCTGCTTTTTTTATTTCTTTGTAGGTGTTCCATCAAATTTTTAAAAAAGTCATCACAGGCTTCCTAAAATTCGATTGCATTGTCCTCGGGATCCACATGTGTGCAAATTTTCAATAAGGACAGGTCGTATCTTCATCGATCATTTCTGTCCAAATTTTTTGTAAGTACACTACCATTTTTTCCAACAGAAAATAGAGTATAAACTCATTTGTTGAGGCCGAAAAGTAGTCCACATCATTTTTAAATACAGAACACAAAAATGCTAAACCTTATAAGAGTTATTCGCATTTCGAAACTTAAATGAAAAACCTTAGGGATTGGGATTGCAACATGGGTACCGTTTCGGGGCCCATGTTAAAAAGTAGATCTAAAATACTCAAGTTGGGGATAAATCCATTTTTGTCGCTAAAGACTTGGGTGTATTCTAAAACCGCCGTTGTCTTTACGGTTTTCGCATCGATCAGTTTCCTTAAATCATGATGAGGACTATCTTTTTCATAAGTGCTTGTGGTTTCTTTGGGCGCTTGAATCTGTAACAATTCACTAATCGTTTCCATAACCTGTTTGTTAAATGCGAATAGAGATTTGTATGGTGTTTGGTAAAGGGGCGCAATATCATCTTCATAGTATTCAAAAAAAGGGGAGGACTGATATGCAGTTTTAAGTGACAACCAATGGTTTCTTTGCCAAGGAAATTCGTTAGCGATCTGTACATCTTTATAGTTTTGACGACCATCGTAACCAAGATGTTGAATCGGAATACTTAACATAAGCTTTCCGTTGGCTGCATGGATTTCCATGCGATTGCGATAGGTTTGCTTCTGATAAAAATCCTCTACTTCCCAAAGAATCGGTTGCTGCTTACAAATGGGAATCCAATGTGCTATTGGCCCAGCATAGGCAAGGGGGAGTAGGGTATGGGTCATTGCTTTTTAAGACGCTTACGAACACGTGTATAAACTTGGTAGACAACGATAATCGCCAAAAAGTGCCAGCGATAGGAAACGGGTTCTCCATTTCCGTTGGTTGTTGTGAAGACACGATTCCAGCGCACTTTCCAATTGGCGACCCCATCATTGATCCCACTAATGCTCATCCAGATAAAAATGGGTTTTCCAACGATGTGATCTGCTGGTACAAAGCCCCAAAACCTACTATCTTCCGAACGGTGGCGATTATCTCCCATCATCCAAAAGTAGTCCTGTGAGAAGGTGTATTGATCTGTTGGCTCGCCATCGATCAGAATGGTATTGTCTTCGTAGCTTAGTGTTCGTTTTTCATAATCTCGAATCAATTTTCGATACAAGGCAATATTTTTTTTGCTCAGGCTAACAGTAACTCCTTGTTTTGGCATGACGATTGGCCCAAAATTGTCTTCGTTCCAGTTAAAGCGAATGTCATTCGGGAAAAAGCTTGTGTTGTATGATTGTCGATTGTTGATGTTGCGAACCAAACTATCAAAGCTGATTTCTTTTCTCAACTTTTCGGCTTCTTCCAGTGTGAGGAAGATTGTTTTTTGTACATCTCGAAGTTCGGTTACCCGCAATCGCTGTCTTCGAATAAGATCTGTTGGAATTCCTCGTGCGCCTGAAATCGCTATGAGGTTATCTCCCTGCTGAATGACGTTGATTTTGTTGGTATACAAGGCGTTGAGTTGTTGTTTCGAGATGTTAGTTTCAATCCGAAATCGTCTGGTTAGATCTCTTATTCCCGCTTGGATTAGTTCTCTAGACGAAATACCAGTCTTGCTATATGCGGTATGCCTAAAGAGTGGTTTGGCGCGGTCGGGGAGTTGGGTCCGTTCCCCATTGACATGAATAATCCCATCGATGATTTCTAAGGTGTCTCCTGGGATGGCCACACAGCGTTTAACATAGTTTGATTTTTTGTCAATGGGTTTATCCACTCCGGCTTCTTTTTTAAAAAACTGACGTACCGTATCTGCTGGCCAACTAAAGACCACAATCTCATTACGTTTTATTTCCTGAAGTTTGGGTAATCGCATATATGGCAATTGTGGATTTTTTAGATACGACCGAACACGTGCTAAAGGAATGGTGTCGTGCACCATTGGAAAGGATACCGCCGTTTGGGGAACTCTTGCCCCATAGTGATACTTGCTGACAAAGAGAAAATCACCTGTTAAAAGGGTTTTTTCTAATGAACCAGTTGGAATAATATAAGGTTGGATAAAATAGGTATGGATAACAGTAGCAATGACCACTGCAAACAAAATCGAGCTAAACCATTCCCCAAAAGCGGTTCTTGGCTTTAAACTTCGGTCTTTGATATGTTCAAGTTGATCATTATAATTGATGATGTAGATATAGAAACCAAAACTGATCAAAGTCAGAAAAGTATCCTTTGCACTTCTTTTACCAAAACTTCGAGCGGTTTCAACCCATACCACTGGAAAGATTATCAAGTTGATTATTGGCAAAAAAAACATAAAAACCCACCAACGAGGGCGATTTATGATTTTCATCAACACAACCGCATTATAGATTGGAACCGCAGCTTGCCACGGCTTATATCCCGCTCGTTGATACAATTTCCACGTTCCAAAAAAGTGAACAAATTGAATGATGAGAATAAAAAGTAGCCATTGTGTAAATGTCATAGAAAACGAATTTAATCCCTCGATTAAGTTTTTTTAGAGTTGTAAAACATCTCTCATGCTAAAGATACCTTTTTTGTCTTTTATCCATTCGGCAGCAAGAACAGCGCCCAAAGCGAAACCAGTACGGTTATGCGCAGTGTGTGTAATGGAAATCTCATCAATCTCAGAACGGTAGGTCACCGTGTGGGTACCAGGTACCTCATTTTTTCGAGCGGAAGTAATTGGAACACCTTCTCCATTGTCCTCAGCCAAATGCCATGCATTACCCTCTGATGAAATCCCTTGTGCCAATGTAATTGCTGTACCACTGGGCTTATCGAGCTTGTGCGTGTGGTGAATTTCTTCTATGAAAGCAGTGTAAAGCGGTTGTTTTTGCATTATATCAGCCAACTTTGAATTGAGTTCGAAAAACAGATTAACACCCAAACTATAATTTGATGCATAAAGAAATGCACACTTTTTTTGTTGACATAGAGTTTCAACTTCTTCAAGACGATCCAACCAACCTGTGGTGCCACAGACTACAGGGATTTTTTTGTTGATTGCACTGGAGATGTTCTCAAAGGCAGCCATGGGAACGCTAAAATTGATTGCCACATCTGCCTTGTAGGACTCATTTGGATTGTCTTTATCGATTTTGGCAACAATTTTATGTCCTCTTTCGATAGCAATTTTTTCAATGGCTTGTCCCATGCGTCCGTAACCGAGTAATGCAATTTTCATGATACAAATTTAAAAATTGAAATTTAGACTCACCCCAAAATTATGATCTGTAACGATAGGGTTTTGATCCACATATGGTTTTAGACTCAAGTTTTGGTTAATATTATACTGTTTAAGGTGTGCGTCAATATTGGCATCTAGGATATTGAGAAAGTAGATACCAATGATAAACAACATAGATTGATCGCGGTATTGTTTGTAAAAATTCATCCCATCAATCAAGCGATCATTATCAAAAATGACACCTTGAAATTCATCGTTAGTAAAGCCAGCCAATCTCCGTTTGTAGGCATTTCTATAACGTTTGAAATTTTTGTTGTTTAAATCGTAGTAATAAATCGATGCGCTAATTCCCCCATAGATCAGCGGAAGTTTCCAATAGCGTTTGTTGTATACTTGTCCTAAACCTGGTAAAGCCGCTGAGTAAAAAGCGGCTTTTGCCGGACGAAGCGGATCGATTTCCTTTTTGAAAGAATTTGATAAATCTTGTTGTTGTCCAAAGCAAACAAAAGACATCAGCACAACGAGTTGTGTAAGTTTAGGGTTCACTTTGTAGTCGTTTGGTCAAAGATTTTAAATCTTTTTCAGAAGAAAACGGAATGACAATCTGCCCACCACCAGAAGCGTTAAGTTGAATACGAGTTTTGTTGCCAAACAGTTTGTGATAGAATTTTAATTTCTTTTCTATGAATGGGTTGGATGAAGGTTTTCTTTTTAGTGGTGTAGTCTGATCTCCTTTAACTAGCTTTTCTGTTGCACGTACTGACAAACCCTTTGCCAAAATTTTTTCATAGATACTTAGCTGGGTACTTCGGTCTTCTACCGATATCAATGCGCGTCCATGCCCCATTGATATAAACCCATCTCGAATTCCTGTTTGAATAATCGGATCTAGACGAAGAAGTCTGATGTAATTAGTAATCGTAGAACGCTTTTTTCCAACACGATCGCTCAATTCTTCTTGGGTAAGTTCAATCTCATCAATAAGTCTTTGATATGAGAGGGCAACTTCAATTGGATCCAAATCTTCCCGTTGGATGTTTTCTACCAAAGCCATTTCCAAAGACTCTTGGTCGTCAGCGGTACGGATAAAAGAAGGGATTTTTGATAGTCCAACTCTTTTGGCAGCACGCAATCTTCGTTCACCCGAAACCAGTTGGAAGGTTCCACTCTCAATTTTCCTTACGGTGATGGGTTGAATAACACCTAGTGCTTGTATGGATGTGGCTAAGTCTTCAATTGACTCTTGATTGAAGTTGGTTCTTGGCTGAAATGGATTGACTTCAATTTGATCAAGAGTAAGCTCAACGACATTCCCAACAACGGAATCATTGGAAGGGCTTAGACTTGCTGAATCGTCCAAAAGGGCAGACAATCCGCGCCCTAGAGCTTGCCGTTTATTTGCTTTTGCCATTTATCTTGGTTTTTTGTGATGACTTCGTGGGCTAAATTTAAGTAATTTTCGGCACCTTTACTGGTACTGTCATAATCTAAAATACTTTCGCCAAAACTCGGTGCTTCACCAATTTTTACGTTCCGTTGGATTATGGTGTTAAATACCATTTCATTGAAATGTTTTTTGACCTCATCCACAACTTGATTTGAAAGTCGTAATCTTGAATCATACATGGTAAGCAGCATACCTTCAATATCTAAGTTTTTGTTGTGAATACGCTGTACACTTTTAATTGTGTTAAGAAGTTTCCCGAGTCCTTCGAGAGCATAGTATTCACATTGAATCGGAATCAGAACTGAATCTGAGGTTGTCAGCGCATTTAGTGTGAGCAGTCCAAGAGAAGGCGCACAGTCTATAATTACAAAATCGTATAGATCTCTAACCCCTTCTAGTGCTTGGTATAACATGTATTCACGGTTTGGCTTATCAACCAGTTCAATTTCTATGGCGACAAGGTCGATGTGTGAAGGCACGATGTCGACGTTTGCTGTTGGAACAGAGATAGTAACCTGGTCCAAAGGAGCAGAGTGTTCCAAAAGTTGATAGGTTCCATTATTTTGATGTTCAACGTCTATACCGAGACCAGAGGTTGCATTTGCTTGTGGGTCAGCGTCAATTAAAAGTACATTTTGCTCTAAAACGCCCAAACTGGCTGCAAGATTAACTGCGGTTGTTGTTTTTCCAACACCCCCTTTTTGGTTCGCAACGGCAATGATTTTACCCATGAGGCATCTTGTGAATTGAGGATTAAAAGTACAATTTAAGGGTGCAAAAAAGAACGATATGGATGAAAAAAATTACTTTTTTTTCAACATCGCTTTTTTTAGAATTGCCCAGAGGGCTTTTGGTATTTTATCTAGTATATTAAACTGTCCAGCACCTTTTAACCACTCCCCTCCGTCTAGTACAATAACTTCTCCATTCAAATATGCACCAAAGTCAGAAACCATGTAGGCAGCGAGATTGGCAAGCTCTTGGTGTTCACCTACACGGCCAAGGGGTACTTTTTTTGCAGGATCAAATTTTTTTACCAATGGTCCTGGCAGCAATCGATCCCAAGCTCCTTTAGTCGGGAACGGTCCAGGAGCAATCGCATTAAAACGCATGCCGTATTTTGACCATTCAACAGCCAAAGAGCGTGTCATGGCTAATACTCCACCCTTAGCGGTTGCTGATGGGACAACATAACCCGAGCCGGTAAACGCATAGGTGGTTACAATGTTAAGCA
>CACAZM010000026.1 GCA_902536935.1 uncultured Bacteroidota bacterium | reverse complement strand
GGTTTTTCCTTGTTCTTTGACTTCAATCCAGTTGATCATAGCTGCTATACGACCAACAACTTGCTTTTCTTTTTTTACCAAAAACAACTTAGCTTCCGCATTTTCAAAAACAGGATTTGAAGCAGGATTGAAAATGGCTTTTTCTTCATTAGTAATGGCTGGGACCCATTGATGGCAATTTTTATATAATGTAAATGGAAAAGAGAAAAATGCATTATAATCTTTTTTAGAATTGACTTTATAAAGAACATAATTACTCATCGTTTTATTTTTTTTGCCGCCTTTTTTTGTTTGCGTTCTGTCTTGCGTTTTTCACGATCACGTTCTTTAAATTCTTTTATTTTTTCAGCATTTATCTTTCGATCCAAACGATTCTTTTTTCGTTCTCTTCTAAGTTGTTTGATTTCATAAGGAATACCACTATCATTGTAGCGATCTATTCGATAAGAGACCCCTATTCCTGCCGAAAACATCGAGGGTGTGTCTTTTAAGGTTTGACTCAAAAACGTATCCACTTGGATGTTTTCATTAATCAGAAATACCCCACCTACGGTCAGAAATATATCTGAAGAAAGTTTACTTTTCACACTCACTTGCTCAACAAAGCTCATAAGTCTTTTTTTAATGGGAATCATCAAGCTGCTCGACATATAATATTGCTCGTATGCGCTCCCCAGATATCTTCTACCCCAGTTAGTGACAAGTACAAAATTATTCAAAAAATGATTTTGCGTAATAAGCATAAGCTCTCCAGAGATTTCGTTTTGTTTCAGTTCTGGTGTTTTTAGATTAAAGATGGGTGAGAATGGCTCCCCGTATGGGTAGATGTTTCCAAAGCTCAATTCGGATCCAAAATAAACTGATAATGCTGGAATTAAATCAATGAGTCTTACCCCTTTGTTTGCTTTATAGCTTTTGGTGTTGACTTTATACCAATCTGTATTCCGAAAAGGGTCAAAAAGCAAGAGTTTAAATCCAAGAGTATTCCGTTTGGTGCCTTTTCGGTTGTATTTTAATCGCCCCGAAACATTGTTGAATGCCAGTTGGTCGTTGTGATAGTCAACTCGATAAATCAATTCTAGATTTTGTAAAATCAAACCTGTACGTAAGTCGAGTGTAAAACCCGCACCTTTACTTTTGGCTTGGGCAAGGGAAAGAAAGTTATCTTGCCGATAAGATGTACCAAATTCGAGCTGGTATACTCCTGGGCCTACTGAATAAGCACCCTGAGTCAGCCCTGGGCGGTTACTGTTTATGATTGATGTGTACTGACCACCCGCGATTGTCCATATCAAAACAAAGAAAAGCTGTAAAGTGGCGTCTAGTCGGTTCATTCATTCAAATATAAAGAAATGCTTTAGCACAAGTACCGCTTAGAATTGTATTTTTGGTTATTCAAGTTCTTAATGAATGATCAAAAATAGCATCCCACACATTCTTTCTGTTGGACTTTTCGCCATACTCTCTATGGCGTATTTCTACCCATTGCTCAGTGGTAAAGTCATTGTACAATCAGATATTCAACAATTCCAAGGCATGCAACGCCAGGTCGTTGAGCATCGTGCAGACTACGATGAAGAACCCTATTGGGCAGACAATGTCTTTGGCGGGATGCCGACCTATCAAATCACGTCCACATACCCCATTGATTTTATAGGAAAAGTCGACAAACTGATTCGTTTTTTACCTCGCCCAGCGGATTACCTCTTTGTGTATCTCTTGAGTTTTTATCTGTTGATGCTCTTTTTCACACCCAAGGTGCAAATTGCGATTACTGGAGCGATTGCGTTTGGGTTTTCTACATATCTTCTAATTATTTTAGGGGTTGGACATAATACCAAAGCCCTTGCGATTGGATATATGCCATTGGTCGTTTTAGGTGTGATTCAATTGTTTTCCGAAAAGCGAAAGCTCGGCTTTGGTCTTCTCACTCTTTCGATGGCTTTGCAGCTCCATGCTAACCATTACCAAATGACCTACTATGCACTTATTCTCGTGGGTATGATCAGTATTGGATTTATTGTCGATCTGGTTCGGAATAAACAATACAAACCTTTAGTCAAATCCTTACTTACCATGGTTGTTGCCATGTTGCTCGCGCTCAGTTTTAATGCCACTCAATTGCTAGCTACGAGTGAATATGCAAAGGAAAGCACAAGAGGAAATTCACCCTTGAAAGAAAGTGTTTCAGGGGAGCCAGTAACTTCAAACGGCGGTTTGACATATGACTATATCACTGAATACAGCTATGGTATCGTAGAATCATTCAACTTGATTATTCCTCGTTTGACAGGAGGTGGGAGTGGTGATAGACCTGAATCTTCTGGCAAACTTGCTCAATTTTTAAAAACTATCGATAACGAAACAGCTCAGTATGTATTTTCTTATGCGCGTACATATTGGGGAGATCAGCCTATCGTTGAAGCACCCGCATACATTGGGATAACGGTTTTCTTTATTGCCATTATAGGGTTTTTTCTTATGCACAATCGTTGGCGTTTGATTCTCCTTTCGTCCATTTTTGTTTCCTTATTCATCTCGTGGGGAAAACACCTTCCCCAATTCACTCAATTTTTGATTGATTATGTACCTTTCTACAACAAGTTTAGAGCTGTGAGCTCTGCACAAGTAATTCTGGAACTATCCTTTCCCATTGCTTCAGCTATGGGTTTGATGGGTTTGATGGATTCCTCTAACAAGTTTCGTAAACAAGCCATAAACCGAAGTGTATTGATTGTGTTGGGTGTTTTGGGCTTGCTATGGATCGCGGCGATGACTGTGTTTGATTTCCAATCTGATTTTGAACCGTTTGCTGCTTACCCAGAAATTTTAGACCCTTTGATAGAAGATCGAAAATCCATGCTTCTCAATGATTTGATGCGTTCGCTTAGCTTTGTTATTGCGTTGTATGTCATTTGTCGTTTTTCTTTGATCGAAAAGCAAAAACGCTATGTTATTCCAGTACTGGCCCTGGTAATTCTTATCGACTTATGGTCATTCAGTCGCAACTATGTCAACAGTGAGGATTTTGCAAACAAGTCAGTCATGCAACGTCCTTTTCAAGCTACAGCAGCAGACCGAGCAATTTTAAATGACAGCACACGATATCGTGTGTTTGAACCACGTTTGGGAATGGCGCATGCTCGAACGGCTTATTTTCACAATACAATCGGGGGATATCACGGTGCCAAACCACATCGCATGCAGGCATTATACGATTACCATCTCAGCGAGACCATTACGCCAAATATTGTCAATATGTTGAATATCAAATACACCATACAGACTTCGCAGGAAGGCAGTTTATCTGCTGGGCTTAATCCGAACGCTTATGGGAACGCATGGCTTGTAGAAGAGGTAATTAGCTGTCGTTCTGCTGATGATGAAATCCGGCGTTTGGCAACGGAAAACCTTACGAAAACGGCACTTACGACAGAGTCAATACCACAGCGTGAATTTGTTTTGGACAGTTTGTCCTCGATTTCTTTGTTTGCCCATAAAGCCAATGAGTTGCGGTACAAAGCGTCCGTTTCATCTACTGCTTTTGCAGTCTTTTCGGAGATGCACTATCCACATGGTTGGCAGGCATATATCAATGAGGTTGAAGTGCCTCATTTCCGCGTGAATTATGCACTCCGTGGCTTGATTATTCCAACTGGTCAGCATGATGTTGTTTTTCGTTTTGAGCCCGATATCATTACTCGGGGTACTCGGATTCAGTTGGCCGGATATGGCATTTTTGCTTTGCTGATTATCCTTTCTTTTGCGCCTATTGGGTTGAAGCAATCAAAACCATAACGGATTGGGGGGTTCTAAAAACAAACATATTATACTTGTAAGTTACTATTGGCCACCAGCAGGCGGCTCGGGAGTACAGCGTTGGTGGTTCTTTGCCAATCATCTCGTAAAGCGGGGTTGGACGATTGATGTGATTACCGTTCAAAAACCAGTAGGAACCCCTTCAGATTCCTCCTTTCAAGATCAGCGTCACCCCAACATCCGAATTTTTCCCCTATCGATTTGGGAACCTGGAAAACGTTTATATCACACGGCAAAACCCAGGGTAAAGCAGGGGTTGATTTTTCGTATGATTCGTTGGATTCGCGCCAATTTCTTTTTTCCAGATGCCCATCAGTTTTTTATCAAACCCGCAATTCGCTTGGTCAAAAAGCGATTGGCAGAACAACCCACCAATTGGTTGATCACCACTGGTCCTCCCCACAGTATGCATTTGGTTGGCTATGCCTTCCGAAAGACCAGTGATTTAAAATGGCTAGCCGATTTTCGCGATCCCTGGTCACAATTTTTTGTCAATTATGAATTGCCGATGATGTCCTATATTCGGAATCGTCATAAGCGAGTGGAACAGCGAGTTGTTTCTGCTGCCGATTGTGTTGTAACTACCTCTCCGAGTTTATCCACATATTTCAAATCCTACAACTCCTCTGTCATTTCCGTATTCAATGGCTATGAAAAACCATTAGAAGGTAATTTGCATCAAGATTTCACAATGACTTATGCAGGTGCTTTAAAGTTCAATCAGCACATTGATACCGTATTTTCCATTTTGAAAACCCTTTCTTCCCATGATCAGATTTTTGCAAGGCAACTTCGCTTTCGTTTGTATGGTGCGTTTAACAATATAAACCCCCCTGCGGAGTTAAAAACTCAGGTTATTCCATACGGCTATCAACCAAAAGATGAAATTGATCGTATTCTTCCACAATCTCATATTTTATTGTTATTGGGCAATGACCAGCCAGACAGTCAATTGGTGATTCACGGAAAGTTGTATGCCTATATGGCTGCTCGGCGACCTGTGTTGGCCTTGGTCAACAAACATGGGGATATGTCCAAATTGATTCGAGAATACAAGCTCGGCGGAGTCTTTTTGTACACAGAAATCGATGAAATCACAGCTTGGATTGCAAGCCAATTTGAAGACTACAAGGCTGGAATTGTTGCGCCTTTGGCCATGCCCAATCAAAGTTTTTCCAGAGAAAAACAAGCCGAAGACTTACATTTGTTACTCAATCAACTGTAAAACTAATGGGAATTGTTGCCAAACAAACCTCGCTAAATTTACTGATCATTGGCATTGCCTTTGCAATTGGGGGTTTGAACACACTGGTTTTTTACCCACTATTTCTTTCGGCTGATGAATATGGGTTGGTTGTTTTTTTATTGGCAACGTCAAATTTATTGATGCCACTCATCGGATTTGGGGTTCATCAAACGATCATCCGATTTTTTAGCGCTTACAACACCAAAGAAGAACAGCAGCGTTTTATGTCTTCTGTCATTCTTTTGCCTCTTTTTATTGCGCTTATTGTTGGGGGAATTGGGGTGCTGTTTTTCCACTCAATTTCAATTGCCTTGTCCATTCAAAACCCTGTCATTGCCAATTACACTTGGGTTATTTTTGTGGTTGCTGTTGCAACGGCCTATTTTGAAGTCTTTTACGCTTGGGCACGTGTACAATTACAGTCTGTTGCTGGAAATGTCTTAAAAGAGATATTTCCTCGACTTTATCTCTTTTTGCTTTTGATGGCTTTGTACTTCTTTGATTTGTCATTCCACGATTTTGTGGTGGCTTTGGTGAGTGGATATTACCTTCGTTTGCTATTGATGATTGTATTGGCCAATCGTTGCTATCCCATTCGTATTCGTTTGCATTTCCCGTCCAATTTACCTTCGATTTTGACCTATTCGTTAACGATTTTGTTGGCAGGTTCTGCGGGCAGTTTAATTATAGATATAGATAAGTTTATGATCCCGCAACTAGAGGAAATCAAGCAAACTGCTTTCTATGCGGTTGCCATTTTTGCAGCTACCCTTGTCGAGGTACCAGCACGCGCCATGTGGCAAATTTTAAACCCTTTGGTCGCCACTGCGGTCAATGAAAACAATACCAAAGAAGTGAAAAATCTTTATCGAAGAAGTGCGTTGAACTTGGTGATTGTTTCGGGTTGGTTTTTCTTGTTAATCAATCTCAATAGCGAAGCTCTTTTTTCACTCTTACCCAATGAAGGGTATCAAAAAGCGACTTTTGTCGTACTGTATATTTCGATCGCCAAGTTGATTACAATGATCTTTGGTTGTGGTGGAGCCATCATTTCCAACAGTTCGTTTTACCAAATCAGTTTGGTATTTTCTGTTGTCATGGCATTTGGGGTTTCGATTCTCAATATGGTATGGATCCCCCTTTATGGTATTGATGGAGCAGCACTAGCAACTTTGGTTGTTGTTGGGCTGTCTATTGCCGTTAAGATCATGTACTTACAATTTAAAATCAAAGCCCATCCGCTCTCATGGAATCTTCTTAAGGCATTAGTTTCAGTTGGAATTTTGTACACTTTATTTCAGTATATCGATTGGACATTATCGCCAATTATCCAAATTATATTGACTTCCGCAATGGTTTCGGGTTTGTACTTCTTGATCGTGGCACAGTTCAAGTTGTCAGATGATCTGCTTCGTTTGGTAAAGCGAATTGGCAAATAAACGTTTATACAGACTTGATTTTTTGTTTTTTGTAATATCCTCTGGCTTTCCACTGGCTAAGATTTTTCCGCCACCATGTCCACCTGTAGGGCCCAAATCAATAACATGATCAACGTATTCGATAAGGTGTGTGTTGTGTTCAATCACGATAATGGTATGACCTCTATCGATGAGTTGACGGAAGGATTGCAGTAATTTTCCAATATCGTGGAAATGCAGTCCTGTTGTTGGTTCATCAAAAAGAAACAAGACGCTTTCTTTTGAGTTTCCTTTGGTAAGATAGCTAGCGAGTTTGATTCGTTGGGCTTCCCCTCCAGAGAGGGTTGATGAAGACTGTCCGAGAGCAACATATCCCATGCCCACATCTGCAAGGGCTTGGATTTTATTTGCAATTTTTGTCTCTTGGTGATGTGTAAAAAAGGCCAGGGCTTCATCAACACTCATTGATAAGACATCAAAAATATTTTTTTCAGCAAAACGAACTTCTAGAATCTCACGTTTGAAACGCTTTCCGTCGCAGCTATCACATCGCAATTTGACATCAGCCATAAACTGCATTTCTACCGTAACCTCTCCCTCTCCTTTACAGCTTTCACATCGTCCGCTGTCCACATTAAACGAAAAGTGTTTGGCTGAATATCCATTAAGTTTTGATGCTTGTTGGTCGGCGAAGAGTTTTCGGATATGGTCATAGGCCTTGATATAGGTTACTGGGTTGGATCGTGAGGATGTTCCAATTGGATTTTGGCTGATGTATTCGACAAATGAAATTTCATCCAAATCTCCAGCAATGGCAGTATGTTGTCCTGCTTTTTCGGTAAACACCCCTTTTTCTCGCAATAGTGCTGGCCAAAGAATCCCTTTGACTAAGGTGCTTTTCCCACTTCCCGAAACGCCAGTAACAGCTGTGATACAATGCAGAGGAAACCGAACATCAATGTTGTTAAGGTTATTTTCTCTTGCACCGGTAAGCTCAATTGATTTCGTGGAATGGATGGTTTTTGTTTTTGTAGAAATTTTTCGCTTTCCATTAAGATAATTAGCAGTTAACCCGTTTGATTTCAAAATGGCAGCTAGTGTTCCTTGCGCAACAATTTCCCCTCCAAAAACACCCGCTTCTGGCCCGAGGTCAATAATTTCGTCCGCGGCTCGTATGATATCCTCATCGTGTTCCACCACGATAACCGTATTGCCCAAGTCTCGTAGTTTTTCCAAAATACGAATCAAGCGCTTAGTATCTTTTGGATGTAGGCCAATACTTGGCTCATCGAGAATATACATTGAACCAACCAAGCTACTGCCAAGTGAAGTTGCCAAGTTGATTCGTTGGGATTCTCCTCCGGACAAACTATTCGATTTCCGATTGAGCGTGAGGTAAGATAATCCAACTTCACAAAGAAAATCCAATCGATTGTTGATTTCGATCAACAAGCGTTCGGCAATTTGATGTTCGTGCGTAGAGAGTTGTAGTGTTCGCATGAACTGTAGGAGATCATCAACCGGTATATCGACTAAGTCATTGATGGATTTCCCGTTGATTTTTACATACTGAGTATCTTTTCGCAATCGTTTTCCATGACAAGTTGTGCATTTTGTTTTACCCCTGTAACGAGATAACATTACTCGATTTTGAATCTTGTAGTTTTTCTTTTCGAGTCGTTGAAAAAAAGCGTGAATCCCCTTAAAATGTTTGTTGCCGTTCCAGAGAACTTTTTTGTGTTCTTCGCTAAGTTGGAAGTAAGGTTTATGGATTGGAAAGTCAAATAAGCTTGCGGTGTCGATGAGCTTCTTTTTGTAGCGACTCGCACTTGATGATCGCCAAGGTGCTACCGAGTCCTCAAAGATTGACAGGCCTGTATTGGGGATGACCAAATCATGATCGATCCCGATCAAATCACCATAACCCTCACAATCAGGACATGCTCCCAAGGGGTTGTTAAAGCTAAATAGATGTGGGCTGGGTTCGACAAAGCTTATACCGTCTCTGGTAAACTGATTTGAAAAATATAGTTGTTTATTGTTATCAGGAAATAAGAGTTGGATTTCTCCTTTCCCTTCAAAAAATGCGGTTTCCAACGAGTCAGCCAATCGACTGAGGAAGTCCTCATCTTTCTTAAGAATGACTCGATCAACAACTAGATCACAATCAGAAGTAGGGCTGTCCCCGATTTCGCTGATCCTCAAGATTTCTCCATTGACTTGAATTCGTGCATATCCCTGCTGTGCAAAGAGATTTAGGATTTGATCCATAGACCGGTTCTGATCAATATGAATTGGAGCAAGCACAATTAGTTTTGTCCCATCTTCATGCGATTTGATTTGATCTAGGATATCAGAAACACTGTCTTTAGTGACGACCTCATTGGAAATAGGGGAGTAGGTTTTGCCAATTCGAGCAAAAAGCAATTTGAGGTAATCATAGATTTCAGTCGAGGTACCTACGGTCGATCTGGGATTGGTGCTATTGACTTTCTGTTCGATAGCGATTGCTGGTGATAGACCTTCGATTTTATCCACCTTTGGCTTGTCGAGTCGTCCTAAGAATTGCCGTGCATAGGATGACAAACTCTCCACATAGCGTCTCTGACCTTCTGCATAGAGGGTATCAAAAGCCAAACTCGATTTTCCTGACCCAGAGAGACCAGTAAATACCACAAGCTTTTTGCTTGGGATATTGACAGTGATATTTTTCAGGTTGTGCATGCGGGCACCTTTCACCTGAATTCTTTTCTCTTTTTTCAATCGCAATTCAAAATTTAAATCGACAATTTTGCCGAATCGATAAAGGTACTTATTTCTATTCTGACTTTCTACATTGATTGATATATAATTTTATTGATATATTTGTAAAATAACAAATCGCTTATAGTACACGTTTACGTTTTTTAAATTTATTGACCACTTAAAACGTAACCGCTATGTCCCTTTCCGACACTACCCTTATTGCTCAATTTGTTTCTGGAAATAGCAACTCATTTTCGGTTTTGCTAGATCGTTACCAAAAACGTGTTTATGGCTTTATTTTCTCGAAACTAAACGACCCTAATTTAGCTGAAGATATTTTTCAAGAAACCTTTATCAAAGTTATTAAAAACCTCCGCATGGGTAACTACAAGGATGAAGGACGGTTTTTATCTTGGGTGATTCGTATTGCTCATAACTTGATCATGGATCATTATCGCAAAATCAATCGCCTTCCAAAGCATGAATCCAAAATTGAAAACTTTGACGTGTTGGATCGTTTAGTCGAAAAAAATAGCAGTGTAGAAGAAAGTTTGATTAAAACGCAAATTCATGCTGACCTTTCGCTGTTGATTGAAGAATTGCCTGACAGCCAAAAAGAGGTCTTACGCATGCGACTGTTTCAGGATATGAGCTTTAAAGACATTGGCGATTACACGGGCGTAAGCATTAACACTGCTTTGGGAAGGATGCGCTATGCTGTGATTAACTTGCGTAAGATGATTGAGGACCGAAATTTGATTTTCACACAATAATCCCAAAAAGTTGTCGTTTTTTTTATAAAATATTTTTATGGAGAAAATCTACACTGCAACCCCAATACCTTCAAATGTCCAGCCTAAACAAGAAAGCATTGACAAGATCAAGGCCTTTGCTGATTCCTATCGATTGATAGAGACGGATAAGCAAAACATTTTTGACGTTTTTTTAAATTAGGATTTTTGCTTGTTGTATTCTTTTAGCACACTAGCTCTACCAACAGTTGAGGTAATGATGTCTTTTGATAAATCCCACCCTCTGGCAGGTGAATACTCTCGTCCATACCAAATAATTTGAAGATGCAAGTCATTCCATAGCTCTTTTGGAAAAAGTCGTTTGGCATCCTTTTCGGTTTGCAACACATTTTTTCCGTTGCTTAAGCCCCAACGATACATCAATCGGTGGATATGGGTATCTACAGGAAAAGCAGGCACACCAAAGGCTTGTGACATCACAACGCTTGCGGTTTTGTGACCAACGGCGGGAAAGGACTCCAACGCCTCAAAATTGGCTGGAACAACACCATTGTATTTTTCAATCAAAATTTCCGATAAGCCATATATTCCTTTAGCCTTTTGGGGAGACAAACCTACGGGTTTGATAATCTCACGAATTTCGTCAACTGTAAGCTTGACCATATCCCAGGGATTGTCTGCTTTGGCAAATAGGTGAGGAGTGGTCAGGTTGACCCTCACATCTGTACTTTGTGCAGATAGCAATACAGCAACGAGTAAGGTGTAGGGATCTTTGTGATCGAGTGGAATGGGGATTTCTGGATACAATTCTTCCAAGTGATTGATTATAAAAACAACTTTTTGAGCTTTGGTCATATTTCGTATTTTTACAAAGCTAATCTAAAATTATTGCTATGATTCAAGTGGGTACAAAAGCTCCAGATTTTTCAGTTCAAGACCATGAAGGGAATACGGTTTCTCTTTCTGATTTTGCTGGTAAAAAAGTAGTTATTTTCTTTTATCCAAAAGCTAATACGCCTGGCTGTACGTTGGAGGCCTGTGATTTGCGGGATCATTATTCAGAATTGACAGACGCTGGATATTCGATTCTTGGGGTTAGTGCCGATACCGTATCCGCCCAAGCGAAATTTGCGATGAAGTTTTCATTTCCTTATCCGCTTTTGGCTGATGTGGACAAGGTATTGATCAATGGTTTTGGTGTTTGGGGACCCAAGAAATTCCAAGGGCGAGAGTATGAAGGGATTTTAAGAACAACCTTTATTTTGGACGAGCAAGGAGTCGTTGAGCGTGTGATTGACAAGGTTAAAACCAAAGTACACGCTTCTCAAATATTAGAGCTTTAATCTAGGCGTTTGGACTTGTCTGATTGATAGCCAAATAGTTTTTTCTCTTTTATGAGTTCCGATACTTTTTCTGGAAGCATCATTTCCCAACCATCTTTTCCTTTGTTGATCATCTCGAGAACTTCTTTGGAGTAAATATTGAGATATTCTTTCTTGTAGTCGGTAATATCAACGACTTTTTCGTTGTATTTAAAGAATTTGTAGAGTTCTTTAACTTGCGAGGATACACGAACGTTCGAACTGTCGACGACTTCTCCTGTATTAGGGTCAATCATGGGGTAGAGGTACACCAGCAGGTTTTTGAAAAATAATTTTCCAAAGGCCTCCAAAATTCCACCACTGAGATTTCGGTAGTATTTCTCATCAAAAATTTCAATTAGATTACTGATACCCATACTCAAACGAATCTTTTTTGTGGTGTAGTTTGAAAAGTACTCTACCAAGCGATAGTATTCTTTAAAGTTGGAAATCATTACGGTTAGTCCCATGGCGCACAACAGTTTTGCACGATCCATAAAGTCTTGCTCGTCGATGAAACCAGTACCATTTGATCGTAAATTTGACAAGGTGATTTCAAAGATGTTCATGGTGTTGTTTTCTTCTACGTCTTCGTCTTTATAGAAAAGAGAGGATGAGCTTGTAAACATATCCATATTCACATTGGTCACAGGGCGAAAACTTCCACGAATGGCTAGAATATTTTTTTTGTAAAGAACACGCGCTGGAAGGAGATTGTTACCGTCAGGGCCAAACATGACCGCCTCAGTCATTCCATTTTTAACTAGTTCTAAACTCAATATGCGATTGTCCACATCTTCAAACATTGGGCCTGTAAAATTGATCGTGTCAATTTCAATAGCAGATTTATCGATATGATCAAACAGATAACGCAGCATTTTTCGTGGACGATCATGTTGATAAAAGGCACCGTAAATCAGGTTCACACCAACAACCCCAACAGATTCTTGTTGGGATCGCGCATCGATTTCGTGAAACCGTAAATGGGTACTAATCATGGAGTAAGGTCCGTTGGGCTCAGTTTGAAACTTAATCCCCATCCAGCCATGACCTTTAAACTTTTTGGCAAAATCGATGGTGGTTACTGTATTGGCATAAGTAAAGAAGATTTTTTTTGCTCGATCTTCCTCTGAAATTCTTTTCTCTAGGTGATTGATTTCCAAATCGAGCATTTGATTTAAGCGCTCTTCAGAAACATAACTTTTGCCTTTGCCGTATATGGCATCGCTAAAATTTTTGTCATAGGCGCTCATTGTTTTAGCAATTGTGCCAGATGCTCCACCACAGCGAAAGAAATGACGCGCGACTTCTTGCCCTGCGCCGATCTCCGCAAAGGTGCCGTAGATATTGTCATTTAGATTGATGCGTAGTGCCTTTGCCTCCAACGAGGGGGTGTTTTCGAAGGGTTGATCGCCGAGAAGCGAAACAGGCATATAAATGATTTTTTACAAAGGTAAAAAAGTAAGTCCGAATCGATATCTTTACCCAAAACTTTTTTTGAAGATTACTTTTCTTGGTACTGGAACTTCACAGGGCATACCGATTATTGGTAGTAACCATCCCGTATGCCAAAGTGATGACCCCCGCGATAAACGTCTTCGGTCTTCTTTAATGGTGCAGTGGAACGACTTTACAGTTGTGATTGATTGCGGGCCCGATTTTCGACAGCAAATGCTACAACACCCGATCTCTAAACTTGATGCTATTTTGTTTACACATGAGCATGCCGATCATACAGCTGGCATTGACGATATTCGTCCCTTTTACTTTGATCAAGGCGACATTCCGATTTATGCATTGCCCCGTGTGATTGACAACCTTACCCAACGATTTGGCTACATCTTTAACAGCGCAAATAAATACCCAGGCACACCTGCGGTAGATGTTCATCAAGTGAATCCTAGCCAGCCCTTTTCGGTTTGTGAGCAACTCATCGTGCCTGTGGTGGGGCAGCACAACCGTTTAGAGGTGTTGGGCTACAGGATTAAATCCTTTGCGTATCTCACTGATATCAAAACCATTTCTGAAGATGAGATACAAAAACTCAATGACCTAGATGTAATCGTACTCAATGCCTTAAGGGTAGAGCCACATCACTCACATCTCAACTTGGATGAGGCAATTCAACTCTCACAAAAAATCGGAGCGAAAACCACCTACTTTACGCACATAAGCCATCATCTCGGTTTTTATGCAGAAGTCAATCAAAATCTTCCTAAAAACGTACATTTGGCATATGATAATCTAACAATTACTATTTAATGCGCAACAAGATCATACAATATTTATTGATTTTTGTCTCTCTAATTGCACTCTATCTTTTTGTGAGTGATATGAACAAGTCAGAGGCCTTTGCTGCTAGCCAGGATCGGATGAGCAATAGAATCAACACCCTTAAAGACTCTATCGCACAGCTTGTTATTGAACAAACCGACAACGCTTATTTTTCGCTAGCAGTCAATCGAGATGCCCAACAAGCTCAACCCGCTTTTAGTCCTGAAGCATTACAAAATATCCTCGAGAATTATATACTTTCTGCAAATGATAACCCAGATGGAAACCCCTTATTGTCCTCTATAGGATCTGACTGGATTATTAACAAAATCCATGTGGTCAATC
>CACAZM010000025.1 GCA_902536935.1 uncultured Bacteroidota bacterium | reverse complement strand
AAATCGTTTTTCATAAGCTTTGTTTTTGGGCGTGCTCTCTCCTTTGAAATGAATGACTTTCGCTTCGGACAAATAAAAATTGGTCAACCCTAATTTTAAGCTACGGTGAGAGATGTCGATGTCTTCACCGTACATAAAAAAATTTTCATCAAAGCCAGCAAGCTGATCATAAAGACGTTTTCGCAGAAACATAAAAGCGCCAACCAGAATGTCGGTCTTTCCGCTTTGGTTTTGAGGAAGACGTAAGTTATAGTACTGCCCAAACAAACTGGGCGACAGTTTGAAAAGCCCAAAAGACTTGAACACAGCCGCCCGAATCGTTGGAAGGCCACGCTTGGATTCTCGTAAAAATTGCCCTGTTCCATCAGTAAGTTGAGGTCCAGAAATTCCCAAATTTGGGTTTGATTCATGTAGCGCGATAAACTGCTCAAACGTATTTTGTGATACGACTGTATCGGGATTTAAAATGCATAGGAATCGACCTTTAGCCAATTTTGCAGCTTGGTTGTTTGCCTTTCCAAAGCCAAGGTTATCAACATTGGAAATGACACGAGTTGATGGAAATTGTTTTTGCACCATATTCACACTCTTATCAGAAGATGCATTGTCGATTACAATAACTTCAGCCTGAATATTTTTTGTGGCAGCATAAACACTTTCCAAACACAAGTATAAAAAGTGCTCCACATTGTAGCTAACAATGATTACAGAAAGTTCGATAGTTTTAGATTGTTCCATCAAATGGGATTCGTTTGACTATGCTTCTTCCAAGAGAGATTTCATCAGTATATTCGAGTTCATCTCCAACTGAAACACCACGAGCAAGTACCGACATATGTACATTGTATGTGCTGAGTTGCTTATAAATAAAATAGTTGGTGGTGTCACCCTCTATTGTAGTGCTTAACGCCAAAATGACCTCTTTTATTGATCCTGATTTTACTTTTTCAACTAAACTGCCAATTTGCAATTCCTGTGGGCCAATTCCATCCAGAGGAGAAATTTTTCCACCCAAAACATGGTATAGGCCTGTAAATTGAGCAGTGCTCTCAATGGCAATCACATCTCGTACATCTTCAACCACACAGACCAACTGTCGATCCCTTTTTGGGTTAGCACAGATGCTACATGTGGGCTGGTCAGATACATTGTGGCAAGATTGACAGTATTGTATTTCTGTACGCAGCAATCTGATTGCTTCTGACAAATCCAAACTCACCGATTCTGGTTGGCGTAGCAAGTGTAAGACCAGCCGCATTGCGGTTCTCTGTCCGATACCTGGAAGGTTTGCGATTTCCTCGACGGCTTGCTGCACAAATTTAGATGCGTATTCCATCAATGCAAATGTAATCATTTGAAACTATGAAGCAATCCAATTATCTTTGACAGATGAACAGTTTTCTACTCCTATCAATTCTATTGGGCTATTTTGTGATATTGATGGGAATTGCCCGACTGACAAAGGGAAAAGAAGACAATCAGACTTTTTTTATCGCCAACCGATCTGCACCTTGGTATCTTGTGGCTTTTGGAATGATTGGGGCCTCGCTATCTGGGGTTACATTTATTTCCGTTCCTGGCTGGGTTGAGGTTTCTGGATTTAGTTACTTCCAAATGGTGTTGGGCTATATTGTCGGCTATTTTGTGATCGGCGTTGTCCTTCTTCCGCTGTATTATAGATACAAACTTACATCCATTTACACCTACCTATCCACTCGCTTTGGCGTACGGACCTACAAAACTGGAGCTTCTTTTTTTGTGTTATCACGTATCGTTGGTGCTAGCTTTCGTCTGTATCTCGTTGCCAGTGTGTTGCAGTGGGTTATTTTTGACCAAATGGGTGTTCCGTTTTGGGTGACAGTTGTTGCCACGATTTGCTTGATTTGGCTCTACACCCATAAGTCAGGTATTAAAACCATTATTTGGACAGATGTATTGCAAACCCTTTGCATGTTGATTGCCCTAGGGTTGTCTCTGTATTATATCATGGCCTCTCTGGAAATTGACAGTCTGTTTGAATGGCTAGGACAACAAGACAATGCGCAAATCTTTTACTTCGATGACTATAAAAGCCCTTATTTCTTTTGGAAACAGTTTATATCTGGGGCTTTAATTGCAATTGTAATGACAGGGCTTGATCAAGATATGATGCAAAAAAACCTTGCTTGTCGAAGTCTTCGTGATGCACAAAAAAATGTGTTTTGGTTTACGGTAGTTTTGACCATAGTTAATTTTGTGTTTCTACTTTTGGGTGCTTTACTGAATAGCTATGCGATAGCCAATGGTATTGATGCGAAGGGCGATGAGCTCTTCCCAATCGTAGCTACCCAATCCCAACTCGGTCTTGGACTTTCGGTTGTTTTCCTCTTGGGTCTTATTGCAGCTGCTTATAGCAGTGCAGATAGTGCTCTGACATCCCTAACGACAAGTATCAGCATCGATTTGCTCGACATCGAAAAACGACTTCAAACTGATCAGCAAGAATACACACGTAAGCAAGTTCATCTGCTGGTTTCTGTGGTTCTGATCTTAGTCATTCTCGCTTTTAATTATATGATTACTGATAAAAGTGTGATTGCAAAATTGTTTGAGTTTGCGGGATACACCTATGGGCCACTGCTGGGGCTGTATGCTTTGGGCGTATTGACTAGAGCTCAGCTTCGAGATCGCTGGGTACCATGGGTGGCTGTGAGTACGCCAATCACGGGCTACTGGATTAATCAATGGACCTTACAGGCATATGGTTTTGACTTTGGCTTTTTTATCCTTGCGCTCAACGGAACCTTGTGTTTTTTCGGTTTGCTGTTAATTCGTGCCAAAGGGGCTACACCCATTTGATCAGTGAACTTCCCCAAGTAAATCCACTTCCGAAAGCAGCGAGCATCACATGGTCTCCAGTTTTAATTCGATCCTCTTCCCACGCCTCACAGAGCGCAATTGGAATGGATGCAGCTGTGGTATTTCCATAACGCATAATGTTGTTGTAGACCTGATCATCTCGAAGACCAAACTTTTTTTGGACAAACTGAGCGATACGCAAATTGGCTTGATGGGGAATCAAGATATCGATATCAGAGGGCTGTAAATTGTTTTTGGCAAGTGCTTCAAGAATCACTTCTGAAAAACGAACAACCGCATTTTTAAAAACCAATTGCCCGTTCATATAGGGATGATAATCCATATCATCTGGATCGTAGTTTTCAAATACTTCATGTACCCATTTTTTGGTGCTCGGACCAATTAAAGAAAGTTCTTTGGCGTGTTTTCCTTCAGAATGAAGATGAGTGGACCGTATGCCCTCCTCCGAATTGTCATGACGACTCACGACTGCGGCACCTGCTCCATCTCCAAAAATAACAGAGACTGTACGACCTCGCGTGCTGAGATCAAGCCCTCCAGAGTGATGTTCCGATCCGATAACAAGTATATTTTCATACATCCCTGTTCGAATGTATTGATCTGCAACTGAAAGTGCGTAAACAAAACCCGAACACTGATTTCGAACATCAAGTGCAGGGCAAGTGCCGATTCCCATCAAGTCTTGGACCAATACTCCTGACCCAGGGAAATAGTAGTCTGGACTAAGTGTAGCAAAAACAATCAAATCGATGTCATCTTTATGAATTCCCGCACGTTCGATGGCCTGTTCGGCAGCTCGAACCCCCATAGAAGCGGTACCTTCAGTAGAATCCTTTGGGATAAAACGACGCTCTTCGATTCCTGTTCGTTCTACAATCCAATCATGACTAGTATTCATTAGCTCAGACAAATCATCATTTGTAACCCGATTTTCTGGAACGAATTTCCCAAGTCCAATAATTTTTGAAGTGAATTGTTCAATCATTTGCTAAAAGTAAGGAATTGAATATAAAAGTAAAAGGTGTGCAAGTGCACACCTTAAACAACTTAACCAAAAAAACAAACAAACCAAGAAATTGATGAGAAAGTATTACTCATTTTTTCATAGCAATTATTCCCTTAACAAGAGTTGAGTAACACTTTTTCAATTACAAATATATATTGTGTTTAATCTTTTTCCAAATTATTTAAACAAAAAATACAAAAGTGTCATCTTGTCATAGAGAAAAATATGGTATTTTATTTGTAAACATTACACTAAATAAAACTAAATATGAGTACAGGAAAAATTAATGTTGCCGTTGAAAACATCTTCCCGCTAATCAAGAAATTTCTATACAGTGACCATGAAATATTTTTGCGGGAATTGATTTCCAATGCGACAGACGCTACGCTAAAACTCAAACATCTCACACAAATCGGGGAAGCAAAAGTTACGTATGACAATCCACAAATTGAAGTTAAAGTAGACAAAAAGGCAAAAAAACTTCACATTATTGATCAGGGGGTCGGAATGACTGCAGATGAAGTAAATAAGTATATTAATGAAGTTGCCTTTTCGGGTGCTGAAGAATTTTTGGAACAATATAAAGACAGTGCAAAAGACAGTGGGATTATCGGTCATTTTGGTCTTGGCTTTTACTCTGCCTTTATGGTCGCCAAAAAAGTTGAAATCATTTCCAAGTCTTATAAGGATGAGCAAGCGGCACACTGGACTTGTGATGGATCACCCGAGTTTACTCTGGAAAAACACGACAAAACTGATCGGGGAACGGAAATCATTTTGCATATCGATAAGGAATCGAAAGATTTTCTTGACGAATCGAAAATTCGCTCCTTGCTCACGAAATACAACAAGTTTATGCCCATTCCGATCAAATTGGGTACCAAAGAAATCACCAAAACAGAGGGGGAAGGGGAAGATGCTAAGGAAATTAAAGAAGTCGTTGATGACATCATCAACAACCCATCTCCAGCATGGATTAAGAAACCGATAGATCTAAAAGATGAAGACTACAACAGTTTTTATCGAGAACTATATCCAATGCAATTTGAAGACCCATTATTTCAAATTCACCTCAATGTTGACTATCCCTTTCATCTCACAGGAATTCTCTATTTTCCAAAAATCACGCAGGATCTCAATGTGCAAAAGGATCGCATTCAGCTCTATCAAAACCAAGTATTTGTCACAGATAATGTGGAAGGAATTGTTCCTGAATTTCTCACCATGCTTCGCGGTGTTATCGATTCGCCCGATATCCCACTAAACGTATCGAGAAGTTATCTACAAGCAGATGGCAATGTCAAAAAAATCAGTAATTACATAACCCGAAAAGTTGCGGATAAACTCAGATCTCTCTTTAAAAAAGATCGGAAATCTTTCCAAGACAAATGGAATGATATTAAAGTTGTAATAGAGTATGGAATGCTCTCAGAAGATAAGTTTTTTGAAAAGGCTAAAGATTTTGCACTCTATCCAACCACATCTGGTGAGTATTTGACCTTTGAAGAACTCAAAGAAAAAACCAAAGATGCACAAACAAACAAGGATGGAAAGCTCGTTCAATTATATGCGTCAAACATCGATGAACAACACGCCTATATAGAAGCCGCTAAAGCGAAGGGGTACACGGTTTTACTGCTCGACTCTCCAATTGTTAGTCACCTTTTACAAAAGCTAGAGACAAGTGAAGAGAATATTAGCTTTGCAAGAGTAGATGCTGATCAAGTCGATAAACTTATTGTAAAAGAAGACACAACCCCATCTAAGTTGAGTGAGGAAAACCAAAACAAAGTCAAATCTCTCGTTGAAGATGTGGTGCCACAAACGACCTATACGGTCCAACTGGAGCCGATGGATAGTCAAGCGATGCCATTTATGATCACCCAACCAGAGTTTATGCGCCGTATGAAAGAGATGCAGCAGACAGGTGGGGGCGGTATGTTTGGAGGAAATATGCCTGAAATGTACAACCTGATTGTCAATGTAAATCACCCCTTAGTGAGTCAGATTTTAGAAACAAAAACTAAAAAAAAGCAAACCCGACTGATAAAGCAATCTGTCGATCTTGCAAGACTAAGTCAAAATCTGTTGAAAGGGGAAGAACTCACTTCCTTTATCAATCGAAGCTTTGAGCTGATCAAATAAATATTACCTCCTACCAATTACATCCCCTAGCCTTTCCATGTTTTTAAGGGATTTTTTTGAACGAAAATATAATATACCATTTCTGTCATAATGTTTATTCTCTTGAGTATTGTTTCTTTTTTGAAAGAAAATTTTTAATGATGTTTAATTTACACGAATAATTTTATATTAGTAAATGTACTGTCACATTCCAGTATATTGAAGGTTTGGTTATGGCTCGATTCCCTTTATTTTACATAGATTGCCTAAACCAACATTGTGGATAGTGATTTTTCTACACAAACCGATTCAGGAAAAATTTTTACATTGCTCTAGATTTTGATTGTGATTACCCTCCAATTTTAATTCCCTTATGTTATACTTTAAAAAACAACAAGACACACTATAGATGGTGACCATCATAAAACAAACTGAGTTACATCATCTGCCAGATGCAGAAATAAGATATGTCCCACACTTTTTGCCTGTTTCTCTGGCAAATAATTATTTTGATGACCTATTTCACCGCATCCCATGGCGACAAGACCCGATAACGGTATTCGGAAAAACCCACCTCCAACCAAGACTCACATCGCTACATGCACATACCTTGGACTCGTACAGCTATTCTGGAATTGTGATGACACCCCTACCGATGACGCAAACCTTGCAGCGCATTGAAAACAGAATCTATCAATTGTGTGATGAATCCTTCACTACAGTTTTGCTTAACTTGTATCGCGATGGCAAAGACAGCAACGGATGGCATGCAGACGACGAAGCTGAACTCGGGAAAAATCCAGTCATCGCTTCGTTGAGTTTAGGAGCACCTCGGTTTTTTCATCTCCGACATAACCAAGACCCCAAACAACGTTATAAGTTATTGCTGGAACATGGAAGTTTATTGCTCATGGGGGGAGAAACACAACACCATTGGAAGCATCAAGTTGCTAAAACTGCAAAAAAAGTTGGACCTCGTATAAATTTGACATTTAGAAAGATTTTTCATTCAAACTAATTCCTGCATATTTGTATAGATGAAAGACTCAATTACTAAGTTATTTTTGATCGCCCTGTTGGGAAGTTGTTCCGCTCCAAAAAAGGATATGCAAGTCATAGTCGAAGTCAAAGAACTCAAAAAAGGAACACTTTATCTAGAACGTGTCCTAGACAGTGCTATAGTAACAGTCGACTCGATATTTATAGGTCGTGAAGAAGCCGTTGTTTTGCAATCCAATCTGAATCATCCAGAGCTGTTTTACGTTCTTTTGGATCGAAATCAAACAGATGATATTGACAATCGAATTCCCTTTTTCGGCCAAGCCGGAAAGATTTCAATTCAAACCACTTTAGATGACTTTTTGACAAAAGCCAAAATCACTGGCTCACCAACGCAAGAAATATACGATGCTTATCTTCAAGTTATCCGCCAATTTAACAACGAGGAACTCGATCTCCTTGCTGCTTATCTTCAAGCTCAAGTCAGAGAAAATAGCGATAGTCTAGCCTTAGTCGAACAGCAAACCGCAAGTCTATCAAAAAGAAAAATTCTGTTTACAGTTAACTTTGCAGTCAATAATTCCAACAGTGTTATTGCACCTTATTTGGCTTTATCTGAGCTCTCAACCGTTTCGAAAAGTTTGCTGGACACCATTGCAACTTCCATGTCTGAGGATGTCGCGAATTCTCGCTATGGAATGTTGTTGACGGAGTATCTATCTGAACTCGAAAACTGAGCTGGGATTCCTAAAATGGTAACCATTAGGACTTCGGATTGGTTCGCCTGTATTGTAAACCCTGTCAGACAGGCAGGCAGTAAAACAGTTGATCCGAAAGGCAATTTATAATTGGTGCCATCAACCGATATTTGATTATCCCCTTGTACGGCCATCAAAACAACAAAAGAGTCCAACTGGTCGGTTTCAACATAAATCTCTCCTTCTAACACAATAATCTCCGTTGTAAAATAGCGGGTGTGAACCATAGGGTTCCTTTGGTTGGATTCTGTTGTGTATGCAACTTTATGGTCATTCCACTTTGCAAAATCGATTGCATCCAAAGCCTGTTTGGTGTGCAATTCTCTTGTATTGCCGTGTTTGTCTGTTCGATTCCAATCAAAAATACGATAGGTAACATCAGAGGTTTGTTGAATTTCGGCTAGTAAAATCCCAGCTCCAATTGCATGTACGGTTCCGGTTCGAATAAAAAACGCATCTCCTCTTTTCACACTTTCATAGTGAAGTAAATCTTCAATCTGACCATTTTGAAGATACTGTTGATATTCGTTTTGATCGGTGTCTTTGGAAAAACCTGCGATGAGTTGAGCTCCAGGGTCAGCATCCATAATGTACCACATTTCATTTTTACCAAAAGAGTTATAACGCTCTTTAGCCAAATGATCATTGGGGTGCAACTGAACCGACAAGTCTTTTTGGGCATCAATGTATTTAATCAAAACTGGAAAATAATTACCAAAACGTTCATAAACAGACATGCCGACGAGGTCGGCTTTGTAAATTTCGATAAGTTCGTTGAGTTGTTTCCCTTGCAAAATACCATTTGATACGACCGATTCATCACCTGAGACTGTAGACAATTCCCAGCTTTCGCCAATTTGACTCCCATGAAAGGGTTTGTTGAGAAAGTCTATCAACTTCCGCCCACCCCAAAGTCTTTTTTTGGAGATTGGCTTAAAGAACAGTGGATATAGCATACTTATCCCTTGTAATGGACATAATTTCTTGGGGTCTCATAAAGTGTAACCTCCAATTGCTGATCATCAGAAATATGTGGCCGTAATTTGTCCCATATCACAACAGCAATGTTTTCGGCAGTGGGGTTCAAGTTTGCAAACTCTGGCACTTGCTCATTGAGGTTTTTATGGTCAAAAGCATCCTCGACCTCGACTTTGATCAGGTCTTTCAAAACTTTCATATCCATCACATAGCCAGTTGATGGATCAATCTCTCCAGTGATATGCACAATCAGCTCATAATTGTGTCCATGATAAAGTGGATTATTACACTTACCAAAAATCTCTTCATTTTTTTCATCGGCCCAATCGGGTCGATACAAGCGGTGTGCAGCGTTAAAATGCGCCTTGCGGGATACAGTTACAGCCATTAATCAGGTTTTAAATCTTTATAAAACTTGGCAAAGATAATGACAAACCAAATAGTGTAGTGATCTGGGTTTTGGTCAATGTCATTTTTTACCTCCTCGAGGGACATCCATTTCCAAGATGAAACCTCATTAAGATTGATCACAGGATCGTCCTCGTAATGACCCAAAAGTATATGATCAAATTCGTGTTCGGTGAGACCATTCTCAAATGGTGCTTTATAGATAAACGAGGTGACCTCTTTTAATTCGGTGGAAAACCCCATTTCTTCTTGCAAGCGCCTCTTTCCAGCTTGTATATTGGTCTCCCCATCGCGCTGATGACTACAGCAAGTGTTTGTCCATAGTCCTGGGGAATGGTACTTGTGTTTCGCACGTTGCTGAAGCATCAATTCTCCTTTTTCGTTAAGGATGAATACAGAAAAAGCACGGTGGAGAAGCGCTTTTTGATGCGCTTCCAACTTTGGCATCAATCCAATGGGATTGTCTTGCTCATCTACCAGTATGACTAGTTCTTCCATACGCTTCTGAAAGGTAAGCAAAAAGTATAATAAACATAGAGCTAAAGCTATCGATATAAAATTACTTCATATTCCCAAGATTCGTGGTATTTTTGCGATCATGAATTTTGAAGCAGAGATTTCACGCCGTCGAACTTTTGGGATTATCTCTCACCCAGATGCTGGAAAAACAACACTGACTGAAAAACTCCTCCTTTTTGGAGGTGCAATCCAAGAGGCAGGTGCTGTCAAATCAAATAAAATCAAAAAAACAGCAACAAGTGACTTTATGGAGATCGAACGGCAACGTGGTATTTCTGTGGCGACCTCAGTTTTGGCTTTTCATTACAAAAACAAAAAAATTAATATTCTAGATACACCTGGTCACAAGGATTTTGCTGAGGATACATTTCGTACACTCACAGCTGTTGATAGTGTCATAGTTGTTATTGATGTTGCTAAAGGAGTGGAAGAGCAAACAGAAAAACTCGTTGAGGTATGTCGGATGCGAAAAATCCCGATTCTCGTTTTTATCAATAAGCTCGACCGTGAGGGAAAAGATGCTTTTGATCTATTGGACGAGGTCGAACAAAAACTTGGCTTTCAGGTGGTTCCTTTGAGTTTTCCTATTGGGATGGGTTTTGACTTTCAAGGGATTTACAATTTGTGGGAAAAGCGCTTACGTCTGTTTAGCGATGGCAAAAAAACACATATTTCAGACAGTATTTATTTTGACAACATCAATGATCCGAGTTTGTCCAATCACATAGGCGAAAAAGCAGCCAGTCAGTTGAGAGAAGAAATTGAGTTGGTCTCCGAAGTATACCCATCTTTTGATCCAAAGGCCTATTTGAATGGAGAGCAACAACCTGTTTTCTTCGGTTCTGCCTTAAATAACTTTGGCGTGCAAGAGCTTTTGGATGCCTTTATCGAAATTGCACCGCCCCCACTCGCAAAAAAAAGCCATGAACGATTGGTCAATCCAGATGAAACAGATTTTAGTGGGTTTGTTTTTAAAATCCATGCCAATATGGATCCCAAACACAGGGATCGCTTGGCTTTTGTCAAAATTGTATCGGGAACCTTTGTAAGAAATACACCCTATTTCCACGTTCGCAACAATAAAAAACTTAAGTTTAGTAGTCCGAATGCCTTTTTTGCAGATCGCAAAAAAGTTGTTGATACATCTTACGCTGGAGATATTGTCGGACTTTACGATACAGGAAACTTTAAAATCGGTGATACGCTAACGTCCGGAGAAACCTTGCACTTTAAGGGGATTCCAAACTTTTCACCTGAGCATTTTCGTTATATCAACAATGCCGATCCGATGAAAGCCAAACAGCTCGCCAAAGGGATTGATCAATTGATGGACGAAGGAGTTGCTCAACTTTTTACCCTCGACCTCAATGGCCGTAAAGTGATTGGAACCGTAGGGGCTCTTCAGTTTGAAGTCATTCAATACCGTCTTGAGCACGAATATGGTGCGAAATGTAGTTATGAAAATCTGAATGTTTACAAAGCCTGTTGGGTAGAAAATCCTGAAACATCTCGCTCTGAATTTATAAACTTTACACGAGTTAAAGCCAAATTTTTAGCAAAAGATAAACAGGGGCAACAAGTATTTTTGGCTGACTCCGCTTTTTCTCTTCAAATGACAATGGATAAATACCCCTCTTTACAATTTCACGCAACTTCTGAGTATTAAAAAAACCCCCACTAAAACGAGTAGGGTTTCACTATTGTTTATGCCTCACCGGGTGGGCCAAAATTAAGCGGAATTGGTGGTTGCTCATAATCCTTGATCTCACCATGTGCATTTTCAAAACGCTGTACATTATCGTTCAATGCTTTTACAAAACGCTTGGCGTGTTGTGGCGTGAGGATAATTCGTGAACGCACCTTTGCCTTAGGAGAACCGGGCATTATGTTGATAAAATCAACGACAAACTCCGATACAGAGTGATTGATGATTGCTAAATTAGAATAGGTTCCCTGTGCGGTTTCCTGATCAAGCTCAATGTTGATTTCCTTTTTCTTTTTAGAATCACTCATTTCCACTCAAATTAAACTCCTTTTTGGCTAATAGCTCCTCATATTCATCAGTGTAACCTACGATAATATCATCATATGCACGGTTTCCTGTACCCGCTGGGATCTTATGTCCAACGATAACATTCTCCTTCAAGCCCTCAAGTGTATCGATTTTACCACTTACAGCGGCTTCGTTCAATACTTTTGTTGTTTCCTGGAAGGATGCAGCAGAAATAAATGACTTAGTCTGCAGAGATGCGCGGGTAATTCCTTGAAGAATAGGTGTTGCCGTTGCATTTACCGCATCACGTGCTTCAACAAGGCCCTTGTCATCACGACGCAATAAAGAATTTTCATCGCGCAATTGACGAGCAGTAACGATTTGACCAGCTTTCAAGTTTTCAGAATCCCCTACATCAGTCACAACCTTACAGCCAAAGAGTTGGTCATTTTCCGTGATAAAATCATATTTATGTACGAGCTGATTTTCGAGGAAAGTAGTATCTCCAGAGTCTTCAATTCGCACTTTACGCATCATTTGACGAACAACAACTTCGAAGTGTTTATCATTGATTTTTACACCTTGCAATCTATATACTTCTTGTACTTCATTTACTAGGTATTGCTGTACTGCAGATGGACCTTTAATGTTGAGAATATCATTTGGCGTTATCGCACCATCAGAAATAGGCATTCCAGCTTTAACAAAGTCATTTTCTTGTACCAAAATCTGATTGGAAAGCTTTACAAGATATTTCTTGATTTCGCCAGTTTTAGATTCCACGACGATTTCTCGGTTACCTCGTTTGATTTTTCCAAAGCTTACAACTCCATCGATTTCTGATACTACTGCAGGATTTGATGGATTACGAGCTTCAAATAACTCAGTAACTCTAGGAAGACCACCCGTAATATCACCTGACTTAGCAGATTTACGTGGAATTTTCACAAGAATTTTACCACCTTCAATCGCCTCACCATCATCAACCATGATGTGTGCCCCAACAGGTAAGTTGTAAGACTGCAATGTGTTTCCTTTTTTATCTTGAATCAATAAAGTTGGAATTAGTTTTTTGTCTCTGGTTTCAGTAATAACTTTTTCTTGGAAACCAGTTTGCTCATCAATTTCAACTTGGAAGGTAACACCCTGTTGGATATTTTCATATCCTATTTTACCAGCAAATTCAGAGACAATTACTCCGTTGTAGGGGTCCCAACGACAAATCTCATCTCCCTTGTTAATTTTCTGACCGCTTTTAATAGAAATAAATGAACCATAAGGAATTATGTTATTACTTAAGGTAATGCCTGTTTTACTATCAACCAATTTGTATTCGGTTGTGCGGGATATAACCACCTGAGCGTCGTTCCCGTCAGCATCTTTTCCAGGGACAACTTTAAGGTCTTCAAGCTCAACGGTACCATCAAATTTGGCAGTGAGTTTGTTTTCCTCTGATATGTTTCCTGCAATACCTCCAACGTGGAAGGTACGAAGTGTTAGCTGTGTTCCTGGCTCACCAATGGATTGTGCAGCTATCACACCGACTGACTCTCCAATTTGAACCATTTTACCGTTGGCTAAGTTTCGTCCATAACACTTGGCACAAATTCCTTTTTTAGCTTCACATGTCAATGGTGAACGAACTTCAATCTTATCTATTGGAGATTTCTCAATCATCTTCACGTGTTTATCTAAAATCTCTTGACCAGCTTCGACAATTACCTTGCCATCTTTCGGATTGATCACATCAAATAAAGCAACACGACCAATCACACGGTCACCAAGCTTTTCAACGACTTCTTCGTTTTTCTTTAATGCCTCCACAGTAATTCCGCGAAGGGTACCACAATCTTCAATGTTGACAATCACATCTTGTGCTACATCGTGCAAGCGACGCGTGAGATAACCAGCATCAGCTGTTTTCAGTGCTGTATCTGCAAGTCCTTTTCGTGCTCCATGAGTAGAAATAAAGTACTCCAAAATCGAAAGCCCTTCTTTAAAATTTGACAGAATTGGATTTTCAATAATCTCACCCCCTCCAGCAGTTGATTTCTTTGGCTTGGCCATCAAACCACGCATACCTGTCAACTGACGAATTTGCTCTTTAGAACCTCGCGCACCAGAATCAAGCATCATATATACCGAGTTGAAGCCCTGTTGGTCTTCACTGATTCGCTTCATCGCCAGTTCGGTAAGCGTTGCATTTGCAGACGTCCAAACATCAATCACCTGATTATATCGCTCATTGTTTGTAATGAGTCCCATGTTGTAGTTGGTAATGATGCCATCCACCTGAACATTGGCCTCGTCGATTAATTTTTGCTTATCAGCAGGTATGATAATATCTCCTAAGCTAAAAGAAAGTCCACCCTTGAAAGCAAATGAGTAACCCATTTCTTTAATCTCATCCAAAAACGCAGAAGTTTCTGGAACAGATGTAACCTTTAAAATATCCCCAATGATATCACGGAGTGATTTTTTAGTGAGAACCTGATTGATAAACCCAGCATTTTCAGGGACAACTTGGTTAAACAAAACACGACCTACCGTGGTTTCAATCAACTGATATGTTAATTCACCGTCGTCATTAAAGTCTTTCGTTCGAACCTTGATGATTGCGTTCAGGTCAACAATCTTTTCATTGAAAGCAATATTGACTTCCTCAGCACTGTAGAAAGTAAGACCTTCTCCTTTTACTGGATGCTCTTTGGTTGACTTTCTTGCTTTGGTCATATAATACAAACCCAAAACCATATCTTGGGAAGGTACTGTAATTGGCGAACCATTAGCTGGATTCAAAATATTGTGAGATGCAAGCATCAATAACTGAGACTCCAAAATGGCTTCAGGCCCTAATGGCAAGTGAACGGCCATTTGGTCTCCATCAAAGTCAGCATTAAATGCCGTACAGGCCAATGGGTGTAACTGAATCGCTTTTCCTTCAATAAGTTTAGGCTGGAACGCTTGGATTCCCAAACGGTGAAGTGTGGGAGCGCGGTTA
>CACAZM010000024.1 GCA_902536935.1 uncultured Bacteroidota bacterium | reverse complement strand
ACAATTAAGCCTTTATGATTTTTTTGGTTTCTTGCATACCATTGGCTTGGAGTGTTACAACATACAAGCCATGAGGTAATGAGGCCATATCTATGGCTGAATACCCAAGTTGCATATCCAATTTCCCCGATTTAATGAGTTTACCACTCGTGTTGCATATGTCGTATTTTACTTGCGAGTTATTTGTGATTGGGTTAATAAATAGCTTGTCATAAACCGGATTGGGATAGGCGGCCCAAAAAGTTTCACTCTTGTTAGTATTGTTACTTAGAGCATAGCATGTTGAATCCACATAATGACTTGGCTTTATGATATCTTGGATTTTTTTACCAGAAAAACTTTCATTGTTGGTTTGATCGAAAAAAGCATTATCAACGACTGCATTTTCAGCACCTAAAAAGTCTTGCATCAGAGTGGCAAACACTTGTCTGTAGTCATGTTGAACTGTTTTGATCTGCCAATTGTTATTACTTGTGGCTTCAGTCAGATCTACATTTGTTCCTGAAACACCTCCCTGTACTGGTTTACCAAACACAAACATAGGGGCAATCTCACCGTGATCTGTACCTAAGTTGCCATTTTGCATTGCTTTGCGACCAAACTCAGAAAATGTTAAACCGATAATATCATCTCCAATAGAATCCGAGTTTACATCCTCAACAAATGCATCAACCGCTGTGGAAACTTCATTTAGAAGTTCAGCATGACGACCATTGATATCCCCAGAACCCTGAATTTGAGCATTATGTGTATCAAACCCTCCAATAGTAACCATAAAAACTTTCGTTTCGATCCCACCTCTCATTAATCGTGCTACAGTTTTCAACTGATTTGCCAAATCTGTATCTGGATAAGTTACCAAATTATTAGATCCAGGTGCATTAAATGCATTTTGTATTGACTGAGAGTAAATATTTGCACTTGCATCAGTATCAACAATATATTGTAGCTCAGCTCCATAATGAGAGTTATTTGGAATATTTGATGGTGCTTGGCCTGAAAGTCCATTTAAAACAGTATAGAAATTTTCAGAATCTTGGCCCTCAATATTCATAGCTAAACCATGTTGATGTTCCGCATGAAAACCAAGCCAAGTGTTACTTGAGCCCAATTGAATTCCCAATGGAAAATTAGATGGTAATAAGTTAGAGTAGGCCTCTTCCATAAATCTGCCCATCCATCCACTGTCTTTCCCATTATTCCAGCTATTTCCATCGTTTCCAGTGGACCATAAATCAATCGAAGCAAAATGACTTTTATTAGCACTTGGATAACCTACAGACTGTAAAATCCTCAACATTCCTGATTGATAAAGTCCTTTGAAACCTGAATTATATTGACCATCTAATAATGCAGGATGAAACATTAATTGTTGATCCGGATCCAAAGAAGTATCTACTGCTTGATTTGAAAAATTATTATCGGGTATATAAACATCTTGGCGCAAAGTTGACCTATAATACCCATAATTATTATAAGGAATTAAAGTATTTAATCCATCATTACCACCTCTTAGTTCAATCAAAACTAATTTTCTTGATGAAACGTCACAATTTATAGTTGAATTAGCCAATTTTAATGCTGCACTAACTTCAAATGGTAAAAGTCCCAGTGCAGATGCTGTAGATGAAAGTTTAACAAATTCTCTTCTTTTCATTTTACATAAGTTGAAATTCTGAAGCATTAATCATTTTTGGAATCAATCCGTCTTGACCAGCTAATCTATTTTTTATTGTTACCAAAGCGTTTTCAGAATCAGTTGAATTTCCATTTTTAAAAGCATTCCAAGTATCGTACCAGACATAATTAGGTTCATTGTCATGAATTAAGAATTTTACAAAATAAGAAACTCTGAAACTATCGATGGACTCACAATAGAGTATATCTGAAAGCTCTTCAACAATTTTATTCGCATCAAAAGGGTCCGTAACTGTATTTTCAAGAAAATTTACAGGGTCAAAATAAGTCCATATTCTCTCATAATATTGCGCGCCGCTTTGTGTCGTTTGAACACCTTTTATTTTATTGAAACCATTACTAGAATTAACAGTGTCGTAATCTTTACCTATAAATGAAAGAATTGTATTGTACCTAGCTACAATGTTATTAGGATTGAACCAGGCTTTATCATAAGCCGGGGGCTGATAATCACCGGGATATCCTGCAACTGTGGCAGGTGCAAATGGGTTCATGCCGGTAGAGGCAAAAAATGAATTGTGTAAAAATGAATTCCAAAAAATGTAATATCTAAAGTTTTCATTATAAATATTATATCCACTTCCTTGAGGAGTCTGCGGCGTATTGGGATCTGGTATAATTACACCTAACAGTTGAATTAATTCATTGACAAATTGTAGAGGGTTTTTAATTATAGCTCCAATGTTTTCATTTGTAGAATCTGTATCATCTAAATCAAAAAAGTGTTTAGATTTTAGAAGAGTTTTAAGAACTTCAAGAAGGTTGTATCCATTTGATTGCAATTGTTGTGCTAATGGGGTGATGATATCGTCTTCCACTTCTTGATCCCACTCGCTTCGAACAAACATTCTATATAGCTTCCGAATATAGTTTTTTGCAGTTTCGATTTGATTGAAAATCATATCAACAAAATTATCTAATTCGGATTCGATAGAAGAGGATGAGTTTCCACCTGTTATTGTTTGATTATTAAAAGCATAACTAAACGTTTTATCTCCTGGATCATGAACATTCGTTTTTATATAACCTTTCGGAATGCCTGAGGGATAATGCGGGGTTTTTACAGTATCTGGGTCATAGTTGTCTCTGTTATTCTTGAACTTAATCCCTGAAAAAACTCTGGCAGCTTGCACTACATCATGTTCTGTATAATTTGTATAGTCACCATCATCAACCTGTTCCCCTTTACCAATTGTAAACAACTCTAAAAATTCCCTTGCATAATTTTCATTAGGGTTGTTTTTATTATTATCAGAGTTGTCCAAATAGTAAAGCATAGAATTGTCGAAGGTGATTTTTCTGGCAAGGTCTTTTACACTCTTGTCAGCGTAAAATTGAAGTAAATTAAGATAATCAAAGAAATGAGCTGATTTTCCCGATCCGTCATCTTTGGACAATGTAAAAGTGGTAAACAAAAACCAAGTTAACTTATCAACTAGGGTATTTTGATTAATGCAATTGTACCACCACCAACCAGCAACTATACTCCTCTTTCTATTTTGAGCACATGGGTATGAGGTATTTGTCCAGTTTCCAGTGTTTAACCAAAATCCATCTTGAATACCTGCACAATTAGAAAGATTTCCTTGTGTTACTGGATCGTTCGGCCATTCCATTGTAAATATCTTGGCTGAGGACAATAAGTTTAAAATTTCATCTGCCGTTTTTCCAACATATTGATCTAAGTCTGACTTTGAATAATGGAAGCAAGCTCTACGTAATAAATGTTTTGTTAACCTTAAGTCTAAATCTTGTGTATGTTCATTCAATGATGCCATAAGTCCCTAAAGATATATCATTTTTTTATTATACTAATTACACGTGAGTTTTGTGTTTTTAATTTCAAGAAGTAAATTCCATTCGTAAAAGAGGATAGGTCAATTGTGTCACCATAACCTTTTAAAATAATTATTCCATTAACATCAAAGACACTAAATTCTAACTTATTATCTTGAGATATCTTTATGATTCCATTTGTTGGGTTAGGGTAAACAAAAATTTCTTCTTTAACAATCGTTGGATTAGTTAGTGTAAGTGCGTTTACAATATCGAAATTTTCCTCTGGAACCCAGTCGATTCCAGGTGTCCATACATTGCTTTGATCGATTGCGCCAATATCGGGAGCGCTACCTACATCTGTTTGGGGCACCAATTCATCAAGTGATTTAAGTTCTGTAGTAGATATATATACCTGATCTGTTGGAGCTGAACCCATGTCAATCAGTACATCGCTGTTTGGCACATAATTAGTAACATTTTTATCATTTAAATTATTATAAGTTAAGAGGTCAGTCACTAAAGCTTCAGAAGAAATTCCTGTACGAGTTGCAGTCAGCTGATCAATATTATTCACAGATACACCACTACCTGTTCCAGAAAAAATGTTTCCATCACTTGCCACGCACACACGCCAACTGTCATTACTACCATTATTGTCACTGTCAAACATAATATATCCATCTGAGCCAATTGGCATAGGAGCATCGTCATCAAGTTCAAATTGTGTACTGCTCCGATGTGAGCCTATTCGTCCGGCAAGGTTATTATAGAGCCAAGTATTATTGTTTGAGCAGTCTTCAGCAAGTATAATGATGTCGTTTCGGTTACTGATGGTGTTTATAACAGTGTTGTTGGCAATAATTTGATTGTTTCCCTTAATCATTAGCCCCATGGTATTATCTGCAATGTTGTGATGCATAATTCCAAAGCTTCCAGCTTCTTCAGCATTACCTCCAGGGGCGTCATATCGAAAAGCATATTTTTCAGTATCATAGACGAAATTATGATGAACAACAGAATTTTTGACTGTAATTTTTGTTCCTTGAAAAACAGCCCCATCAGATTGAGCAAGACCTGTATTTGAAACTAAATTATAAGAAAATATAGATGCTTCTCCTGGCCACACTGTTGCAGATGCTCCTGTATTGTAAATTTCATTATTTGAAAATTCATTTTTGTAACCAACCACATTAATAGTAACCATTAAGCCATCTAGCTGAGTTGCTGACCAATCTATATTTTTAAAATATGAATTGAGTACCTTGTTGTGATCTCCCTTTATAATTAAACCTTCGCCTTCAGAATTGATAAACAAACATCTTTCAATGGTGCTGTTATCAACTTCTTTAGTTCCTGAGGAGCCCAATATTGTTGGAGCTGCTCCTTGCAGTTCACCAAGCATTCTTTTTGAATAAGAAGGGTAATAGAAATTACAATCTGATATGTTTAAATAACTAGAGTTATCTGCTTTAAATGTCGTTGCAAAAAATGTAATACCCTCAATAGTAATATGACTACTGTTGTCGATTAGTACTGAGTAGTCACGAACTTTGCCACGGACGGAAGTATTGTTTAAATCGACACCATTTTGTGGGAACACATAAAGCATTTCATTGTCCTGATCCAAAAACCATTCATTTTGAACATCTATGAGCTCTTTTTTACCCTCAAAAAAGAAATAATGATGTTTGGTTTTGAATGAGTTACCAAAGTTTCCAGAATATTCAATAAGATCGTTCCCATTCTGAATAGTATTATGATTGGTAATTCGTTTATTAAATGTTTTAAAGGATCCAACATTTAAAATTCCGATGCTATTTGTAAGATCAATTGTACCAGGATCTTTTTTACTTTCATCGATATACAGCTGACCATCTTGACTTGTGTTTTCATGTCCTTCTGCCCAACTGTGTTTATCAAAAATATAAAGCGTTTTACCATTTTCATCCTCAGCATCCATATCAAACTGTGCATTTGGCCATCTGGCCATTACCATTTGTTCGTTACCAACAAAAAGCTGAGTGATTGGGTCATCAATGCCATTCACAACTTTAATAGAAGAATTTGCATTGTCATCATTCCATTGGCCTTCAATTGCAATGGTTCCATCTATGATTACAGTCTCCCCATCAAAACTTTTAATCAATGTGGGTGATGAATTGGGAGAGGTGAAGTTATCAATTAAGATTTGTTCATGATATACGCCTCCTCTAATGATGACTGTGTCGCCTGCATCTATTTCGCTTACAGCTTTTCCGATTGTTTCGAACGGGGAACCTATAGAGCCATTTCCAGTGTTGTCATCTCCTACAGAATTGGAAACATAGTAAGTGGTTTGCCCAAGAGCGCTAATGTGAAAAATAAAAAACAGAATTATAAATTGTCCAATCCTATGTTTTGTAAAGAACTTAATCATTCTATTTCTATTAAAGTTTAAACACTTGTTCCAGCTCCATCCACTTTTCGCCATCTTTTGCCCACGGAAGCTCTTGTTGATACTTCCACATAAGGTTTTCCCATTTCTGAACTTTTGGATTAGCAGCATCCATTTTAGCTTTTTTGACTTGATCGAAAGTCTCATCAACTTCCATAATCATAAACAATCTATTACCAATAAGGTAGATTTCCATATCAACAATTCCAGCCTCTTTGATGCTCTTAGTTATTTCAGGCCATGCATTATCTTTTGCATGATGTTCTTTGTATTCTTCAATTAACTTGTTGTCATCTTTAAGGTCACACGAATAGCAAAATCGTTTTGTCTTCATAGCAATCGACAATTAAACCATACTTCTTTTAGTTGTAATGTAACCATACATTGCTACAACTGCTAAACAGATCAATGGTAAAATAAACGAAAACTTTACCTCTGGGATAAAACCTAAGATATTCAAATCAGCAAATCCATCTCCTCCCCAATCAAGAATCCATCCTTGTGCTACTGGCATTAATGCACCACCAACGATAGCCATAACAAGGCCAGCAGAACCAATTTTAGATTCATCTCCCATACCCTCAAGAGCAATGCCATAAATAGTTGGGAACATTATTGACATAAAAATGGATATTGAAACTAATGAAATTAAACCTAACATTCCTGGAAGCAAAATGGCTCCTGCACTACAAACGACACCTCCTATCCCAAAAAACATTAGCATTTTTGATGGATTGATGTTTTTCATCAATGCGGTACCTATCCAACGACCAATTAGGAATGATATCATCGCCGCAATGTTATAATTTGTAGCAGTAAGATCAGAAACTGAACTTTCATTTAGGTTATCTACATACTGAAATATATAGGTCCAACACATGATCTGTGCACCTACATAAAAGGCCTGTGTTATTACTCCAAAAAGATAATTACGATTCGCAAAAAGCTTTTTAAATGATTCAGAGACTGACATTTTTTCTTGATCTGCAGTGTTTGGCATCTTAGTAAATAAAATTATAAGCATGATTAATAGGACCAAAATTCCAAGTCCGATATAAGGAATACTAATTATCCCCAAATCATTTTCTCTAATAGCTGCCAATTCTGGTCCAGATAAAGCATTGTACGCTTCAGTTGTATAATCGTCAGATCTTAAAGCGCCGATTACAAATACCTGTGCAATAATCATACCTGTTAAAGAGCCAATTGGATTGAAAGCCTGAGCTAAGTTTAATCGTCTTGTAGAAGTTTCTTTATCTCCCAATGATAAAATCAATGGATTTGAAGTGGTTTCTAAAAAAGCTAATCCGCATGTAATTACCCAAAGTGATATTAAAAAGAAAGTGAATTCTTCGAAAGCTGCCGCAGGATAAAACAAAAAAGAACCAATGGCATATAATATCAACCCTAAAATTATTCCAGATTTGTAGCTGTACTTTCTTATAAACAAAGCTGCTGGTAGCGCCATAAAGAAGTAACCAAAATAAAATGCAAACTGAACTAAAGATGCCTGTACGTTTGAAAGTTCTGGCATTACCTTTTTAAACGCAGAAACCATTGGATTTGTTAAGTCATTGGCAATTCCCCATAAAGCAAATAAGGAAGTGATAATTATAAATGGAAAAAGCAACTCTTTTCTAACGAGTGGGATTATTGCTATTTTATTCATTTTATACCAAAGTCAATATATGCAAATTAATTAAACAACTACATGATAATGAACTCATTTGTAACATAAAGTATAACAAAAGTTCTATTCTGTCAAAAGAGATCTGTCTAAATGCACATAACCACCATCACAAAACAAAAACTGTCCAGTTGTATGTGAAGATTTATTTGAAATTGTGAATAATGCAGTATGTGCAATTTCATCTGGAGTTGTCATCCTATTTTCTAATGGAATTTTATTTATAATTGATTTCAGTTTCTCTTCGCCGTTCTCTAAAGTTTTAATCCAAGTAGCATAAGCAGGCGTAAAGCTTTCGGCAATGATTATTGCATTAACTCGAATTCCGTCTTTAATCAAATCCACAGCCCATTCTCTAGTTAATCCTAAAACACCACCTTTGGAAGCGGCGTAACCTGAAGTTCCTCCCTGACCCGTAAGACCAACTTTTGAACCTATGTTTAAAATATTTCCTTTTGAAGATTTTAAATGAGGCAGCGCATGTTTTACGACTAAAAAATAACTCACCATATTAAGCTTTAACGACCACATAAAATCTTGGTATGAAGCATTTAAACCAACGCCGTCGTTTACACCAACATTGTTGATCACCACATCAATTCTACCATACTTTTCAGCAATAGTATTCACTGCATTTTCTATCTGATCTGGATCTGTTACATCAGTTTTACAAAATGTAGCATCAATTCCTTTTTTCTGAATTTCCTCAACATATTCAAAACCTCTATCATTTCTATCAATAATTCCAGGAATAGCTCCCTCATTTACCAAATGTCTTACCATCGTTTCGCCTATACTTCCCTTTATTCCGGCAGCACCAGAAATTACTACTACTTTATCTTTTAATTCTAAATCCATTATAGATATTTATTTTAAGTTATAAAATTTAGCGGCATTTCCTCCCATAATATCATTTTGCTCTTCTTGACTCAGGTAAGTAATAAAATCTGTAACCAAAGCCTTTACCATAGAATAGTTGCCGGCAACCAAACATACTGGCCAATCTGAACCATACATAACTCTACTAGCTCCAAAAGATTCTAATACCAACTTCATGTAAGGATGAACTTGTTCTGGAGTCCAGGTCTTGTAATCTGCTTCAGTGATCATACCTGAAATCTTGCAGTATACATTTTGGTGTTTGGCAATCTCTCGCATCATAACTGCCCAACCTTCAAAAAAGCCATCTTTTATGTAAGGTTTTGCTATATGATCTATCACAAATTTTTGGTTAGGAAACTTCTTCACTAACTCTAAAGTTGCTCCAAGTTGATGTGGAAAGATGAGAATATCGTAGCACAAATCATATTTACCAAGAAGCTCTATTCCTCTTAAAAATTCTGGACGTAGCATAAAATTATGATCTTGCTCTCCCTGAACTACATGCCTAAAACCTTTAACTACATTATACTTTTTATACTTTGACAAATCATCTTCAATAGATTCAGATCGAAGATCTACCCAACCTACAACTCCTTTAATAAAGTTGTTATTTTCTGCAATAGAAATTAAAAAATCGGTTTCTTCGGTAGTTTGATCTGCTTGAACAGCTACACAAGCATCTACTCCATTTTCAGTAAATACTTTTTGTAAATCATCACTAAGAAAATCTCGTCTGATTACAGACATTTCTTCATCTATCCACGAATGTTTTTCAGGTTCGTAATTCCAAAAATGTTGATGTGAATCTATAATCATATCCTTTTTTAAAGCTGAAATTATATTTATATAAGCTTAATGTTTTAGTACTTCATAAAATCATTCAATGCTTCTTTCATACCATGTTTTGTAATTGCATTTAAGCTTGTAGTAACTTCTTCAAGTAAACCATTAAATTGAGTTAAATCTTGTCCCCAGAAATCTATATTCTGCAAAGTTGCTTTTGCAATATCTTTTACATCAAATGCTACCCATTGAGCAGCAAAGAAATCTAAGACAGACTGATCATCTTTTATAGGGATATTTACCCCATTTCTATCTCCCCTGTAGAAAGCAATTAAGGCAGCTAATGAGAACAATAAGCGCTTTGGAAGCGCATTTTCTCTTTTGATATATTCTAAAACGGAGGGCAATACACGTGTTTTGTATTTAGATATTGAGTTTAAAGAAATACTAATCAAATCATGTTCTAAGTATGGATTTCTAAATCTCTCCAAGACAGCATTTGAAAATTGTTTTAATTCTTGTTCTGGCAGATCAAGTGTAGGGCATATTTCTTCAAAAATAGCATTCTGTATAAACTTACCAACAACTTGATCTTCTAAAGATTCACGAACTTTATCAATTCCATATAAATAGCTTACTGGAACCAAACTTGTATGAGCTCCATTTAAAATACGAACTTTACGAGTTCTGTAGGGCTCCATATTATTTGTGAAGACAATGTTTAATCCGCAAGTTTTAGCAGGAATTTCATTTTTTAGTGACTCTGGAGCTTCAATCACCCACAAGTGGAATTGCTCTCCCTCTACAACCAAATTATCTATATAACCCAATTCTTCTGTAATAGTATCTATTTTATCTCTAGGATATCCTGGAACAATACGATCTACCAGTGTATTACAGAAAATGTTATCATTATTTATCCAAGAAACAAAACCTTTGCCCAGATTCCAATCAGTGGCATATTGTAATACAATCTTCTTTAAATTGTCTCCGTTTCTATCAATCAATTCGCAAGGCATTACAATCAATCCTTTTTCTGAAGCCCCATTAAAAAAATGGAATCTTTTGTACAACAATGCTGTTAATTTACCGGGGAAGCTCGCTTGAGGAGCATCTTCTAGATTATCTTCTGGATTATAAGAGATACCAGCTTCGGTTGTATTTGAAATCACAAATCTAAGATTAGGATTCTCAGCATTTGCTAAATACGCATCATAATCTTCATAGGGATTGATTCCTCTCTGTATACAATCAATGACTTTTCGTTCGCTTAAAACTTCGCCATTTTTAATTCCGTTCATGTATAAAGTATATAAACCATCTTGATCATTCAGTGTTTTTATTAAGCCATTAGCTATTGGTTGAATAACAACTGCACCAGCATCAAAATTGGCTTGATGGTTCATTTCATGTAACATCCAATTGGCAAAAGCTCTTAAAAAATTTCCTTCACCAAACTGCAAAATTCTTTCAGTATATGAATCAGCCTGTACTGTGTTTCTATTAAGGACGTTCATATTTATACATTTTCTTCAATTTTCATTTACAAAGACACTCCTCTTTTCCAAGGAATAAAATCGTTATTTCCTTGATCCATTGCCTTTGATGAGACCTTTCCACTTGCAACAGCGATGATGTATTCCAGAATTTTTTCTCCCACACTTTCAATAGAGTCTTCTCCACTTATCACTGTTCCTGCGTTAATGTCTATTATATCATTCATGCGATTGTAGAGATCTGTATTACTTGACAATTTTAATACTGGTGTAATAGGATTTCCTGTAGGAGTTCCCAATCCGGTGGTAAACACGGTAATATTGCAACCCGAACCGGCAAGTCCCGTTGTACTTTCTACATCGTTTCCTGGCGTACACAATAAATTCAATCCCTGCTTTTTGACTTGCTCTGTGTAATCCAGAACATCAACAATTGGAGAAGTTCCGCCTTTTTTTGCGGCTCCTGCCGATTTCATAGCATCAGTAATCAAACCATCTTTAATATTTCCAGGAGAAGGATTGCTTTCAAAACCAGAACCAACTGCTGCAGCTGCTGCTGAATAGGCACGCATAATCTTATAAAACTTTCGAGCAGATACCTTGGTTTCACATCTATTGATAATTTCTTGTTCAACACCATTTAACTCTGGGAATTCAGTCAATACAGGTGAACCTCCTAATGCAACCAATAGATCTGAACAATAACCTAAAGCTGGATTTGCAGAAATACCTGAAAAACCATCAGATCCTCCACATTCCAAGCCCAATACCAGTTTGCTTAATGGTGCTGGTTTTCTTACGATCTTATTGGCTTCAATTAATCCTAAAAAAGTGCGCTTTACTGCTTCTTCTATGAGCTTTCTTTCGCTATCAATCTTTTGTTGCTCTAATATGTAAACGGGTTTTTTAAAATTTGGATCAAAATTATTCAGTGCTTTTTGCATCATTTCAACTTGAGCATTCTGACAACCCAAGCTTAAAATTGTAGCTCCTGCAACATTAGGATTCGTGATATATCCAGCCAACAACTTGCACAAAACTTCAGCATCTTGACGAGTACCACCACATCCACCATCGTGCTTTAAAAACTTGATGCCATCTAAATTTGGAAATAGTCTATTTTTAGAGATTTCTTCCTTAGTATATATTATTGGGGTATTAAAAATCTCATCTAAAGTAGCACCTGCTTTATACTGATCAATCAAAGCATCGGTATTAACTGCAAAGTCCCTTGCGGTTTCATATCCTAACTTTTCAGAAAGCGCAGCTTCAATTACGTCTAAATTCCTGTTCTCACAGAAAGTTAATGGAATTACCAGCCAAAAGTTAGCTGTTCCTACTTTGCCATCTGCTCGATGATAGCCATCAAATGTACGACCATCAAATTTTGAAATATCCGGGGCAACCCAATTGTAATTTTTATTTTTTATGGAGTACTCAGCCGATGAGTGCTTAAGATTAAAAATAGTAATTGCACTGCCTGCTTTAATTGGCTGGATAGCCTTTCCAATTAGCAATCCATACATAAATATTTCATCATCTACTTCAAAATCGTTCAGAGCGAATTTATGTTTTTGCTTGATGTCCTCTTTCAAGACAACTTTTTGCTTGCCAATTTTTGCAGAAAGCCCTTTTTCTAAATTGGTTATTGCAACAATAACATTATCTCTAGGATCTATTTGCACATAGTTTTTCTCCATTCTAACTCCTAAAAGATTTAATTATAGCTAGCACTTTTCTTACATTCATTTCAAGTTCTGCAAAATCTTCATTAGCTAAGATGTCCTTGGATATTAGTTTTGATCCCATACCTACGCAAGTCACACCTGCATCAAACCAGCCCTTTAGGTTCTCCTCCGTTGGCGACACACCGCCTGTGGGCATGATACTGGTCCATGGTTGTGGTCCCTTTACACTTTTTACAAATTGAGGTCCATAAATATCTCCAGGAAACAACTTTACGATCTCGCATCCCAATTCTTCAGCTCTAGCTATTTCTGTTAAGGATCCACATCCTGCAGACCATAATACTTTTCGTCTGTTACACACTGTAGCAATATCTTCTCTCAGCAGTGGAGTTACGACAAAGTTTGCTCCAAGTGACATAAACAAAGAAGCCTGTGCAGCATCGCTAACTGAACCTACACCCATAATCATTCCTGGTAGTTCTTTGACTGTATATTTTATTAAATCTCCAAAGACCTCATGTGCGAAATCTCCTCTTGCTGTAAACTCCAACAATTTTGCACCACCATCATAGCAGGCTTTTAATACCTTTTTACTTAATTCTATATCGTTATTGAAGAACAAAGGAATCATCCCTACCTCTTTAATTGTTGTCGCTACTTCGATTCTTGTAAACTGTGCCATTGTAAAATATATGATTTAATTAATTGTATATTTTTTATTGTAGAAAATCAAAAATAATAATTATAAATTCTTTACTATCTCGCAACTCTTCCTGACGTATCCCCACTCAATAGTTTTTCTACCTCTGCTACAGTTACCAGATTTGCATCCCCTTTGATGGTGTGTTTTAAACAAGATGCTGCTGCTGCGAAATCTAGGGCTTTCTGGTTATCATCTCCATATGATAAAAATCCATAAATCAATCCTCCCATAAAAGAATCTCCTCCTCCAACACGATCCACTATATCAGTGATCTGATATTGACGAGTCTCATACATCTTTTCTCCATCATACATAACACCTGCCCAAGTGTTATGTGAAGCTGAAATAGATCCTCTAAGAGTGGTAATTACCTTTTTGGCTCTTGGAAACTTATGCATCATTTGCTTACATACTGATAAGAAGGCTTCTGCCTTTACATCATGACCATGTTTGTGTACATCTAATCCTTCTGGATGGATACCAAAATGTTTTTCTGCGTCTTCTTCGTTTCCTAAAACAATATTGCAATATGAAGTTAATTCGGTCATGATTGCTTCTCTATGTGCATCATCACAATATCTCCATAGTTTTGCACGATAGTTTAGGTCTGTTGATATGGTTAATCCCAGTCTGCTTGCTGCTTTTACAGCTTCTAGACAAACATCGGCTGCTCCCTGCGAGATGGCTGGAGTTATCCCTGTCCAATGAAACCATTCTGCCTCTTTAAATACGTCTTCCCAATTGATCATTCCAGATTCTATCTCTGCAATTGCCGAATGTGCTCTGTCATAAACAACTTTTGAGCCTCTGCTCACTGCTCCTGTTTCCAAGAAATAAATCCCTAATCGATCACCGCCATATACAATCTTATCTACACCTACACCACGTTTACGCATCTCCATTACTGCGCAATTTCCTATATCATTCTCTGGTAAGCGAGTTACAAAATCTACATCTATGCCGTAATTAGCTAAGGATACCGCTACATTGGATTCGCCTCCACCATAAACCACATCAAAACTATTGGCTTGTGAAAATCTTAAAAATCCCTGTGGCGCTAATCGTAACATGATCTCTCCAAAGGTCACCACTCTACTCATCTTTTGTTCTTTTTATTTGTGTTTGTTAATTAAAGTTTATGGTTGCTTTCATCACACCTGTTTCTGGATCTAACCAGCTATCAAAATGTTCTATCATTTCAGTAAACGGAACATTATGTGTGATGAATGATTCAGTTGGGAACTGATCTAATACACTAATAACATATTCAAAGTCCTCGGTAGTAGCATTTCTACTACACATTAATGTCATTTCTTTAGCGTGTACTTTTGGATGTGTATAGGTTAGCTCTCCTTTAGACAAACCTACTAACACAAATCTTCCTCCATGAGACATGTAATCCGGACATGACTCTAAAGCAAATTTATTACCTGAAGCATCAAAAACAACATCACATAAATCCCCATTAGTAATTTCTATTACTTGTTCAATCGTACTGACTCCTGCTTTCAAAATATAATCTACTCCTATTTGATTCTTAGCAAATTTCAAACGTTGTTCGTTCATATCTATTGCAATGACTTTAGCTCCAGCAATTTGTGCTAATTTTATTATGCCAATTCCGATTGGCCCACAACCAACCACTGCTATAGTTTCTCCAGCTAAAATATTGGATCTCCTCATAGCATGAGCACCAATTGCTAATGGTTCTACTATTGCCATTTGGTCGTCTGACAAGTGGTTTGCTGGCAACAAAATATCTACTGGAACAGCAATTAGTTCCTGCATTCCGCCATCATCATGAACTCCTAAAACTGAAATATTTGTACAACAGTTAGTTTTACCGTTTCTACAAGCAACACATACACCACAACTTATGTAAGGCATAACTACAACCTTATCTCCTTTCTTAATACCTTTTTCATTTTCTCCAATTTCTAAAACTTCAGAAGCCAACTCATGCCCTAAAATTCTCGGATAGGTAAAAAACGCCTGATTTCCGGCATAAGCATGTAAATCGGTACCACAAATTCCAACCATATTAATTTTTAATAAGGCTTCATTTTCTTTTCTAACCGGCGCTTCTTTCTCTTTCAACAGAAACTTTCCAGGTTTTTCACAAACTATATATTTCATTGCTAAGATTGCTATATATTTTTAAATCGTTTAAACAGTTTGAAAAAAATTAAAAACCAGTAATTGAACTACTAACATGTTGTCTGACATATTTAATATACAAGTCTGCCGTCTATTTCAATTCTAAAACGGAGGGCAATATCGTTAATTCCTTGTGAAGGAAATTCAATAGTCAAACCTTCTTTAGTTTGTTTCCAATGAACAACTTCATTTGTCGAAACCAGTGAAATTTTTGAAATACCACCTGTAGCAATTTTTTCATCTTTATTAAGGCATTTAATGGTATAAGTTCCAGATTCTGGATTTCCTAAAACAATAGCAAACAACTTGGTGTTGTCCTTACTTCTTGTAAACCTAACATCAGCTACTCCTAATTCTCTAAAAGTCCAACGATAGGCTTTTTTACGTTCAACATATTTAAGCATTTCGGCGGTACCTTCTGAAGAAACCTTCCATTTCCTAGTTTTATATATAGCTTCTCCATTTGTATTCAACCAAGTACCAATACCCTTCATTATTTCAATTTCTTGCGGGTCGATAGAACCATCGCCTCTTGGAGTTAAAGACATCAACATAATACCGCCTCTACTAACCATATCAATTAGACTTCGGATATGATATGGCGCTTTATCTTTATAATTCTTATTATTTACATAGGACCAAGGATAACTAATTGCCCTGTCAGATAGCCAATAACCCTCAGGATTCTCTTCCATATCACGACAATTCTCGTAGCAACGCAAGCCAAAACCCAGAGGAAAATTCCAAACTTTACTGCTTGGTAATTTGTTACATACCACCACCTCATCACCATCTATTCCTTTCAAATTGTAATAGTCTTGAAATATATTTACTATGGTATCCTGTGGCACTTCATCCTTTTTTATAGAGCTAGACAAACCATCAAACCAAAGTACATCTGGGCGATATTTGTTAATTACCTCGCGAACTTTATTAGCCCATTCAGCAGCAAAGTTTTCTTTCGATTCAGTTTGAGGATTACGATAAATCCAATCATTTTCTTCATCATAAATATCCCAAATTTTACGCTCTTCTGAAGTATGATCTTTACTGAACATATAACCATAACTTCTTGCCATATGGAATGTTGCCAATAACTTCATATCCGTTTTTCTTATCTCTGCAGCAATTTCTCCATAAATATCTCTTTTTGGGCCCATATCCATTGAATCCCATTTGGTGTATTTAGAGTTCCATAAACAAAAACCATCATGATGAGCTAGACAAATTCCACCAAATCTAGCACCTCCATTATTCATTATTGACACCCATTCTTGTGCATCAAACTTAGGGGCATTAAAATTTGGTATAAAATCTTTGTATCCAAAATCTTCAATTGGACCATACTTTTTTTCATGATACTTTTTTACTCCTTTTCTATCTTCACCATTGGGCGAATACAACTCCTTTACATAATCTGGTCCACCATGTGCTGGTACAGAATAAATTCCCCAATGAGTGTACATTCCAAATTTGGCATCAATCATCCATTCAGGTATTGATTCTTTAATCAATTCATCCCATAACGGTGATTTTGGTATGTTCCAATCAATGCCATTTGTTTTTTCAATTTCTTGAGCAACTACATAAGGATCATTGAGCGTTAGAAATAATAATAAAGCAATTGAACTAAGAGACCTAATACTCATTTGAGTTATTTTTAATTCTAATCTAAAATTTGCAATAATTTTTAAAATTTAATTATCTCAATTGAAACAAATACTAACATAAATTCTGCAAATTTTTTAGAACTTGCAGTATTTGTGTTATTCATTGTAAATTTTAATCTTGTGTTGAGAAAATATGATATTTAATTTTGATGAAATCTAAAAGAACTTTAAAAATGTCTATAAATAAATATAATCTTTTATTGACAATCGTTTTTACAACATCGATTTTCAGTCAGCAAACTTACCAACCAAATTGGGAATCTATAGATGAAAGAGAGAACCCGCAATGGTTTAGCAATGCCAAATTTGGAATATTTATTCACTGGGGATTATACTCCGTCCCTGGTTACACAAATAAAGGTACTTATGCAGAGTGGTATTGGAATGCTTTAAATGAAGACCCTGATACAGCTAAAAAAAGTCGGAGAGAAAGACATTTTGCGATAACAAAATTCCACAATGAAAATTATGGGAGTGATTATCCTTATTCGAATTTTAAAGATGGGTTTAAGGCAGAATTATTCAACCCAGATGAGTGGGCAAATATATTTAAACGCTCAGGTGCAAAATATGTAGTATTGACTTCAAAGCATCATGATGGGTATTGCCTATTCCCAAGCATTGAGGCCAGTGAAAGCTATGGAATGGCATGGAATTCAGTTGAATCTGGACCAAAAAGAGATTTGGTTGGCGACTTAACATCTGCAGTAAAAAATGTGGGGTTAAAAATGGGGCTGTATTACTCTATTTGGGATTGGTACAACCCTTATTGGCCCAAAGAACAGCAGGCGATTTTGAGTAAAGGCAGCATGGCTGTTAACTTTAAAGACGGTATTGCAAAAAAGAATAAATTTTCTGATGAAGAAATTTTTGCTGCTCAAAAGGGTTTAGATAAATATATCGATAAGGTAATGCTACCTCAGTTAAAGCAACTTGTTACCAATTATGAACCAGCATTGTTATTTTCAGATGGAGATTGGTGGATGGATTACAAAAAATGGAGGACTCTACCATTTTTATCTTGGGCATTGAATAATGCAGCCAACAAAGATGAGTTGGTTTTTAATGACAGATGGGGAAAAGTTAGAGGTAAACATGGGGGGTATTACACCACGGAATACGGCTCTGGTTTTGCTGATGGCACTATTCCTTGGGAAGAAAACAGAGGAATCGGTATGTCTTTTGGCATTAATCGTATTGAAAATATTGATGATTATCGAACAGATAAAGAACTTATATTTATGTTGATCGATATCGTGAGTAGAGGTGGTAATTTGTTGTTAAACATTGGCCCAAATGCCGATGGAACTATTCCGGTAATTATGCAACAACGATTAATTGAAATTGGCAACTGGCTTTCTGTTTATGGCGAAGGAATTTATGATACTAAACAATGGATAAAGGATGCACAATGGAGTTCAGGAATGATCCCATCTTTTACCAAAAATGATTTTCATGCTGGGTTTCCAATATATGAAATGACAATTAATCCAAAGATGGGAAATGCTGTAAAAGAATTTTGGTTTACAAAAAAACAAAACAATTTGTATGTTTTTGCTCCCGAATGGCCTAAGAATATAAATATTTTAATTAAAGATGTTAAAACGACAAATAAGACAGAAGTAAAACTAATGGGTTGTGAAAAATCATTACCATACAAAGAAACAAGTGACGGCATTGTAATAGATATTTCATCAATTACCATTAATGATTTAAAATCGCAATATGTGTTTGGGTTTAAAGTATCAAATGTTGAAGAATAACTCCTCTTCTAAAAAAAGATGAAAACTCAACCTTTTATCAAGCTATTTTTTTTAGTTGGATTATTATTAATTTATTCAAAACTCAGTGCTCAAAAAAAATATTATGTTTCAAGTAAGTCCAATGGGAAGCACCAATATGCTACTATCCATCAAGCTCTAAGCGCTGTTGACAAACAGATAAAGAGGAGCGGATACCCTAAACAAGGAATTGAGATTATAATTAAAGATGGAAATTATAAAATTGACAAACCCATCAGGATAACAAAATATTTAAGTGGTACAAAAAAAAATCCTTTGGTTATCAAAGCTGAAAACCCAAATAATGCTCGATTTTTTGGGGGACATATTTTAGATTTAAATGAATTTAAAAACTTTAATCCCAACAAGGCGCCTTTTCAGTTGGTTGATGAAAAAGCTGCTAGTAAAATCAAAGTATTAGACTTAAAAAAGACTTCGATCAAAAAATCGGATTTAGGAGACTTTGTAAAACACGGGTATGGTTTTGATAAAAACCCATATTACACAACTCCCGCGATGCTTTGGGTAGGTCATCAAAGAATGCATTTGTCACGATGGCCAAATGTTCATGAAGATAATGAGTATTATGACAACACCAATCAATTTAGTGGCAGGTTTAAAGATGTATTTATAAAAGGAGCTGTTTCTTTAACAAATGTTATTGAAAAAGGGCAAAAAAAACAAAATAAGTGGTATTCAAATAAAGAGTTCTTAGAAAATGGTGGCGGAACAATTGAAGTAGCTTTTGACCGTGGTAGTCAATGGAACTTTTACAAAAAAAACGATGAAAAAATTTGGTTAGACGGTGTCTTATCAGCTTCATGGGAATGGGAATACACAAAAATTAAATCTATTGAAAATAGAAGAATCAAATTGGCTTCAGGTTCAAACAGGGGATTAGGTTTTTTTAGAAAAGTAACTCATTTTCATTTTGAAAATATTCCAGAAGAATTGGACACTGAGGGAGAGTATTTCATAGACAGAGAACACATGCTGCTGTACTTCTACGCTCCTTCTGATGTGAAAGAAAAAACAATTACTTTATCTACTCTAGAACAAAACATGTTTCATGTTGTAGGAGCTTCTAACATTAAGATTGAAGGTCTTATTTTAGAGTTTGGCAGAGGAAACGCAATTTTCATTAATTGCCCTAAATTGGATGGGGAAATAAGCATCAAAAGCGATAACATTCTTGTAGAAAATTGTATCATTAGAAACTTTAATCAATGGGGAGTTATTATTCAAAATGCACAAAACTCAACTGTAAACAACTGCCATATTTATAGTATGGGGGCTGGGGGTGTTAAACTTGGAAATGAAACAAGGAGCTTTAATCTAATAAATGAAAACAATTTGGTTAGCAATTGTGAAATATATGATATTGCCTTTGATCAAAAATCCCAGGTGCCAGCAATCACTCTTTCAGGAAACGGAAACTCAGCTAGAAATAACGAAATCTACAACACGCCACATTTTGCTGTTAAAATGAAATATGCCAATAATTGTATAACAGAAAAGAATTATATCCACGATTTACCAAAATACCATCGTTTTGATGGTGGTGCTGTTTACCTGGCTACTGGAAATCAGTTTTTCAATAGAGGAAATAAAATAGCGCATAATTACTTCGAAAATATTTCCACAAACGGAGCTTATCTAGACAATTATACTATGGGAAACTATGTGTATGGAA
>CACAZM010000023.1 GCA_902536935.1 uncultured Bacteroidota bacterium | reverse complement strand
ATGTAGGCACGAACCGATGGCAAATCCCCTCCCATTTCTGTGGAGCCGAGTTTGGTTTTGGTTTGGGATTCAAATACGGGTTCCATCACCTTGATACTAATCGCTGAAATAATCGACTTACGAATATCAGATGAATCAAAGTTTTTTCCATAATGCTCTCGAACTGTTTTTACTATGGCCTCTCGAAAAGCAGACTGATGTGTTCCGCCTTGTGTGGTATTTTGTCCATTGACAAAAGAATGGTATTCTTCGCTGTATTGGGTTTTGCTGTGCGTAATGGCCAGTTCAATGTCATTACCACGCAAATGAATTATGGGATACAACATATCATCGGAATTGTTGTTGTCTTCCAACAAGTCTTTAAGACCATTTTCCGATTTATACTTTTCGCCATTAAAAACAATCGTCAATCCCGGGTTGAGATAAACATAGTTTTTGAGCATCCGTACAATGTACTCATGGCGATATCGATAGTGCTTAAAAATACTTTCATCGGGCACAAATGAAACAGAGGTTCCTTTGCGTTTACTACTCGGTTCTTGCAAGGGGTCTTCTACGAGTTCGCCTCGCTCAAATACAGCAATTTTGGATTGATCATCTCTCACAGACTCTACCTTAAAATAGGTTGACAATGCATTGACGGCCTTTGTTCCCACTCCATTAAGTCCAACAGATTTTTTAAATGCTCGGGTGTCATACTTCCCCCCAGTATTCATCCGGGAAACCACATCGACCACTTTACCCAGAGGAATACCACGCCCATAGTCACGCACAGTAACCTGCCTTTCTTTGACAGAAATTTCTATTGTTTTGCCAGCACCCATGACAAACTCATCGATACTGTTATCAAGCACTTCTTTGAGCAAAATGTAAATACCATCATCAGCAGAAGAACCATCGCCAAGTTTTCCGATATACATTCCTGGACGCATACGGATGTGCTCTTTCCAGTCGAGCGAACGAATATTGTCTTCTGTGTACTGCGTGGTTTGTGGCATGGTGGCTAATTTAAAACTTCATATTTACATATATAAGTGCAAATAGCGAAAGAAATTAACAATATCAAAGGTGGTTTTGTTGAAAATGATTTCTTCAAAAAATGTTAAATTTTAAAGCATCATTAGGTACGGATGAACAAAACTTCATTACATTTATAAAATGAAACCCTATCTCCTGCATGTTGTACTGTTATTTGCTTCATATTTGTTCTCCCAAACCACGGAGGTGATCTATTTGGATTATCCGCAACTTCAACCCCTCCTACATCAAAACAGTGAATCCGTTCAGGTTGTCAACTTCTGGGCGACATGGTGTGCGCCATGCATCAAAGAACTCCCCTATTTCGAAGAACTCAACAAACTGGGGAACGTTGATGTGTTATTGGTCAGCTTAGATTTTCCCAAACACAAAGAAAAAAGACTGATACCCTTTGTCGAGAAACATAAACTCCAATCGAAAGTCGTGCACCTCGATGATGAGGATGAAAATTATTGGATCAATGAAATCAGCGCTACGTGGAGTGGCGCTTTGCCCGCAAGTTTGATCTACTCCCAAAACCGACGACGGTTTTATGAGCAGTCCTTCACAAAGGATGAATTGTTCAATGAAGTAAAGTCTTACTTTTAAATAAAATTATGAAATTTGCATTATTCGCTTTGAGTGTACTAACCCTATCAACAGCTAATAGCCCTACAAAAGTAGATGGTTACAAGATTGGCGATATTGCCACAGACTTTTCCTTACCCAATGTCGATGGCGATATGGTGTCTTTGGGCGATTTTAAAGATGCAAAGGGCTTTATTGTCATTTTTACTTGCAATACCTGCCCATATTCAGTGGCCTATGAAGATCGAATTATCGCTTTGGACAAGAAATATAAATCTAGAGGTTACCCTGTAATTGCGATTAACCCCAATGACCCAGCTGCCATAGAAGGGGATGAACTTGCAGATATGAAAGTCCGTGCAGTTGAAAAGGGCTTTACCTTTCCGTATTTGCAAGATGTTGGACAGCAGGTTTATCCCCAATACGGTGCCACAAAAACCCCACATGTCTTTGTCTTGCAAAAGGAAGATGAGAAAAATATTGTACGCTATATAGGAGCGATAGATGATAGCTCACGAAGTCCAAAAAATGTAACTAAACGCTTTGTAGAGCAATCAGTCGATGGTTTGTTAGCTGGTAAAACTCTAACTATAACTAGAACTAAGGCTATCGGATGCTCTATAAAGAAATTGTAGTTTATATCAGCCATTTAAATTTTAAATAATTAAATTAAAATGACATGTGCTAGCTTTGGATTTGTTATCATGAAATAGTTTTAAAAAAAACTTATAATTAACTATTGTTTTTACATAACGAAATCAAAATCACTCGAATTATGAAAAGAGGACTTTACATAATGTCATTTATTTTAACAATTTTGTTAATCATTTTACTTGCAGATAAAGAATTAGAGCCAAAAAATCTATTAGAAAAAGATGACGGTTGGTCACTTGTTTGGTCAGATGAATTTAATGGTGAAATAATCAATAACAATAACTGGAATTATCAAATTGAAAAAGCTGGTCGTTTTAATGATGAATGGCAAAGTTATACCGATAGTGAAAAAAATGCATTCATTGATGACGGTAAATTAGTAATTAATGCTATTCATCTTAGTAAAGATCACGGTAAGAATAAATATACCTCTGCTAGACTTAACACAGCTAACAAAAAAACATGGAGATATGGAAAAATTGAAGCAAGAATTAAATTGCCTAATGGCAATGGCTTGTGGCCTGCATTTTGGATGCTGGGTTCTAATATTGATGAAAATGGAGGAGATACTCCTTGGCCTGAAACAGGAGAAATTGATATAATTGAATTATACGGATCTAAAAGCACTTCAGTTGTTGAAGCAAACATTCATTATTCAGATAAAAATAATAACCACAAAATGATGGGTGCTGTAAAATATGAGCTTGCGACTGGAGATTTTTCTAACTCTTACAATAATTTTTCTATAGAGTGGAACAAGGAATCTATAAATTGGTTTGTCAATAATGAACAATACGCTAGCGTGAGTATTACCGGCCCTGAATTTACAGAGTTCCATAAAGATTTTTTCATTCTTTTTAATGTTGCTGTTGGTGGTAAATATGCTGGGCGACCTGATGAATCAACTATCTTTCCTCAAAAAATGTATATAGATTGGGTACGAGTTTACCAAAAACCAACTCTCCAAGATTAATTTTTCTTATGAATTCAAATCATTTTAAAAAAATTTGTGGTTGTTATGCTACAGGTATTGCGGTTTTAACTACAACTCATATGCACCAAAATTATGGAATAACTATCAACTCTTTTAGCTCAGTTTCAATTAACCCACCACTAGTCTTATTTTGCATTGACAAAAAAACACATTTCAATACCCCACTAACAAAAGAAAAAACTCTAGCGATTAACATTTTATCTGAAAGTCAAAAAGAGATTTCAAAACGATTTGCGAATTCTGCTTTGACCAATCAAGAAAGGTTTAAAGGACTGGATATTATAACTGAATACGAACATCCGGTTTTTGCAGATACACTTGGGGTTTTGTTTACAAAGCTGAAAGCAACGCACGACGGTGGAGATCATTGGATTTACGTAGCAGAAGTTTCTTCAGGTCAATTGTTTAACGGCTCTCCACTTCTTTATTATGGCGGGTCATACTCGAATTTGAATCCAAATTGAGGAGGCACATTAGATAAGCCATTTTTAAGCCATTTTAGATAAGTTGGAATATCTGTGTATTGCTGTGGGGGGGCTAACACGGTTCCATTTGGCATCATTAGAATATAATGCGGTTGAGATACGGAGTTAAAATTAATTGCCTGAAAAGCAGCCCATTTCTGCCCGATGGTTTCGATGTTTCGAATTCGCCCTGAAGTGTATTCGAGCGTAAATTGATCTTCCTTTGCCAGTGGTTCTCTGTCATCTACATATAACGAAATCAAAACCAGTTCCTCATTGATCAACTTATAAATTTCAGGATCGCTCCAAACATTTTCTTCAACTTTACGACAATTGACACACGCCCAACCAGTAAAGTCGAGTAGAATTGGTTTGTTTATTGCTTTGGCAACCGCTACGCCTTTGTCATAGTCCTTATAACAATCTAAGCTGAGGGGACAATCAGAATCCTGTGGATAAATACTGTAAAAAGTCGGCGGTGGAAAGCCAGCCAAAAGCTTTAATGAATTGGAAGAAGAGTTAGGTAAGGTCCCGGGAGCAAGATACACAACAAACAATAAGCAAACAACAGCAATTAGAATCCTGCCTGCCCCCAATGTTGGTTTCTTTGCTTCATGTGGAAATCGAAACAAGCCAAATAGGTACGCAATCATTACTAAAAAAATTAGGATCCATAGACCGATAAAAATCTCACGTTTGATTATACCCCAATGCGCCACTAGATCAGCGTTGGATAAGAATTTGATAGCTAATGCGAGTTCGATAAAGCCCAACACCACTTTAAGGGTATTCATCCATCCGCCTGAATTGGGTAAGCTCTGTAAGAGATTGGGGAATAGTGCGAACAAGCCAAAGGGTAAGGCCAAGGCCAAGCCAAATCCAGTCATTCCCATAGTGAGTTGGGTTGCTCCTCCTGTGTTTGATAAAGAGCCCGCAAGTAGTGAGCCCAAAATTGGACCTGTACACGAAAAAGAAACAATGGCAAGGGTAAGAGCCATTAAAAAGATTCCGATGATTCCTCCAGTTTTGTTGGATGCAAAATCGATTCGGTTTACCCACGACGGAGGAAGGGTAAGCTCATAATAGCCAAAAAACGAAAAGGCAAAAAACAAAAAAATCAAAAAGAAAAAAATGTTAAGCCAGATATTGGTCGAAATGGTGTTGAGAATTTCAGGGTCAATCGAATCAAGGAAGTGAAAAGGCATGCTCAACAATGCGTAAATCAAGACAATAAAAAAGGCATATAGCAAGGCATTGGTCAACCCTTCACTTTTGGTGCCACTCTGCTTGGTAAAAAATGATACGGTCAGTGGGATAATCGGAAACACACAAGGGGTAAGCAAGGCGATCAATCCACCAAAAAATCCGAGTAAAAAGATATTCCAAATGGAAGAGGAATCGCTGTCTTGATCATAATTTGTGGAGAGAAGATCGGAGTTTTTTAGTTCAATTTTTAATTTTTTAACCGAATTTGCAGTGAGTGCAGTTAGATCTTCTGATTGTTGCTCTTGTGAATCGCCTGACAAGGGTATCAACAATTGCTCATCTCTAAAAATACATAGTTTATCATCACATGCTTGGTAGATTAAATCTACTGTAATGTCTTGAACAGACTGATCAACCACTTCTATGGTTTGATAAAAGGTAGCTTTGTTGTCAAAATAAGACAGTTCCATTTCGAAAATGGGATCAAATCCAGTGATCAACTCCGAATGCGTTAAAGGGCCTATCGGAGTGGTATCTTGAAATGTAAATTCCGTTGGCAGTGGACCATCTACAGGCATCTCTGTAGCGTATAAATGCCATTTCTCTTCAATGGTAGCGGTAATGACCACATCATATGTTAGGGAATCAATTTGTTTTGCTTGGGTTGTCCAAGTCACAGGGTTCTGAGCCAAGGCCAAACTGACAAAAATAAGGTTGACGATAAGGGGAATGATTCTCATTTGAGGTTAATGTTTAAAAAATCAATGGTTGTTTTTGTTGGTACAAATCTACGATCAGCACGCTTACCTACAATCCAAACGATATCATTTCCAGAACACAACAACCATTGTGCCGCTTTTTGGGTTGCGGTATATTTTTCGTCTTTGAAATATTTAGAAACTTTTTTTGAGCCTGTCATGCCAGTCGGAAAGAAGTGATCTCCCCTTCTCCATTTGCGCAGCTTCAATGGAAAAGATATGGCTGTAGCGTCAAGAGTCAAATTGCATTGCGAGTGCTGTTGATCTCTCGAAAATAGAAGTTCTATTGGCTCATAAATGCCATGCTCATGAACCTCAAATTCCATTTCTTTCTTTTGATCTATGGATTTGTAAAGTAAGAACTCATTTCTACCAACTTCAAGCGTATTTTCTGTAGAATGGATGAACTTTCCTTTTTGTGTGCTCAACAATTTGATCACTTCTCGATGGTCAAAACCATAGGGGTGAAACAGTTGATGAATCCAAAACTGAAGGGGGTGAAGTGCTTTTATGGATGAGATGGAAATCCGTATGGTCTTCTTTTCATTCAAAAAAAGTTGCTTTTTCAACTGTTCGGTTTGTTGCTTAAATACCAAAGCAGCTTCCTTTGAAAAATCTATGGTTTTGGTGGTGTTTTCCAAAGCTTTTGGATGCAATTTGGCCAATTCTGGGATCACATGATGACGAATTGCGTTGCGCAAATAGTCGTCACTTTGATTGGACCGATCTTCTCGCCAAGGAATTTGATGCGTTTGGGCATAGGCGATAATTTCAGATTTGTAAAATGGCAATAGGGGTCTCAAAATTCTTCCATTTTGCTCTGGAATTCCAGTTAAACCTTCGACCCCAGTTCCACGAATAATATTCATCAGTAGGGTTTCGATATTATCATTTGCGTGATGAGCGGTCAATATAACATCATAGTTGTTGGACAGGCAGAGTTCCTCAAACCAGTCATAGCGCAGTGTTCGAGCTGCCATTTGCGTTGACTGTTTGGGCAGTTTGGTATCAAATCGTTTGATATGGCATGTCAGTTGATGACGTTTACAATAAGACTCAACGAGTTGCTCGTCTTGCTCACTGTCTTGTCCACGAAGTTGAAAGTTGCAGTGTGCAACCGCCACTATTTCTGAATATTCACGGAGCATATCCACCAAGACCATACTATCAACTCCCCCACTGACAGCCACCAAAACTCGTTGTGAACTGAGCGCAGGAAAGTGAGAATAAAGATGCGTCTGAAATCTGGATTTCATGGCTGCAAACTACAAATTAATGGTCATTTTTTTCGAAAGGACCTGCAGAATCCCTTTTGCCTTGAGCAAGCATTCTTCATACTCCTTTTCTGGATTTGAATTTGCGGTTAAGGCACTTCCGACTTGCAACGAAAGATATTCGGCGTCTTTTCGGTACAAAAGAGAGCGAATCACCACATTAAAATCAAAATCTCTATTGGGGTCGATATAGCCAACAGCTCCGCTGTACAGTCCTCTTTTGGTCTCCTCATATTTTTCAATAAGTTGCATCGCTCTTACTTTTGGCGCGCCCGTCATGCTGCCCATTGGAAAACAAGCAGCTATGGCATCAGTAACGCGAGTTTCTGTTTGCAATTCGGCCACGACTGTTGATATCATTTGATGCACATGCGCAAACGGATAGACTTTGCATAACTCTTCCACTTGCACACTTCCTTTGGTTGCAATCCGCGACATATCATTGCGCACCAGATCGACGATCATGGTGTTTTCTGCACGTTCCTTTTCGCTTTTTTGTAATTGAGATGCTTCTAAAGCATCCTGAATAATATCGATATGGCGTTTTGCTGTTCCTTTAATCGGTTGGGATATCAACCGATCTCCAACCCGTTTTAAAAACCTTTCAGGAGAACTGCTGAGCAAATATTTGTTATCGATTTGGACAAAGGCAGCAAAGGGCGGTTTTGCCTTTTCATTGAGTTCTTGAAACAGGGTATGCGGTTCGATGTTAGCATCTTCAGCATAAAGTTCCATACAAAAATTTACTTCGTAGATATCACCCCTTGCGATATGCTGCTGGAGAGCATATGTTTTGGCGAGATAATCTGCTTTGGAAATTCGGTGTTGCATGAAAACCTCTTTTTCAGTACTGTTTGCGTACCTATCTGGAGTGGACATGATCTGTTCCCAGTCATCATTTGGCTGATATGGAGATAAATAGTGTGCTTCTACTCGATTCTCTTTAATGACCCACAAGCGTTTAGGTTGAAAAAAAAACAGTTCGGGAAAATCTAGATGATCAAGATTTTGTGACTTTAGGTTTTCCAATTGGTTTTTCAGGTCGTATGAGAGAAAACCAAACAACCAGTCGGGATTAGAATGAAGATGGGTTTGTAACAAGTCAAGATCATCTTGATTTTGTGATTGTACAACAGTATGGGCATCTGTTGCGAGGATAAAGTCATAGTCCGTTTCTAGAGACGCATAGTCATTCGAATCCAACACAACTGTGGTCGAATAGAGTTTCGACCAATGCAAAAGTTGCAACTTGAGTTGTTCGATATCAGGATGTGAAAAAAGGGTAAAACTGCGTTTCAACGAATACAGATTGTTAGATTTGTAACAAAAATAATCAATAGATTTAGCAGTAACCCTTTTATTTTCACAATTTTTATTGATATTTGCACCGTGATTTTAAGAAGACACTTCTCGTTAACTCCACGCCGCCCGCGTCGCCCCTTTGGGGGTATATAGTCTATAGGGAGCTATGGTGCGTCCAGCTTCATCTTCATCATCATTTATTTTTCAATTCAAATTCACAGCACAATGAATATTGTCATTGCAGGCAAGTCGCATATCCAGTATGCGAAACAAATTTCGGAACTAATCGCTTCCTCTGCTCAGGTGAGAGGAACGGGAATCGCACGGCGTACACCAGAGTATATTGTTAGCAAAATCGAAAATAAAAACGCGGTAATCGCTTTAGACGGCAATGTCTTTGCGGGCTTTTGTTATATCGAGGTTTGGGGACATAGCAAATATGTTGCCCATTCGGGTTTGATTGTCGCGCCAGAATACAGAGGAAAGGGGCTGGCAAAAGCGATCAAAACAAAAATATTTGAGTATTCCAGAGAAAAATATTCCGACGCCAAGGTCTTTGGGATTACCACAGGCCTCCCTGTTATGAAAATCAATTATGAACTCGGCTACAAGCCCGTTACGTTTTCTGAATTGACAGATGATCCTGACTTTTGGAAAGGATGCCAAACCTGTAAAAATTACGATGTCCTAACTAGAACCGATCACAAAATGTGTTTGTGTACAGGAATGCTATATGACCCACAAGCAGATGCAGAAGAAAAGACCTATGACAATGCAGTCATGAGTCGATTAAACAAAATCAAACAATCATTGTTTTTAAAAAAGAAAAAAGCATGAAAAAGTTAGTCCTTGCCTATAGCGGAGGTCTAGACACCTCCTATTGCGTAAAGCACCTCAGCCAGTTGGGATATGAAGTGCATGCAGTGAGTGTAAACACTGGTGGTTTTGACGCTAAAGAAGTCAAATCATTGTCTGCCAAAGCCATGGCTTTAGGCGCAACATCCTACGAGTCTATTGATGCGGTAGATACCTTTTATAAGAAAGTTATTCGTTTTTTGGTTTTCGGCAATGTCTTGAAAAACAATACCTATCCCCTTTCGGTTAGCGCCGAACGAATTATACAAGCTGTAGAGATTGTCAACTACGCCAAATCGATAGATGCGAACTATATTGCGCATGGCAGTACGGGTGCTGGTAACGATCAAGTGAGATTTGACTTAATTATTCAAACCCTAGCACCAAACATTGAAATTATCACGCCGATTCGCGACCAAAAATTGTCGAGAGAAGACGAGATTGCCTTTCTCAAGTCTCATGGGGTCAAAATGGAATGGGCCAAAGCCCAATACTCTGTCAACAAAGGACTTTGGGGTACAAGTATTGGTGGAAAAGAAACGCTAGAATCGAAAGACCCGCTGCCAGAAGAGGCTTACCCAAGTCAGTTATCCAAACAGCAACCAACCAAAATTTCTCTTCAGTTTACAAAAGGGGAATTATCTGGCATTGACGGCAAACAAATGGATGCTATTTCTGCCATTCAGGTGCTTAATCAAATCGCATCTAGTTATGCGATCGGAAGAGATATCCACGTTGGGGATACGATTATCGGGATCAAAGGAAGAGTGGGCTATGAAGCAGCTGCTCCGCTTTTGATTATCAAGGCACATCACTTGCTAGAGAAACACACTTTGAGCAAATGGCAGCAGCAACAAAAGGAGCAACTCGCAAGCTTTTATGGCATGCATTTGCACGAAGGACATTATCTCGATCCTGTATTGAGAGATATTGAGGCTTTTATGGAAAGTTCGCAAAAGATGGTCACAGGAACCGTTTTTGTCACCCTCCACCCCTATCGATTTACTCTTGATGGCATCGAATCAACTCATGATTTAATGGATTCCTCTTTTGGAAGATATGGCGAGATGAACCGCAACTGGACGAGTGAAGATGCCAAAGGATTTATCACCGTTACCGCAAACGCAACTAAAATATACAACCATGTCAACAACAGCTAAAAAGACGGTCGGAGTCATCGGCGGATCTGGCTACACGGGTGGTGAACTCCTTCGCTTGTTGGTGAATCATCCATTGGTTACCATTGATTTTGTGTATAGCAGCACGCGACCTGGAACGCATCTTACAGAAACGCATACGGATTTGATCGGACAAACCGATTTAAAGTTTACGGATGAAGTCAATCCAAATGTGGATATGTTGTTCTTATGTCTTGGACATGGACTGTCGGGAACTTTCTTACACGAAAACCCTATGAACGACAACACAAAAATTATTGATTTGAGCAATGAATTTCGATTGCAGAATGATCAGCATTTTTTAGGAAAATCTTATGTGTATGGCTTACCTGAATTTCAAAAACAAAAAATTCAGTCTGCACAAGCGGTAGCCAATCCCGGTTGTTTTGCAACAGCGATTCAACTGGCACTTTTACCACTTGCTGAAGAAGGATTGCTACATAATGATGTTCAAGTACACGCCATTACTGGAAGCACAGGCGCAGGAGTAAAACCCTCTGCTACTTCTCACTTTAGCTGGCGAAACAACAATGTGTCTTGCTACAAGCCATTTACCCATCAGCATTTGGGAGAAATTGGCGAAACCCTACAGGCACTACAACCGAATATTCCTGAAATCAATTTTTTACCAATTCGGGGAAACTTTACCCGAGGGATATTTGCCAGTGTGTACACAATATTTGAAGGAAACGCTGATGATGCCTATTCTTTGTATGAACAATTTTATGTCAACAGCTCGTTTACGCACATCAGCAAGAAAGCATTGGATTTAAAAATGGTAGTCAACACCAACAACTGCTTAATTCACTTGCATAAACACAACAATTTACTGCTGATTACCAGTTGTTTAGACAACCTTCTCAAAGGGGCATCAGGGCAAGCCGTTGAAAACATGAATTTGATGTTTTCGTGGCCACAAACAACAGGATTACAACTTAAAGCAAACGTTCATTAAACACGAAATACTATGAAAATCGCAATTATCGGTGCTGGAAATCTTGGTTTGAGTATTGCCAAAGGGCTACTGACCAACAACATCATTACGCAGTTATACCTGACCAAGCGCAATCCATCTTCGATTTCGGACTGGGGCGAGTACAAAAACACACACATCACGGATGATAACGCTGAAGCCATTTCATCTTCTGACGTCATTATTTTTGCTGTACAACCCGCTCAACTCAGCGAAATTCTTGCAAAAAATGCAGATCTATTCACCGAAAAACATGTTTTAATTTCAACAGTGACTGGGTTTTCAATCGAGAAGATGGAAACCGTAGTCGGAAACGACAAATACATCATTCGGTCTATGCCAAACACAGCAATTTCAGTTGGAAAATCGATGACTTGTTTATGTGCCAATGACAAAGGAAAACATCGCCTTTCACTCGCAGAAGCGATTTACAATGCCCTCGGCACGAGCATCATCATCGACGAAAATCATATGAGAGCTGCAACGGTCATCTGTGCGTCAGGGATTGCCTTTTGGATGCGTTTGATTCGCGCAACGACCCAAGGAGGCGTTCAACTCGGTTTTGATGCAGATGAAGCCATGAAAATGTCGATGAATACTGCCCTGGGAGCTGCTTCCTTACTGATTGAAACCGACTCTCATCCAGAACAGGAAATCGATAAGGTGACCACGCCACAGGGCTGTACTATTGAAGGACTCAATGAAATGGAGCACCAAGGACTAAGTTCGTCTTTGATCAAAGGGATTGTTGCTTCGTTTAATAAAATTAATGTGATTAGTAAAGGATAAGCCATGCCCTTATTTGATGTATATCCCTTGTATGACATAGAGCCCACCAAAGCCCGTGGGTTATATGTCTATGATCAAAAAGGAACCAAGTATCTCGATTTATATGGAGGTCATGCGGTGATTTCGATCGGTCATGGGCACCGAACCTATAAGCGAATGTTGAGAAAACAACTCCATCGAATTGGGTTTTACTCCAATGCGGTTCAAAATCCTCTGCAAGAAAAACTATCTGCAGAGATCAATCGCCAGTCGGGTTGTACCGATTATGAGTTGTTTATGTGTAGTTCGGGCGCAGAGGCAAATGAAAATGCACTTAAACTAGCATCATTTCACACTGGTAAATCACGAGTGATTGCCTTTGACAATGCCTTTCATGGACGAACCAGTGCGGCAGTTGCTGCCACGGACAACAAAAACATACAGGCACCTTTGAACAATCAACAACAAGTGGATTTTATCGCGTTTAACGATGCTGACGCGCTTGAGAAAGAGCTGGTCATGGGCGATGTCTGTGCTGTCATTTTTGAAGCTATACAGGGGGTTGGTGGTTTGGATGAGCCAACAGCAGCTTTTGTTGCGCAAATGGAAACACTTTGTGAAACCTATCAAACTTGCCTGATTGCCGACGAAGTACAATCTGGCTTTGGGCGAAGTGGTGACTTCTTTGCCTTTCAGAAATACAACATCAATCCGCATATTATCAGTGTTGCCAAAGGTATGGGAAATGGCTTTCCAGTTGGGGGAATCCTTGTTAATCCAGTCATCAAGGCCAAGTATGGACTGTTGGGAACAACTTTTGGCGGAAACCATCTTGCTTGTAGCGCTTCCTTAGCAGTTTTACAGGTTTTGGAAAAAGAAAAACTTTATGATCACGCCAAAGCCATGGGCGAATACTTTGTTGAAAAAGCCAAAGAACTTTCTTTTGTCAAAACCATCAAAGGAAGAGGATTGATGCTGGGACTGGAATTTGAGAACGAAGTGGGCCCATTGCGGAAAGAATTGATTTTTAAACACCGTATTTTTACAGGAGGGAGTAGCAACAAAAACCTGATTCGAATCCTACCCCCACTCAATGTCAAACAAAAGCATTTGGATCAATTGTTTACTGCCTTAAACGCATGTCACTGATGAAAAATTTTATCAACTTACAAGATTTAGTCGATCTGAAAAAGACCATTGCACTTGCAAAAATCTGCAAACAAGATCCCTTTGCAAATGCGCATTTGGGACAACAAAAAACGATTGGCTTATTGTTCTTCAATCCGAGTTTACGCACACGGCTGAGCACCCAAAAGGCAGCAAGGAACCTGGGTTTGGACGTCATGGTAATGAACTTTAGTAATGAGGCCTGGGCAATCGAGTACGAAAACGAAACCATCATGAGTGGACTTCGATCAGAACACGTTAAGGAAGCTGCACAGGTTGTATCACAGTACTGTGACTTTGTCGCAATTCGGGCCTTTGCTTCATTGACCGATAAAAAACGTGATGAAGAAGAACAAGTCCTGAGAAAATTTGCAGAGTTTGCCTCGGTTCCAATCATAAATATGGAAAGTGCAACAGCACATCCCCTACAAGCTTTGGCGGATGGGCTAACGATACAGGAGCAAGTAACGGTCAAAAAACCTAAAATTGTGCTGAGTTGGGCACCCCATCCAAAAGCATTGCCGCACGCTGTTGCCAACTCTTTTATTGGATTGATGAATCACACAGAAGCAGACTTTGTCATTACCCACCCAGAGGGTTATGACCTCAATCCTGCTATTGTCGGGAATCACACAGTAAAATACAATCAGAATGAAGCATTGGCAGATGCCGATGTGGTCTATGTCAAAAATTGGTGCTCCTATGCCAATTACGGTGCGATTTTGCGAACAGACAACGAGTGGATGATGACAGCTGATAAAATGAAAAACACCAACGAAGCCTTTTTTATGCATTGCCTTCCCATCAGAAGAAACGTAGTTGCATCAGACGACGTTTTGGACCACCCAAAGTCATTGGTGATCGAACAAGCCAACAACAGAACTTTTGCCGCACAGGCCGTTTTACAAGAATTTTTAACCTATGGATAAACTACACATTGTCAAACTTGGCGGTGAATTGCTCGAGGACAGCAGTGCGACAGCAACCGCTTTGGCCTCTTTTCATGCACTTACTGGACACAAAATCCTTGTCCATGGTGGTGGTAGCCAAGCCAGTGTAATATGTGAAAAACTGGGCATAGAACCCAAAATGCACAACGGAAGACGAATCACTGATGATGAAGCCCTAGACATAGCCGTTATGGTTTATGCTGGTCTTGCCAATAAAACAGTTGTAGCGGGTCTCCAAAAACTAGGAACCAACGCCATTGGCGTATCGGGTGCAGACGCCAATCTGATTCAAGCAAACAAAAGGCCTGTACAAGACATTGACTATGGATGGGCTGGGGATATCAGCTCGGTCAATACGGAAAGTCTAACAGCATTTCTTTCGATTGGATTATCTCCTGTGTTTTGCTCGATTACCCATGACCAAAAAGGTCAACTTCTCAATACAAATGCCGATACCATCGCTGCCACCGTCGCCAGTGCTTTAGCTGTGGATTACGAGGTATATTTGCACTATTGCTTTGGGCATGCAGGTGTATTGAAAGATATTAAGGACGAAAACAGTGTGATTCCCACCATTGAAGTCAACGAAGTAGAAGAACTATTTCATAAGGGCATTATCGCAGATGGGATGCTACCCAAATTACAAAATGCCGTGATGGCACTCCAACATGGGGTTCAAGCAGTAACAATTGAAAGACCAGAGACTGTTAACGACAAACAGGCACTTAAAACAACAGTAATCGGATGAGTACAGACCATTTAGCAGATGATGTGATTGGGTTGCTGATGCAACTGATTGAAATCCCCTCCTTCTCTGGAGAGGAATCTCAAACGGCTGATTGTATCCAAAAATGGTTACACAGTAAAGGGGTTGAGACCCAGCGCATTCAAAACAATGTCTTTGCTTTTAACAAGCACTACGACCCAGCCAAACCGAATTTACTATTAAACTCACATCACGATACCGTGCGACCCAATACCGCCTATACGCGTGACCCATATAAAGCAGAGATTATCGATGGGAAACTGTTTGGATTGGGCAGCAATGATGCTGGTGGTGCTTTGGTATCCTTACTCGGACTGTTTGCCCACTTCTACGAAGCGGAAAACCTCAACTACAATTTGATTGTATCCGCAACAGCAGAAGAAGAAAGCTCAGGGTCAAATGGATTAAACAGCTTGTTAAAAGACCTCCCTGAAATCGATTTAGCAATCGTTGGTGAACCCACACAAATGCAATTGGCCATTGCCGAAAAGGGACTTGTTGTTTTTGATGCAGTGGTAAAAGGAACAACTGGACATGCCGCTCACCCCAACAACGATAATCCGATTATCAAGACTATGGATGTAATCCAATGGTTTCAAAACCTTTCATTTGACAAGGTGTCGAATACCTTAGGGCCTGTTAAACTCACCATCACCCAAATTAACGCTGGCAGTCAGCACAATGTCGTACCAGCACAGGTTAATCTGGTGTTGGATGTACGCGTAAACGAATGCTATACCAATCAAGAAATTGCAGATTTGGTCGGTCAGGCACCATGTGAGGTAACCGCTCGCTCCTTGCGACTGCAATCTTCCTCAATCGACAACAAGCATCCGCTAGTTGTTTCGGGGGTTGCGATGGGGAGAAACACCTATGGCTCGCCTACCCTATCTGATCAGGCAGCCCTATCCTGTCCGTCGCTCAAACTCGGTCCTGGGGACTCGACAAGATCACATACGGCAAACGAATTTATTTATGAAAATGAAATCAAAGAAGCGGTTCGCTTATATATCGAATTGCTCGACCAAGTAATTACATCATGAAAATCTGGCAAAAAAAAGGAACGAAAGTAAGAGACCAAATCGACCAATTTACGGTTGGTGATGATCGCCATTGGGATTTGCGGCTAGCTCCCTATGATATCATTGCCTCACAAGCTCATGCAAAGATGTTGGGCAAGGTTGGCTTGCTTTCCCAATCCGAAGTCGATCTGCTTGTAGAGGGGCTTGCTGCATTGTCTAAAGAAGTTGAAGAAGGTACGTTTACGATTTCTGACGAATTTGAGGACGTTCACTCTAAGATTGAGTACGAATTGACAAAGACTTATGGAGACATTGGTAAAAAAATCCATACTGCGCGTTCGAGAAACGATCAGGTGTTGGTCGCTATGCAGCTCTACCTCAAAGATGAAATTCAAGAAATCAAGCAACTTGTCAAAGGGTTATTTGAGCAGTATATGACTTTGGCAGATCGGTATAAAGGTCAATTGTTGCCGGGATACACGCATTTGCAAATCGCCATGCCATCTTCTTTTGGGTTGTGGTTTTCTGCCTATGCGGAAATTCTTGCCGATGAGGTGCTTTTGCTCAATACTGTTCACACGCTGTGTGACCAAAATCCACTCGGGAGTGCTGCTGGCTATGGCAGCTCCTTCCCAATTGACCGACACGACACCACAGAAACTCTTGGGTTTGACACCCTGAAATACAACGTTGTAGCAGCACAAATGAGTCGGGGAAAACTCGAAAAAAACTTGGCACAGGCTATTGGTAGTCTCGCTGGTACGCTGAGTCGATTTTCGATGGATGTCTGTTTATATATGAGTCAAAACTTTGATTTTATCTCCTTTCCAGATGACATCACAACGGGCTCTAGCATCATGCCACACAAAAAAAACCCAGATGTGTTTGAACTCATCCGTGGGAAATGCAATAAACTCCAAGCCCTTCCCAACGAATTGGCGTTGATGAGTACCAATTTGCCCAGTGGATACCACAGAGAAATGCAATTGTTTAAAGGACCAATCATTCAAGCCATAGACGACATTAAGGCCTGTTTGTCGATGACAACTTCGAGTATAAAAGAAGTGCAAGTCAAGGGTGATATTCTATCAGATGAAAAATACACCCATGTATTTAGTGTAGATGCCTTGCACGAACTCATTCAGCAAGGAGTTCCGTTTCGGGATGCCTATGTCCAGATTGGAGAAGACATCAGTAAGGGAGAATTTGTACCTCCCAAAATGGCAAAGCATACCCATAGCGGAAGCATTGGCAATTTGGAACTCGATGCCATACGCGAGAAATTCACAAAGTACTTCGAATAATAAGCTGTTTAAACGTGTAGCGCGCGGTCTTCAGTGGCAGCCAAAGCGGCCTCTTTCATCGCTTCTGCATAGGTGGGGTGCGCATGACTCATGCGAGCAATATCTTCGGCAGATGCTCTAAATTCCATCGCAGTAACCGCCTGTGCAATCAAATCGGCAGCTCTTGCTCCAATGATGTGAATGCCGAGAACCTCGTCGGTTTTGGCGTCTGCTAGGATTTTGACAAAGCCGTCTGTGTCCATACTCGCTCTGGCACGTCCCAATGCACGCATCGAAAACTGCCCTGCTTTATAGCCCACACCTGCGGCTTTGAGCTCTTCTTCGGTTTTACCTACGGCAGCCACTTCCGGCCAAGTATAAATCACATTTGGAATGAGGTTGTGATCGATATGCGGCTGTTGTCCCGCGATGATTTCTGCAGCCATCACCCCTTCTTCCTCTGCCTTATGAGCGAGCATCGCACCGCGTACCACATCGCCAATGGCATAGATGTTCGAGGCCGAGGTTTGGAGTTGTTTGTTCACTTCCACTTGTCCACGCTCATTGACAACAACGCCAGCGGCTTTTAAACCAAGTCCTTTGGTAAAGGGTTTGCGCCCAACAGACATAAGGCAGTAATCGCCCGTAAACGTAACGTCTTGCCCATTTTTGTCTTTGGCTGTGACGCTCACTTCATCGCCTTTGCGTTCTACCCCACTGACTTTGTGTGAGAGATAGAATTTAACGCCTTGTTTTTTCATTACTTTCATCAATTCTTTGGAAAGCGAACTATCCATAACTGGCGTAATGCGATCGGCATATTCCACAACAGATACTTCAGCACCCAATCGGCGATAGACCTGACCAAGCTCAAGTCCAATCACCCCACCGCCTATCACCACCAAATGCTTTGGGATTTCGGATAGGGAAAGGGCTTCTGTGGACGTGATGATTTGTTCCTTGTCCAGTGTGACAAAAGGCAAAACAGCAGGTTTGGAACCCGTTGCAATGATGCTGTGTTTGGCTTCGATGGTCTGTTTTTTCTTGCCTGCGACTTCGATATGTGTCGAATCGACAAATTTCCCAAGACCGTGAAAAACCGTAATTTTGTTTTTATCCATCAGATAGTCAATCCCCTTGGTGGTTTGCGCGATGACTTCTGACTTTCTTTTCATCATCTGACCAAAGTTGATCTTGATTTCCCCTTTCACATCAATCCCATGGGAAGGAAAATTTTTAATCGACTCCTCATAATGATGAGAAGAATCCAAAAGGGATTTGGAAGGAATACAACCCACATTAAGACAAGTACCGCCTAGGGTGTCGTATTTTTCGATGAGGGCAGTGGACAGGCCCAACTGCGCACAGCGAATCGCTGCTACATAGCCACCAGGGCCAGAACCGATAACAGCAACGTCAAATGAGGACATAATTTGATTATTTTACAAGACAAAAGTAATACGAAAGTGACTACCAATCAAACACTCTACTGATATTAAATCCAAAATGGATATCCCCCTCTGACCAATCGCCTGATGCTTCGGTCAAAAAGCTATGTTCGAGCATCGATCGGGAGTTAGTAAAATGGAGTTGAAAGACATGTCCACCTGTTTCAATATCCAATCCAATGGAGAGCATATTGTTGTAGTTGAGTTCTTCGGGTCGGTTTGTTACCAAACCATAATCCATATTTAAGCTGATGCGTTTGCTAAGCTTATATCGACCGCCAGCAACCATCACAAACTGCATATTGCTTTCATCGTCAACTTCTGTGAGGTTTTTGTGAATTAAGGTTGGTGAGAGTTGTAAGGATAATTTCTCGCTAAATTTTCTGGAAACGAGGGCTTGAGCAGTATAGGTAAGACGATGACTAAAATCCAAGTCTGGATTCAAATCCAAATCGAGTTGGTTGTTGATTGTGAGTTGACCATAAGCCCCAATCGTAACGGGTGATTTCTCGTTTTGTTGACGAAGGATGCGCAACTTGGTATGGAGCGCATATGTCTTTTGATAGGACGAGCGCGCAGCACCAAAATTGATATGGTCACTGAGACCGTAAATCAACTGTAATTTGTTGGACGCAATATCGAGTCCAAAGAAGTCGTCAAAGCCATTCCTAATGCTGCCAAAGCGGTGAGCAACTATAAAATACATTTCCCCTTTGTCCACCATTTTGGTCGATTCGAGGTTGATGATTTTAAGCCCTTTAAAGGCAGATTCGGCATAAAGTGGTCCCATGTCGAGGTCGGCATCGAGTTCGTCCAAAAGGTCGTTTTGTGCCACAGCCAGTGTGGATAACAGTAAAAAAAGTATAGAAAGTCGTTTCATCGTCGTGTAGTCTCTTTCAAAGATAGCGAACTGGGAATTGGTGTACAACCTAGTCCATAATAGTGGATTGATCAATTACAACCACTTCAAACAAATCATCATAGCCGATACAACGGCCTTTTAGGGTAAGTTGCTGATTGAGTTGGGCAGTGTGAACCGTCGCAAACTGTGCCACAAGGGCATCGTTTAGGGTGATGCTATTATCGTCTATAAACGTAACCACACCAGAAACTTTTACGGTTTGGTTGAGAAAGGCTTCATTGTTTTGCATAATTGAATCCTTTAGTGCGACCGCTGAGTCGGTATAGACAGCTCCTTCGGCGGCAATGTCGCGGTGGTCTTTATATGCGTAGTAATAGAATCCGATTGCCATCAGAATCAATACTATTACCGAAAAGATGCGTTTAATTGTCATTAGCGTGTTTTGGTAAAGATATGGGTTTTACGATTGAAAAACTTTTTCTATTCACCACCCAATCCTTTTTGTATCTTTCATGCAGAAACAAAGTTGATGAAAAAGCTACTTCTACCCTTTCTATTATTGGCAGTTAGCATTGCTTTTGGGCAAACCATGTATATGACCAAGTCGGGGAACATGTCTTTTGAGGCCTCCCAACCCACTTTTGAACCCATCGAAGCAAAGCACTCCGCTGTGTCGGCCTTGCTTAACGCGGATACTGGCGAACTCGCTGTTTTGGCGCTTGTACGCGGCTTTCGCTTTCCCCTCGCCTTGATGGAAGAGCACTTTAATGAAAACTATATCGAGAGTCACCAATATCCCAAAACGAGTTTCAAAGGGATAATCACTAACTTTGATAAAAACACCCTAAGCGACCAACCGCAAACCATTGAACTCGCTGGAGAACTCTCTATGCATGGGGTCACCAAACCCATCAACATTTCTGCTACCATCACCCAAACGGATGAACGCATCACTTTGGCGTCTTCTTTCTCTGTCAAAACATCAGACTTTGGCATTGAAATCCCAAGTTTGGTTCGAAAGCAAATCAATCAAAACGTACAAATTGAGGTGTCTCTACCCTTACAACGCAAACAATAAGCCGTTATGAAGTCCTCTCTATCACTAAAAACCGCCCTGTTCCCCCTTTTGGTTTTGATTGGGCTGTTGGCCTTTAACGTGTTGGTCTATGGTGATGATGCCCTATCGGGCTCCAACCAGTTTATCCTGCTTCTCGGCGGTGCGGTGGCTGCAGTGGTGGGCTTTGCCAATAAAATTTCGTACAAAACCATGCTAGACAAGGTGGCGGACAACCTCAAATCGGTTACGGGTGCCATTTTAATTTTGTTGTTTGTTGGGGCATTAGCAGGCACTTGGCTGATCAGCGGAGTGATCCCTGCTATGATATACTACGGCTTACAAATCCTTCATCCTTCTATTTTCCTACCTGCTTGTGTTATCATTTGCGCTTTGATTTCCCTGGCAACAGGAAGCAGCTGGACAACTTCTGCAACCGTTGGCATTGCCCTCATTGGCATTGGAAAGGCATTGGGTGTTCCTGTAGGGATGGTTGCTGGTGCTGTTTTATCGGGTGCCTATTTTGGGGATAAGCTATCACCTCTAAGCGATACAACCAACCTCGCCCCTGCCATGGCGGGTGCAGACCTTTTTACCCATATCCATTATATGACCCATACTACGGTGCCGAGTATCATGGTGACACTGATTGTGTTTATCATTCTCGGTGTTGGATTTAGCGCTGATGGATCGGCAAATTCACAAGAACTGTTAACAGCGATGAATGAGGTGTTTACTATCAACTTGTTTCTGTTTATCGTGCCCACTTTAGTCATTATTATGATTGTTAAAAAAACACCGCCTTTGGTAGCTTTATTTGTGGGTACGCTTTTGGGTGTCCTTGCCGCTTTGATTTTCCAACAAGAGCTTTTGTTGTCCTTGAGTGGGGAATCGAGTTTACGTGCATTTAGCACCTATCAGGTGATTATGGATGCGATTACGGTGTCTACCGAAATCGAAACCACTTCCCCTGCCCTGAGCGATCTCTTTAAGTCAGGTGGGATGCAAGGGATGCTCGGTACCATCTGGCTAATCATTTGCGCAATGGTTTTTGGTGGGGTGATGGACGCTATTGGTGCTTTGGCAACGGTTAGCGCAGCACTACTCAGCATGGCCAAGTCCACCTTTCAACTATTTGCCAGTACGGTGGCATCCTGTTTGGTAATCAATGTCACAGCTTCGGATCAATATCTCTCCATTGTTGTACCGGGTAAAATGTTTAAAAAGGCCTATAAAGATCGACATCTCGCACCTGAAAACCTTAGTCGTACGCTCGAGGACTCTGGAACGGTAACCTCTGTGTTGATACCCTGGAATACCTGTGGGGCATATCAGTCTGGGGTGTTGGGCGTAGATGTTAATCAGTATTTTTTCTATGCTGTTTTTAACTGGTTAAGTCCCTTTATTAACTTGTTCTTTGCGGCCTTCCATATCAAAATCAATCGACTCTCTTCATGATCCAGGAGTTTTTGTCTTTGAGAATGCGTAATTTTGTCTCAACATGACAGATTCAACGTCAACATTGCGTTCCCGTCAACGACAAATCCTTTTCGGTTTATCAATTATTTTGATTGCTGTTGTTCTTCTTGCTTCCATGGTGTCTTATTATTTCACTTGGGAGCACGACCAAAGCAGCTTGGGTAATTTTGCTGACCGCAGCGTGCAAACCGAAAATATCGCAAGTAAGTTTGGTACAACCATCGCTCATTTTTTGTTGTATCAATTTTTGGGGTTGGGTTCTTTTGTATTGGTGTTGATGGTCTTAATCACAGGATTTCGACTCTTTATCAGTAGGCCTTTGAACAATCCATTGGGAGTGTGGTCATGGACAATCGCCAGTTCGATATGGGTTTCGCTATTGTTGAGCTTTATTGTACCGCAGTATCCCATTTTAGGTGGAATGGTTGGCTATGAAATGTCGATGTTTGCAACCGATTATATCGGCGATATTGGCTTAGCCAGTATTTTGATTTTTGGTTGCATTGCTTTTATAGTTGTGATTTTAAAAATTACGCCTGAGATGATCCTGACAGCATTTTCATCTCTGCAAACTGAAAAAAACGATACGGAATCAGTTGAAGAGGAAAAGACCGCAGAACCCACCGATGTCCCAATTGAAAAAGCTGTAAAGCCAAGTACCAAACTAACAAAACCAACGGCTACAAAAGCCGAACATTCAGATGGAGTCAAGTTGACAATCGACAAACCCATTGCAGATGAACCAGAAATGGAGTTGGCCAGAAAACTTGTTAAAGAGCAAGGGGAAGTCGACCCTACACTGGAATTGAGCAAATTTCGTGGGCCAACCCTCGAATTATTAAAGACATATAAAGAAGAAGGTATCACTATCAATGAAGCTGAACTTGAGGAAAACAAAGAAAAGATTGTCGAAACTCTGAGCAATTATAAAATTGGGATTGCGGATATTAAAGCTACTATCGGCCCCACAGTTACGCTCTATGAAATCATTCCAG
>CACAZM010000022.1 GCA_902536935.1 uncultured Bacteroidota bacterium | reverse complement strand
GCAATATAAAGCAGTCCCGCAGTAACCAATAACATGATCCCAACCAAGAGGGTATTTCCAAAAAATTGACTGCTTATGGTGTCTTCAAAAAAGTATCCTACTAATGCGGCGGGAATCATCGACAGCACAATTCTAAGACTAAATTGGGTAGACTCATTGTTGGTAAATTGAAACAAACCACGTATAATTAACCAAACATCAGTACGAAATACAACAAGAGTAGCTAGGGCAGTTGCACCGTGTACCACGATCGTAAATAGTAGATTTCCCTCTTCATAGTTTTGATTGCCAAGTATGGCTTGTGCCAATTCCAAATGTCCACTCGATGAAACAGGCAAAAATTCGGTAAACCCTTGGATAATCCCGAGGATAATCGCTTCGACAACAGACATGCTTATGACTTTTTCGGGTTGTTAAAGGAACGTAAAATCGATGCGATCTCAATCCCAAATCCAATAAGAACTAGGGCAGGAGCAAGTCGAATTCGTCTAAAATTAAATATTTCGGGATTAAAAACATTTGGGTCGTCACTGCTTCCCCCCACCATAAGGATAAAACCCAAAGCTATGACAAAAAAGCCAATCAGCATGAGCTTGTAGTTGGGTCTTAAAAAAATAAATTCTTTTTTCCTTTTCATCACTAATACAGAGATTGGGTTTTGAGGTTTAAATATCGTTGTGTTGCCCAACGGGCACTGATTGAACTAATGAGCATAGACAATAAAAATACGCAGATATAACTGATGAGCAAAGTTTGGGGGTTCATCAACAAATCGATTCCAGGAAGGTAGGTCTGTGCATTGATGACCAGAGCCCAAATACCAAGACAAGCAATCAAAGCGCTAATCATGCCTAAAAGCAGATAGGTACGGATAAAAGGTCCGCGTATAAAACGTTTGCGCGCACCCACCAATTGCATGGTTTTGATGATCATACGTTTGGCATAAATAGACAATCTAATGGAGTTATTGATAAGTATTATGGTTAGGACCAAAAAAAAGAGACAACAGGCCAACAGTAGGAGTCTGGCTCTCTCTATATTTTCATTAAGCAAATTGACCAAAGGCCGATCAAATACCAACTCGCTCACGAAGGGTTTTTCAGCTAAAAAGGCACTGATACTGTCGACTCGATTCGTCGTAACATAGTCGCCTTTGAGTCGAAGGTCGATTGCATCTTTCAGCGGGTTATAACCCAAAAAATCCATAAAATCTTCCCCTATATCTGCGCTATGTTCTGTTGCTGCCTGTTCCTTGGAAATATAGGCAACAGACCTTGTGAAAGCCGCAAGTTTAAGCATGGTTTCCAACTGGTTCACTTCAACTTCTTTAGCATTATCGTCGATAAAAATGGTGAGGACAACTTGCTCTTTTATATGTTGAGATACCTGCCGTGCATTGAGCACTATCAAGCTTAAAACCCCAACAACAAACAAAATCAAACTCACACTAAAAACAATTCCAAAATAGGAACGGACTACCCTTCTACGTTGATAGCGGTGCGCTGGTTTTGACATGACGGGTTAAAAGTACAAAAACGAATGGATAGTCAGAACATGCTTCATGCATTTTCGTGGTATAAATTTGGTATTTTTGCCAAACAAGACTAGACAATGGCATATCCATTTCGATCGATTGAAAACAAGTGGCAATCTTTTTGGGCAACCAACCACACTTTTTCCCCAAACTTTCCCTCCACAAAACCCAAGTATTATATCTTGGATATGTTCCCTTACCCCTCTGGGGCTGGACTCCATGTCGGACACCCTTTGGGCTATATTGCCAGCGATGTTGTTGCTCGTTTCAAAAGGCATAAAGGGTTTAATGTATTGCATCCACAAGGATATGATTCCTTTGGATTGCCAGCCGAACAGTACGCCATTCAAACAGGGCAACACCCTGCTAAAACTACAGAAACAAATATCAATCGATATAGAGAGCAGCTCGATCGAATCGGGTTTTCTTTTGACTGGACTAGGGAATTTCGAACCTCAGACCCTTCTTATTATCGCTGGACACAGTGGATTTTTATGCAGCTTTTTAACGCCTGGTATGACACCAAGGCAGACCAGGCCAAACCTATTGATGAGCTTATTGACTACCTGAGTCAGCATGGTTCTCAAAACCTTGATGCGGACTGTGATGAAAACACGCCTATACTCACTGCTCATGAGTGGAATGCATTGTCCAACGATGAACAACAAATCCATTTGCTGCACTACCGCATGACCTATTTGGCAGAGTCCGAAGTCAATTGGTGTCCACAACTTGGGACTGTCCTGGCCAATGACGAGGTTGTCAATGGGGTTTCAGAGCGAGGAGGATATGCAGTAGAGCGAATGAAAATGACACAATGGATGATGCGAATCTCGTCCTATGCCGACCGCTTACTTAAAGGTCTTGATCAAATTGATTGGCCAGAGCCACTCAAGGAAATGCAGCGCAACTGGATTGGGCGTTCTATTGGAGCGATTGTTCGTTTTCAAGTTTCCAATCACGATACAGAAATAGAAGTCTTTACCACGCGCCCCGACACCTTATTTGGAGTTACCTTTATGACTTTAGCACCCGAACACGCATTGGTGGATATGATCACCACGGACAAGCAACGCGAGATGGTTAATAACTATGTAGAACAAAGTGCCAACCGATCGGAGAGAGATCGGATGTCGGATGTAAAAAACATCACAGGTGTGTTTACGGGGGCGTATGCGATTCATCCGTTGAATGGAGATAAAGTTCCCATATGGATCGGGGACTACGTGCTTGCGGGCTATGGTACTGGCGCAGTGATGGCCGTGCCATGTGGTGATCAGCGCGATTTTGAATTCGCCAAGAACTTTGATATTCCCATTACCAACATTTTTGTTGATGCAGATATTGCAGATTCTGCTCACTTGGAAAAAGGAGAAACGCGAATTGCTAATTCCGATTTTCTAAATGGGCTTACGGTTGCTGAAGCTAAGCAAACTGCCATTGATTTTCTAGAAAAAACTGGATCAGGAAAGGCGAAAATTCAGTACCGGTTACGTGATGCGGTCTTTAGTCGTCAACGCTATTGGGGAGAACCAATTCCTGTGTATTTCAAAAACGGAATTCCATATCTTATACCAGAACACTGCTTACCACTCACGCTGCCACAAGTTGAAAAATATTTACCTACTGAAACGGGAGATCCACCTTTAGGGAATGCAACAGAATGGGCTTGGCACGAAGCTGATGAAAAAGTAGTCTCTGTAGATTTAATCGATAACAAAGAGGTTTTCCCTCTGGAGCTGAATACCATGCCTGGCTGGGCAGGAAGCTCATGGTATTTTAACCGCTATATGGATCCCAAGAACCAGAACGAATTTGTGCAAAAAGACAAACTCGATTATTGGGGTATGGTTGACTTATATATTGGAGGGAGCGAACATGCAACGGGGCATTTACTATACTCTCGTTTTTGGCAAAAAGTTCTTTTTGATCTCGGATATGTTTCAGTAGATGAATATGCCCAAAAGCTCGTGAACCAAGGGATGATTTTGGGTGAGAGTGCTTTTATTTATCGCAAAACAGCAACACAAACCTATTTGTCAGCAGGATTGATTCAAGACCAAAATGTAGAACCCATTCATGTGGATGTGGCCTATGTAGATGCCAATAATGTGGTTTCTCATGAAGAGCTCCACAACTGGCGACCCGAGTTTGGGGAAGCAACATTTGAACTGGAAGATGGAAAACTCATTGCCAGGCGAGAAATTGAAAAAATGTCCAAGTCTAAATACAATGTTGTCAACCCCGATGATATTTGTGATCAATATGGCGCAGACACACTTCGAATGTATGAACTCTTTTTGGGACCAATCGAGCAAGCCAAACCGTGGAACACCGCAGGGATTTCTGGGGTGTATGGATTTCTGAACAAATTTTGGAGACTTTTTCACGATAATGAACAGTTTTCAGTCTCAAATGAATCTCCATCACCCGAAATGTTAAAATCACTGCATACGACCATTGAAAAAGTAACACATGACATCGATCAATTTTCACTTAACACTGCAGTGAGTGCCTTTATGATTTGTGTGAATGAGCTAACAGCTACCAAATGTAATCATCGAGCTATTTTGAAACCTTTAACGATCTTATTAGCACCTTTTGCGCCGCATATTTGCGAAGAACTATGGGAAAAATTAGGGCACACCCCATCGCTTTCAAATGAACCATACCCCATTGCCGATCCTATACAGCTTAAAGAGATACAAATTACTTACCCGATTAGCTTTAACGGCAAAATGCGCTATACCCTTAGCCTTGATGCGGAGGCCACCAAAGACGAGATTGAACAAGCAGCCCTAGCCGACGACCGAACAACTCAATATCTAGGCGGGAAGACCATTCGAAAAGTGATTGTTGTTCCGAAAAAAATCGTGAATATCGTTTGTGGATGATCGATCAAAATGAAATCATCGGACTTATCGCAGCTGTTTGCACCACCTTAGCATTTATCCCTCAGGTCATTAAGGTTTGGAAAACCAAACAGACCATGGACTTGTCATTACGTATGTACTCTATTATGTTTATCGGCATACTCCTGTGGTTGGTTTATGGTATTCGTATTGACAGTTTATCAATAATATTAGCCAATGTGGTAACTGCAATCTTAGTTGGTACGATTTTGGTCTATATTATTAAAGGGAAACAATAAAATTAGAGTTTTGACGGAATAAAATGACTTCTTGACAGTCATATTTTCCTTGGCAACATTTTTGTAGTATATTAACAAAAAAATTATGGGATATTATTATGGTATTGGTGGAGAATTTTATCTTATAGCCATTGTTTTTGCTGCGATCAGCATGATCGTGAGTCAACGACTTAAATCAAAATTTAAAACCTATTCAAAAATTCAATTGCGCAATGGTCTTTCTGGGGCCGAAATTGCTGAAAAAATGCTTGCCGACCATGGCATACGAGACGTAAAAGTCGTTTCCGTAAAAGGAATGCTCACCGATCACTACAATCCGATGAAAAAAACGGTTAACCTCAGTGAGAGCGTGTATAGTGAACGTAACGCTGCAGCTGCTGCTGTCGCTGCGCATGAATGTGGTCATGCAGTACAACACGCCCAGGGGTATGAATGGCTCAAAATGCGATCCCTTTTGGTGCCAGTGGTAAGCGTCGCTTCCAATCTGTCAATGTGGGTCATCATTGCTGGTCTGGGCATGTTTGGTGGAACCCAAAGTTATACGATTGCGAGTATCGGCGTAGTCATGTTTGGTCTGGGAACACTCTTTAGCTTTATCACCCTACCGGTCGAATACGATGCGAGCAACCGGGCTTTGGCTTGGCTGAGACGAAAAAATATGGTTGGTCAACAAGAGTTTGCCGCATCAAAAGATGCTCTAAAATGGGCTGCACGAACCTATGTGGTGGCTGCCATTGGCTCATTGGCAACGCTCATTTACCTTGCATTACGCGTTAGTAGTCAACGTCGTTGATTAAAATTTGATTTGTCGTTCGATCTGATGCTTAAGGCAGATATATGTTTCTGTCCGTGATATCCCTGGTATTTTTTGAATTTTATCGCTTAGGAGTGCTGACAAATGATTGTTATCTCTGCAAGTGAGTTTGATCAACAAACTCCAATCACCGGTCGTGTAGTAACATGAGGTAACTTCTGGAATTTTGTTAAGCATTGCCACTGCTTCTCTATTGTGAGAGGCCTTGTCGAGATAGATCCCAATAAAGGCATGAGTTGTATAGCCAAGTTTTTCCTCATTGATTTTGACATAACTCCCTGAAATTATACCAGCGTCCTCTAATTTACGAACACGTTGGTGGATCGAGGCACCCGATGCACCCATATTTCTCGCAATTTCTAAAATGGGTGTGCGCGCGTTTTCCGTAAGATAACTTAGGATTTCTTTGTCAATCCCATCAAGGATAAAGTCTTGGTTGATGATTTTCATTCTTAGAATATATAGGTTTCAGAATAAGTGATTTTGAAATTTTCATATTCAAAACATATAAATTTACTGAAAAAAGAGATTAAAGACACTAATTTTTTACAAAAGATGGGGATTTAATTAAAATATTATATCAAATTATAAGGTGGTTAACCTAGCATGTTTAAGATCCTTTTGGTCGCACCCATATTTGACTGAACAAAATGTTGGTTGATGTTGCCTTTTTCTTTTCGAAGCCTGTTGTCTTGCATCAAAAACAGAAGATTTTTTCTAGCTTCATGTTGTGATGAAATTGAGACAACGCCCCCTTGTTGAGTGAGCTCAACGGCTTCAGGAAATCTATCATAATTTTTCCCAATCACAATGGGAATTCCTGTAGCTGCTGGTTCAAGAATGTTGTGAAGTCCTTTGGTTCCCATGCCACCACCAACATAAGCGATTTGTCCATATTGGTAACAACCGGAAAGTAAGCCAACAGTATCCAGAACAAGCACAGGTGCTTTCGAAAGCGCACTATGATCAATAGTACTGTAGCGCTGACTTTGAGCAGGGAGCTCATCTATTAGGGTTTTAACTGATCTGCCATCAATTTTGTGTGGAGCGATTAGCCAACACCATCCTGAGGGAGTTTTTGCTATGCTTTCCTTTAATACGCTTAGATCTTCTGGCCAAATACTTCCTGCAACAATGCATTGACGATTCATTACAAACTGCGCCATAAAAGTGAGTTTTTCATTGTAAAAACTGACACGATCAAAACGCGTGTCACCGGAGACTGATACCTGTTTGATGCCAATACTAAGAAGTAAATTTTGTGATGATTCATTTTGAACAAAAAGATGCGTAAACCCTTTCAATAGTCCGCGGAACCAATAGCCCCAAGGTTTAAAAAAAATCTGATGAGATTGAAAAAGTCCCGCAATAAGATAGGTTTGAATTCTTTGTTTTTGAAGTTCAATGAGCAAGTTGGGCCAAAATTCATACTTTATAATTAAAACTTTGGCGGGCTGTAATTTCTTGATAAATTGACGCATATCAGTTCGATTATCCCATGGTAAATAGGTGGTCAAGTCAGCAAATTGATGCTTTTTTTTGGCATGGTATCCAGATGGCGAGAAAAAGCTTACTAAATAAAACGCTTGGGAGTTTTTGGCTTTGAGTGCTTTTAAGATTGGAACTCCTTGTTCGTACTCACCAAAAGAGGCGCAATGCATCCAAATTACTTCTCTGTCACTCGGAACCTTTTGGATGTCATCCCAGATGCGCTTTCTGCCACTGACAAACTGCTTTACTTTTCCCGAAATGGGGACGATATACAAAATGCATCGAATTAATCGAACGCCAATGGAGTACAAAATTTGCATGCCTAAAGATATGGCTTTCCTAGGAGGATGTTGTTTTTGTAGATTTGCACTAACAAAAAGCTACTATGCGAAAAATACAGATGGTCGATTTACAATCGCAATATGCTTTTATTCGTACTCAAGTCGAAGTGGGGATTAATCAGGTTCTATCAAGTGCACAGTTTATAAATGGGCCAGCAGTCAAGTCATTTCAATCCAATTTGGAGTCCTACCTCGGCGTAAAGCACGTCATTCCTTGCGCCAACGGAACTGATGCCTTACAAGTTGCTATGATGGGTCTGGGATTAGAGTCAGGAGATGAGGTGATAACCGCAGACTTTACTTTTGCAGCTACTGTTGAGGTGATTGCTTTACTAGGACTAACGCCTGTATTAGTTGACGTTGACCCTAAATCTTATAATATTGACCCAAAGGCCATTCAACGAGCAATTACGCCCAAAACAAAAGCCATTGTGCCCGTTCATCTGTTTGGTCAAGTTGCTGATATGGATGCCATCATGGCAATCGCCGAAAAACACAATCTCTATGTAATCGAAGATAATGCCCAAGGAATTGGAGCAACTTATACAGATGTAAATGGAAATACAACCAAAACAGGCGGGATTGGTCATGTGGGTTCCACTTCTTTTTTTCCCTCCAAAAACCTAGGTTGTTATGGGGATGGGGGCGCAATTATTACCAATGACGATGACCTCGCTCACAATTTGAGAGGAATCGTTAATCACGGGATGTATGAACGCTATCACCACGATGTGGTTGGTGTCAACTCTCGTTTGGATAGTCTACAGGCAGTTGTTCTGAACGAAAAACTCAAGCTACTCGACTATTACAACGAACGAAGAAAGTGGGCGGCGATACGCTATTCACAGTTGCTTTCAGGGCATAACAATATCATTACTCCCAGTGTGATTCGCAATTGCGATTCACACGTTTTTCATCAATACACCCTTCGACTGATTAGATCTGACAGAGATGCGCTCGTGCAGCACCTGCAAAGTCAAGGCATTCCATGTGGGGTCTATTATCCGATTCCGCTGCATGCGCAAAAGGCCTATCAATGCGACAATTACGATGAAGCGAATTTTTCAGTAACCAATCAACTGGTTAAAGAGGTCATATCCCTTCCGATGCATTCTGAATTAGATGAAGAGCAAATTCAAACAATTTGTCGGGCAGTCCTACACTTTTTGGGATAAAAGAGCAGAAGATCAATTTCCAGGATTTCAAATAATCCTGCTCGTTTTGTCCTTGTCGTTTTGTATTTTGCAATATGAAAACAATCATTGCAAATCGACGATCGATATATCCCATTCAATTTTCTGGTAAAGGGTTAACAGATTCTCAACTTCATGAACTCTTTGAAGCAGCCAATTGGGCACCTACCCATAGGCGAACAGAACCGTGGCGATTTAAAGTATTTCGAGGGGAAAAGAAAACGGGCTTGGGAAGGTTTTTGGTCGACGCTTATACTAAGACTACCCCAAAGTTTTCAAAACGGAAAAGCCAAGCTGTCGCAGACAAAATTAAGATGTCAGATGCAGTTGTTTTGATATGCATGAAACGAGATGAAAAAGAAAGTGTACCAGAATGGGAGGAAATTGCAGCTACGGCTATGGCCGTGCAAAATTTATGGTTATCTGCAACAGAAATGGGTCTTGGAGGGTATTGGAGTACGCCAGCATACGTTGATCAAATCGGAGATTTTATCTCAATGGAAGAAGGAGAAATCTGCTTAGGACTATTTTATTTGGGTGCTTTCGAAGGGTCAATGCCCACAAGAGAACCCAGCGATTGGCACGAAAAAGTTCAATGGTATGGTTAGTCCATTTCTTTAGCCAAGGGCAGCTTGAACTTGTGCTTCGCTATCGATCTTGCGGACAAGACCTTGTAGCACTTTTCCTGGACCACACTCTACAAATTGAGTTGCTCCCTCATCACGCATTGCTCGAATAGTTTGTGTCCATCGGACTGGGCCAGTGAGCTGGGCGATTAGATTTTCTTTGATGACTTCGGTGTTTTGCGTGGGTTGCGCAATTACGTTTTGATAGATTGGGCAACTCGGCTTTCTAAATGAAGTTTGACGAATCGCATCTGCTAGCTGTTCGCGTGCAGGTTCCATAAGTGGTGAGTGAAAAGCACCACCAACTGGAAGAATTAATGCGCGTTTAGCTCCTTTTTTTTTGAGTTTTTCGCAGGCCGTTTCTACAGCGGGGATTTCTCCTGAAATCACCAATTGCCCTGGACAATTGTAGTTGGCTGCCACAACTATACCATCAATACTTGTACAAATGTCTTCCACAACCTCATCAGCAAGAGCGAGAACGGCAGCCATAGTCCCATGACTATGGTTGCAAGCGTCTTGCATGGCCTGAGCTCGCTGCGCAACAAGTTGTAAGCCATCGGCAAAAGTCAAAGCGCCAATGGCAGTCAGTGCTGAAAATTCGCCAAGAGAGTGACCAGCAACCATTTGTGGCGAAAAGCCATCCCCCAACACAGTTCGAACCGCCATGGAATGAACAAAAATGGCAGGTTGGGTCACACGAGTTTGACGGAGGTCATCCGCGCTGCCACTAAACATGATGTCAGTGAGAGAAAACCCTAAAATATCATTGGCTTGCGCAAACAAATTTGCAGCTTGTTGATGTTCATCTGCAAGGTCTTTGCCCATCCCTTGAAACTGAGATCCTTGCCCAGGAAATACAAAAGCATTCATATTATATTTTTTGATACCGTAAAAAAGTAAAATCGTGTGGGTGTTTTTCGTCTGCAGGATGATCCTCTCGCCAAACTTCTTTCCACTGGTGGGAACTGATTTCAGGGAAAAAGGTATCTGCGTCAAAGTCAGCATGTACACGTGTGAGTTCGATTTCATCAGCAATGCTCATCGCCTCTTTGTAAATTTCACCTCCCCCAATAATAAACGGTCTAGGGTCGTATAGGGCAATGTTAAGCGCTTTGGATAATGAAGAAGCCACTGTTATATTTTCTGCTTGAAAGTCTGATTGCCGAGTGATCACAATGTTGGTTCGGTTTGGCAATGCCCTCGGCATAGATTCAAAAGTCTTTCGTCCCATGATGACCGCATGACCATTGGTCAATGTTTTAAAGTGCTGTAAATCCTTTGAGAGATGCCAAATGAGTTTGTTGTCTTTTCCAAGTGCATTATTTGATGCTGCAGCTGCAATGATTGTGATACGTTGCTTGGGTTTTTCGTTTTCCTCTTTATGCCATTCTGCATTAGCTTGTAGACTTGCCTCCTTATCGAGTTTGCGCTTGATTTTTTCGATACGTGACTCTTGTAAGCCGACGAGGGTTTTGATTTGCTCTTTTTCCCAGGCAGGATTCATAAATCGTCTGGTGACATAGACCTGAAAAATATGTAAAAGCAAAAAAACAGCCCAAAGTAATGCTGCACTCAATACCCATGGGAAATCGAATGGCTGAATCTGAGCACCATAGTCAAGTCCGATATTGAGAATGACCATAACAAGAGAAGTAAATAAAAAAGAGACAAAGTGAAAGTACAATCGCTTTTTCTGACGAATACGAGCACGCGCATAATCGACTAGATCAATTTGGCGATCATCTATGGTGGTTTTGTTTTTTCGTCGAAAAATCATACAGTTGTTTCAAGTGCAAACATAGGGCTTTACAACCTAAAATTAAACAGCTACAGCCCCTTTGATATGTGGATGAGGATCATAGTTTTCGATGGAAAAATCGGAGAACTCAAATTCAAAAAGATCTGTTCTGTTTGGATTGATTTTGAGCGTGGGAAGTGTCTTTGGTTCCCGACTGAGTTGCAACTCGATTTGCTCCATGTGATTGGTATATATGTGAGCATCTCCAAAGGTGTGAATAAAGTCTCCCGGTTGATAGCCACATGCCTGCGCCATCATATGGGTAAACAGTGCGTAAGATGCTATATTGAAGGGAACACCTAAAAAAATATCGGCACTTCGCTGGTATAGCTGACAGGAAAGCTTGCCATTTGCAACATAAAATTGGAAAAAGGCATGACAAGGCGGTAAAGCTGCTTTTCCGTTGGCTACATTTTCTGCAAAGGGTTTGGAAGTTTCTGGCATCACGCTGGGATTCCATGCGGATACGAGCATTCTTCGACTATCAGGATTGTGTTTAAGGGTTTTGACAATGTCTTTAATTTGATCGATATTTTCGCTGTTCCAATTGCGCCACTGGTGTCCATATACAGGGCCTAAATCCCCATTTTCATCGGCCCATTCATTCCAAATTCGAACACCATTTTCTTTGAGATAACCAATATTGGTATCGCCTTTAAGGAACCAAAGAAGTTCGTAAATGATCGATTTGAGGTGGAGTTTTTTTGTGGTAACCATGGGAAAGCCCTCACTTAGGTCAAATCGCATTTGATATCCAAAAACACTTTTTGTTCCCGTTCCTGTCCGGTCTGATTTTTCGACGCCATGATCTAGAACATAGCGAACCAAATTTAGGTATTGTTTCATCCCAAAAGTTTTGATAAAAATAGTGCGCTTTGGCGACAGATTATCATCTGCAATTTACTTTTTTTCACAGGGTTATCCACTAAATTAGCCAATGATAGCTCCAGCAATTACTGCGGAGATTAATGAGGCCAAGGTTCCACCGATTAGAGCACGAATACCAAATTGGGAAAGCACTTTGCGTTGACCTGGTGCGAGAGAGCCAATCCCGCCAATTTGGATTCCAATCGAGGCAAAGTTTGCAAACCCACAGAGCATATAGGTTGCCATAATAATCGATTTTTGATATTGTAGATGAATCATACTGACCGGGTCTTTGAGTTCAGCAAGTTGGATATACCCAACAAATTCGCTCGCGGCAAGCTTAATACCGAGCAGCTGTCCCATAGGCATAATGTCTGGGGTGGGAACTCCCATAATCCACATTAAAGGTGCAAAAAGCAGTCCCAGGATGGCTTCTAAAGATAAGCCCTCATAAATCGTATTGGCAACAAACCAATCATTGAGAGTTGTCCATTCACCAATCCAACCCAATATTCCATTACACATGGCAATCAGTGCTACAAAAACGAGTAGCATACCACCAATCGTGGTGGCGAGTTTGATCCCTTCTACAGTTCCATTGGAAATCGCGTCTAGGGCGTTGGATCCAATATTGTCAAGGGAAACACTGACTTCGTTGTTAATTGGTTCGGTTTGAGGGTATAAAATTTTAGCAATCACGATTGCACCTGGCGCAGCCATTACAGATGCAGCCAACAGGTGTTTGGCAAACTCCAAACGCATCACGGGGTCATTTCCGCCCAAAAAACCAATGTAAGCGGCAAGGACGCCCCCTGCTACAGTTGCCATTCCACCAATCATAACCAATAAAATCTCAGACTTGTTCATTCGCTCTAAATAGGCCTTAATCATCAATGGCGCTTCGGTTTGACCTAGGAAGATATTTCCGATAACAGACAGGCTTTCGGCTCCAGAAATTTTGAGAACTTTTCTTAGGGCAAGTGCAAGAAATTTAACGACAACTTGAATCACTCCCAAGTAGAAAAGAAGGGAAGTTAAGGCAGCAAAAAAAACAATCGTGGGTAAAATCTGAAAAACAAAAATAAAGCCATACGATTCGGCGTTCATCAAATCTCCAAAGAGGAAAATACTTCCAGCATTGGTAAAATCGAGTATGCTGACAAATAGCTTACCCATGGCTTCGAAAATACTTTGAATCCATCCAACACGCAAAATGCCAATTGCAAGTATGAATTGAATTAATAGACCTATTCCAACAGTTTTCCAGCTAATATTTTTTCGGTTCGCACTACAGGCAACGGCGATAGCCAATAGAACTGTAAGGCCGAGGAGACCACGTAAAACACTTTGTAGTTCCAATCCAGCATTGGGAATAATTTCAGTTTGAATGCTTGCTAATATCAAAAGGTAGTTTTAAGAGTCAGATTCACGCTTAGCAATTTCGTCACGTAATTTAACAGCCAACTCATATTCCTCTCTTTTGAGGGCTTTCTGAATACGTGCTTGCAGTTCATCTACGCTTAAGTATTGAATATCGTCTGTTTCTTTTGTTTCGTTTGTGGATTGATTATCTAAGCTTTCATCGTCGATGACGACTGCTGCTTTTTCAAGAACATTTTCGTGGGCAAAAATAGGTGCATGAAAACGCAAAGCTAATGATATGGCATCCGAAGTACGTGAGTCGATGATTTCTTCAATCTGATCACGTTCACATATCAAACTAGAATAAAAAACGCCATCAACAAGTTTTTGGATGATAACACGTTTAATACAAATTTCAAATCGCGCCGAAAAATTGCGAAACAAATCGTGTGTAAACGGGCGTTGTAGTTGGATATCGTCGTCCAGTGCTACCGCAATAGATTGGGCTTCAAACTCACCAATAATGACGGGAAGTTTGCGCACACCATCTACTTCGTCAAGGATTAGCGCATAGGCGCCGCTTTGATTTTGACTGTATGATATTCTGTTGACCTTAAGTTTGACTAAACTCATCGTAAAGCTTAAACAATTGAGACGAATTTATGGAAAAAAGGCGATTAAACCTCGTCTAGTTTCTGGCTTTTAATTTTTCTGTCAATTTTGGGAGTACTTCAAAGGCGTCTCCCACGATTCCATAATCAGCTGCCTTAAAAAAAGGAGCTTCTGCATCTGTGTTTATTACCACTTTTACTTTTGATGCGTTCACACCTGCTAAATGTTGAATGGCACCAGAAATCCCAACAGCAATATACAAGTTAGTTGCCACGGGTTTTCCAGTTTGTCCAACATGCTCACTATGTGGACGCCAACCCATATCAGAAACTGGTTTTGAGCAGGCAGTTGCCGCACCCAAGACATCGGCAAGTTCTTCAATAAGACCCCAGTTTTCAGGACCTTTTAGCCCACGTCCACCAGAAACAACGACATCGGCATCGGCTATGGTTGCCTTTCCCTGGCTTTGTTCAATACTCGATTGTGTACATATGATATCTGTATGTATATCTTGCTGGTATACATCGGTAGATGTGTTCTGAGTAGTTTCTTCATGTACATTATTGGCCAAACCTATGATATTCACCTTTCCTTCAAGTACTGTATTGGCAAATGCTTTGTTGCTAAATACAGCGTGCTTTAACGTTAAGGGCTCGTTGGTACTTGGCAATTCCACTACATTAGTGATATAGCTAGCTTGTAGTTTGCCAGCCAAAACACCACCCATATACTTTCCGTCAGCACTGCTGCTAATCACGATAATTTTTGCCTGTTCGGCCACGGCAATTTCAGCCAATGCAGAAGCATATGCATGAACCTCAAAATAGTCTACATTTACATTAAGGCAGATCAATTTTGATGCACCATATTGGGTTAGTTGATCTGTATTTTTACAATTAATGGTAACAATGGTTAGTGAAGTATTTTGTTGTTGGGCAATAGCAAATCCATAAGAACAGAGTTCTGCAGAACCCTTTTTGAGCTTACCTTGATGAGATTCGGCAAATAGAAGAATAGACATGGTTTATAATACTTTAGCTTCGTTTTGTAATAGGTCGATGAGTTGGTCGATGTCGTTAGCAGGGACCAGTTTGACTGCTGCTTTTGGGGCTGGTTTTTCAAAACAACTTATCGCTGTTTTGGATGATGATTCTATGGGGCGAACAACCGCAAGAGTTTTTTGCCTTGCTTGCATGATTCCTCTCATGTTAGGAATGCGGAGGTCGGTTTCCTCCACAAGTCCTTTTTGACTCCCAATGATCATCGGGAGTTCAACACGGAGAACCTCCATCCCTCCATCCATTTCTCGTGTGGCTGAAGCAGTTGAACCATCGATTTCTAGTTTGACACAAGTGTTGACAAAAGCCAGATCACACTTTGCTGCAATTATGCCTGGGACCATAGAACCATTGTAATCGATAGATTCACGCCCAGCGATTATCAAGTCGTAAGGGTTTACCTGGATATAGTTTGAAATTTGATCGGCTACGACAAAAGCATCTGTAGCAGGGGTATCGATTCGAATGGCTTTGTCGGCGCCGATAGCAAGTGCTTTTCTAAGAGTAGGATCAGCCTTATCTTCGCCCACATGCAAAACATCAACAGTGGCCCCAGCCTTTTCTTTAAACCAAATGGCACGAGTTAATCCAAATTCATCATTTGGATTAATCACAAACTGAACACCTTGCTCGTTAAAGATGGTATTGTTGTTTTTAAAATTAATTTTTGAAGTTGTATCTGGTACACAACTGATACAGACTAAGATTTTCATGATTTACAGATATAAAACAAAGATAGAAAAATAATTGAAATTATTATGCGCGCATAATAATTTATTCAAGTAAAATAAGTTAGTTCGTTCTTGTAAATATTGCTATTTTTGCGCAGTCAAAAAAAGCATGAGAACAATCCAATTCAGAGAAGCGATATGTGAAGCTATGTCAGAAGAAATGCGTCGTGACGAAAGCATTTATCTGATGGGTGAGGAGGTAGCCGAATATAACGGTGCTTACAAAGCTTCTAAAGGCATGTTAGATGAGTTTGGCGAAAAGCGTGTGATTGACACACCGATCTCCGAACTTGGTTTTGCTGGTATAGGAGTTGGTTCGACCATGACGGGGAATCGTCCGATTATTGAGTTTATGACCTTTAATTTTGCTTTAGTTGGGATTGATCAAATCATCAATAACGCAGCAAAAATTCGTCAGATGTCAGCAGGTCAGTTTCCTTGTCCCATTGTTTTCCGGGGACCAACGGCCTCTGCGGGACAGCTTGCAGCGACACACTCTCAAGCATTTGAGAGTTGGTATGCCAATTGCCCTGGGTTAAAAGTAATTGTACCATCCAATCCTTATGACGCTAAGGGTTTACTTAAAGCTGCCATTCGTGATGATGATCCAGTTATTTTTATGGAATCAGAGCAAATGTATGGTGATAAAGGAGAAGTTCCCGACGGAGAATATGTACTCCCCATTGGAGTTGCAGACATCACACGAACAGGAACAGACGTGACTCTCGTTTCCTTTGGTAAAATTTTCAAAGAAGCCACCGCTGCTGCTGAAATACTTGAAAAAGAAAACATATCTGTTGAGTTGATTGACCTTCGTACAATCCGCCCACTTGACATCAATACTATCCTCGAGTCTGTAAAGAGGACAAATCGATTGGTAATCCTAGAGGAGTCTTGGCCTTTTGGCAATATTTCCACTGAAATCACATATCAAGTACAAAGTCAAATCTTTGATTATCTCGATGCGCCAATTATTAAAATCAATACAGCAGACACACCTGCGCCTTACTCTCCTGTCTTATTAGCCGAATGGCTACCCAACCGGGATGATGTTGTTCGTGCAATTAAGAAGGTGATGCTTTAATTCAATTAGAACTGAAAACCAACATGGAAAATTTTATTCTATACACCCCTATTCTATTAGCGATTATAGGACTCATTGTCATGTATATTAAATCTGTTTGGGTACGAAAACAACCAGCAGGTACAGACAAAATGCAGTCTATTTCGAAAAGTATTAAAGAAGGTGCGCTCGCATTTTTAAATGCAGAATATCGTTTGTTATTGATTTTTGTGATTATTGCCTCAGGAGCACTTTATGGCATATCGACTATGGTCGAAACGACAAGTTGGTTGATTGTACCAGCATTTGTCGTTGGGGCGATTTTTTCTGCTTTGGCCGGAAACATTGGAATGCGTATCGCTACCGAAGCCAATGCTCGCACAGCTGAAGCCGCGAAAACAAGTTTGCCAAAAGCGCTGAAAGTGTCCTTTGGTGGAGGTACAGTCATGGGTCTGGGTGTAGCTGGCTTGGCAGTTTTTGGTCTTGCACTTTGGTTTTTGTTTTTGGTCGGACAGTTTATAGACGGTTCGGATTTTTATAAAAACATGACCATTGTCCTTGAATCACTAGCAGGATTTTCACTTGGCGCAGAGTCAATCGCACTGTTTGCTCGTGTGGGTGGTGGAATCTACACCAAAGCGGCGGATGTAGGTGCTGACCTCGTTGGAAAAGTGGAAGCTGGTATTCCTGAAGACGATCCCCGAAACCCTGCGACCATTGCCGATAATGTTGGTGACAATGTCGGAGATGTGGCTGGTATGGGTGCTGATTTGTTTGGAAGTTACGTCGCGACTGTACTCGCCTCTATGGTGTTGGGGAACTACATTATTAAGGACATGTCCGAAGCTGGACAAACGCTTGACACCTTCCAGGGGATGGGTCCGATTCTTCTTCCTTTGGTATTAGCAGGAGTTGGGATTATTGCATCAATTACAGGAACTCTATTTATCCGAATCAATGACAACTCATCAAAAGAAGCTGAGGTGCAACGCGCACTGAATACAGGGAATATTTTTTCAATATTAATTACGCTTATCGCTTCTGGGTTTTTGATCGATTACCTTTTACCAGAAACGATTAGAGGCATGAAGTTTTTTGGCGAGGCATCTCGTGATGTGGCAGCGACAAATGTATTTTATGCAACGATAGTTGGATTGGGAGTAGGTTATTTAATTTCTCTTTTTACAGAATATTACACCGCAATTGGTAAAAAGCCGGTTATGAGTATCGTACAAAACTCATCAACGGGTGCAGCTACCAATATTATTGCAGGTCTTTCTGTGGGAATGATCTCAACGGCATCTTCTGTTCTTCTCTTTGCAGTTGCAATTTGGGGATCATACGCTCTTGCCGGTTTCTATGGAGTAGCAATAGCTGCTTCTGCTATGATGGCTACAACAGCAATGCAGTTGGCTATCGACGCTTTTGGCCCGATTGCAGACAATGCAGGCGGTGTTGCTGAAATGAGCGAATTGCCAAGTGAGGTTCGGGAGCGTACTGACATCCTTGATTCTGTTGGAAACACAACTGCAGCGATTGGAAAAGGATTTGCGATTGCCTCTGCGGCACTAACCGCTTTAGCTTTGTTTGCCGCTTATGTAACTTTTACAGGTATCGATGGTATAAATATTTTTAAGGCAGATGTATTAGCGGCCTTGTTTATTGGGGGAATGATCCCAGTTGTTTTCTCTGCCCTTGCAATGCAATCGGTCGGGAAAGCCGCAATGGAAATGGTACAGGAAGTTCGTCGCCAGTTTAAAGAAATCCCTGGAATTTTGGAAGGAAAAGGTACACCTGACTATGCCAAATGCGTTGAGATATCAACCAAAGCCGCGCTTAAAGAAATGTTACTTCCTGGCTTAATCACGATTGCAACGCCAGTCATTATCGGTTTGTTGATGGGGCCTGAGGCTCTGGGGAGTTATATGGCTGGTGTAGCTGTATCAGGTGTATTGTGGGCGATTTTTCAAAACAATGCAGGTGGTGCATGGGACAATGCCAAAAAATCATTTGAAGCAGGTGTGGAAATCAATGGAAAAGTAGAAAAAAAAGGTTCCGACGCACACAAAGCTGCCGTAACAGGTGATACTGTTGGAGATCCATTTAAAGATACTTCTGGACCGTCGATGAACATCTTGATCAAACTGACTTGCTTGGTTGGCTTAGTCATTGCGCCCATTCTTGGGGATGGTCATGACGCAAAAGCACATCATGTTGAAGAACAACAAAAAGAAATTCGTGTGGAAGTCACCAACTCAATAGAGGGCGAAACCATAGCCAAGATTACCACAATTACGACCAAAAATGGAGAAATTTCTGAAACCATTCAAGAGATTGTTGGGAGTCAAGAAATGATCGATTCTACACTTAATAAAATCAAAGGCCTAAAGAAAGAATAAGCAAAAATGTATTCTTTGGTTTGCATTAACAAATGGACGTCTATTTGGCGTCCATTTTCATTTCCCCAAGTTTGTTATCGACAACCTCAACTACTTTTTGTAAGTCCTCAGGGTTATCTACAAAATTGAGATCGTCAACCTCTAAGATGATGAGATTCTTTTTATCATAGTCATGAATCCATGCTTCATAGCGCTCGTTCAATCGACTTAGGTATTCGATGCTAATGGAGTTCTCATAAACACGCCCGCGTTTGTGAATTTGATTGACAAGGTTTGGAATTGAACTGCGAAGGTAAATGAGCAAATCAGGGCCTTTTACCAAAGACTCCATTAACTGGAATAAAGAACTATAATTTTCAAAATCACGATGAGTCATCAGTCCCATTGCATGAAGATTGGGCGCAAAGATATGAGCGTCTTCGTAAATTGTACGATCTTGAATCACCGTGCTTTTACTTTTATGAATTTCCAGAATTTGACGAAAACGACTGTTTAGAAAGTAAACTTGGAGGTTAAAAGACCAGCGCTCCATTTCTGAATAAAAATCGTCGAGATAGGGGTTTTGGACAACGTCCTCAAATTGTGGTTCCCATCGATAATGTTTTGCCAATAGTTCTGTCAATGTTGTTTTTCCTGCTCCAATATTTCCTGCAATTGCAATATGCATACCATCCATTTTAAGTTGCATAAAAATATAAAATAAACTCAAATCGAGATTTGAATTCTCTGATAGTTTTTATTCATCTGATTAAATCGTTGATAATAGATTTATTAAGTATGTTGAATATAACTTGATCTTAAATTTTTTATTTTTGAATTTAATCTTTAAATCATGAAAAATTTAATTTTATCCATACTCACTCTTTTGTTGAGTATAACAAGCGCGAATGCCCAGTTGTTTGATGGTATTGAAAATATTTTATTGACCTCAACTGAAGATGCCCGTATTTTGGCTGAGGGATACACTGCCCCACTTGGTAAAACCTTAACGTATGCCTTAAATTCTGGTTGGGCAACGAGTGCGAAAACACATAAAAAATTGGGCTTTGGCTTGACCATTGGCGGCGCTGCCCCTTTTGTGCCAGATGCAGATAAATTATTTACACCTACTGGACTTAACTCCTTAATAGTACCCTCTGGGTCATTACCAACTGTTTTTGGTGAGGGGGGAGATCAGGAATTAAGCTTTACTTTTAGTGAAATTGTTCTCGGAAATGAAATTGAATATGAAGGCAAGCTTTCTTTTCCTGGGGGTTTAAAAGATGATCTTCCCCTTGGTACTATTCCTGCGCCTTTTGTTCAAGCGAGTGTTGGAGTGGTTTTTGATACCGATTTTTTGGTTCGCTTTATTCCCAAAATGGAAATTCAAGGTAGTACCTTCAGTTTGACGGGCTTTGGTTTAAAGCACAATATCATGCAGTACTTTGGCCCTTTGGATAGGCTCCCTCTAAATGTGTCTGTACTGGCTGCGATATCAAAAGCAACCTTTGAGTATGATTTGTCAGACTCTAATTTTGGCGGAAATAGTTCTAACAGGAAAATGACATTTGAAGCGGATACATTTACCATTCAAGCACTCGCCTCAATTGACTTGCCTATCATAAGTGCATTTGCAGGATTGGGTTATAATTCTGGAGATTCTCAATTTGATGTAAGCGGTGATTATAGTATCCCCTATACGGTAAGTGGTGTCAATATTTCACGAGTTCTTGAAGACCCAATAAGCATCGATTCAGATGCTTCAGGTATAATGGGGATTATTGGGGCTCGACTAAATCTGATGTTCCTAAAGATTTTTGCTAACTATACAATTCAAGAGTACAACACTTTGACAGCGGGGATTTCCTTTAATTTTCGCTAATTAAAAAAAATATTTTGGAATTTATAATTGCGTTGTATATTTGCCACGCAAAAGAGGAAGGATTTGACTGATTGCAACCTCTCAAAAAAAGTGCTAAAACAGCTTTACTTTTTAGAGACTTATCGTATTTCTTCTTCGCTAAAAAGTAAATATAATGTCATACTTTTTTACATCCGAGTCTGTAAGTGAGGGGCATCCCGACAAAGTTGCTGATCAAATCAGCGATGTCTTACTCGACCATTTCATTGCCTTTGACCAACAGAGTAAAGTCGCATGCGAAACACTCGTTACAACAGGACAGGTTATTCTTTCAGGGGAGGTAAAAAGTAAAACTTATTTAGATGTTCAACAGATTGCAAGGCAAACCATTAATGATATAGGTTATAACGATGATGCCTACCAATTTTCTGGAAATTCGTGTGGGGTGATTTCTTTGATTCACGAACAATCATCAGATATCAATCAGGGTGTTGAGCGTGAGAAAAAAGAGGATCAGGGTGCTGGAGACCAAGGAATCATGTTTGGTTATGCGAGCAATGAAACCGAGAACTACATGCCTTTAGCACTTGCTGTTTCTCACAAAATATTAGAGGTTTTGGCCGACTTTCGCCGTTCAAAATCGGACATTGCCTATTTGCGTCCAGATGCCAAGTCCCAAGTCACAGTCGAGTACAGTGAAGATCACAAGCCCATACGCATCGAAACGGTGGTTGTGTCTACACAGCATGACGATTTCGATACTGACGAAAACATGGCTGCCCAAATTCGTCAAGACATTATTAAAAAGGTTATGCCAGAAGTCATTGCCTCATTTTCGCCAGAGATACAGTCTTTGTTTTCTAATGACTTGAAATATCACATCAATCCAACCGGAAAATTTGTTATTGGAGGACCTCATGGTGATACTGGACTCACAGGAAGAAAAATCATCGTCGACACTTATGGAGGCAAGGGAGCACATGGCGGAGGTGCCTTTAGTGGTAAAGACCCGAGTAAAGTTGACAGAAGTGCAGCTTATGCGGCTCGGCATATTGCTAAAAATGCAGTAGCTGCAGGAATCGCCGACGAAATCCTTGTACAGTTGAGTTATGCAATTGGTGTCGCTGTACCCACCTCGATTTTTGTGGATACCTACGAAACATCACATGTTGAGTTATCCGACAGCGAAATTGCAAAAAAATTAGAAACGCTTTTTGATTTGACTCCTTTTGGTATCGAACAACGACTGAAATTACGAACCCCGATTTATGCGGAGACAGCGGTTTATGGGCACATGGGTCGCACACCAAAAACAGTCAAAAAAGTTTTTGAGTCTCCATACAATGGAAAAATCGTTCACGAAGTCGAGCTCTTCCCTTGGGAAAAACTCGATTCCGTTTCTTTATTACAATCATCATTCACTATCAAATAATTTAATATCATGAGTACACAACAACTCTCAACAAACGCATTACATCAAGGTCATGATGTAGCTGCAACACAAGGAACAAGATCGGTTCCCATTTTTCAATCAACAGCTTACGTATTTAAAGATAGCGACCACGCTGCCAAGCTGTTTTCTCTGGCCGAACCAGGATATATCTATACCCGTTTGAACAACCCTACCGTTGATGTATTGGAGCAACGGATTGCTGCTCTTGAGGGCGGACTTGCTGCAGTGGCTACTGCATCGGGAACATCAGCATTGAGTACAGCTATTTTGGTTCTACTTAAAGCTGGAGACCATATCGTTGCGTCTAACAGTCTATACGGCGGATCATATAATATGCTAAAGGTTTTGTTACCACGATTGGGTATCACCACGACTTTTGTAGATCCTGACGATCCGAAGAACTTTACAGATGCTGTGCAAGAAAACACACGCCTTTTCTTTGCAGAATCGCTTGGAAACCCAAAATTAGACGTTCTCGATCTAAAGGGAATTTCGAGAGAAGCCAAGTCAGCGAAAGTGCCTTTTATGGTCGATAGTACACTCGCTACTCCTGCTTTGCAGAATCCAATTGCATTTGGTGTGAATATCGTGATTCACTCCCTTACAAAATATGCCAATGGAAATGGCTCTACGATGGGTGGTGTCATTGTTGACGCTGGTAATTTTAATTGGTCAAGTGGAAAGTTTCCAGAATTTACCACCCCGTCTGATGGTTACCATGGGTTGGTACTTCATGATGTATTAGGCCCAGCTGCCTATATTGCTAAGGTTCGAATAGAGGGTCTTAGAGATTTGGGTGCTGCAATTAGCCCATTCAATGCTTTTCAAATTATTCAAGGACTTGAAACTTTGGAAATCCGTATGAAAAAGCACAGTGAAAATGCACTGGCATTGGCAGAATGGTTAGAGGCACATGAGGATGTTGCATGGGTAAATTATCCAGGACTAAAATCAAGTAAATACAATGAATTGGCAAAAAAATACCTTCCCGAAGGACAAAGTGGGCTTCTTGCCTTTGGACTTAAGGGGGGATTTGATGCAGGAAAGACTGTAGCTGACGAAACCAAATTGTTTGCACTCGTTGCCAATTTTGGAGATTCCAAGTCCTTGGTGATTC
>CACAZM010000021.1 GCA_902536935.1 uncultured Bacteroidota bacterium | reverse complement strand
GCTCAAAAATGGAGAAATGCTGTCTGCGGCTGGATCCAGATGGATAGAAACTGGACTTCGTACATTCTACTTCCTCGTGTTTATTGCTGTTGGTGCTATGTTATACACTGGAATTGCCCGATTTAAAAAATAATAACATGGCAAGAAGAAAAGCACCCGAAGTCAATGCAGGATCCATGGCAGATATTGCCTTTCTACTACTTATTTTCTTTTTGGTAACCACAACCATTGAAACCGATTCTGGTCTTAACCGTAAGTTACCCCCAATGGAAGATGTTGTTGACCCGCCAATAATTAAAGAGCGTAATATTTTTACGGTTGTTGTCAATAAATTCAATCAACTTCTTGTTGAGGAAAAGCCACTCGATCTTACCGAGTTGCGCAATGAAGCAGTCAAATTTTTGGACAATGGAGGCGGAAAAGGAGAAGAAGCATGTTCCTACTGTTTGGGAGATCGAAATCCTGAATCTTCAGACAATCCAGAAAAAGCAGTGATATCCCTCAAAAATGACAGAGAAACTGACTATAAAGTGTATATTGCTGTTCAAAACGAATTGGTAGCTGCGTATAATGTACTACGAAATCGTGAATTTAAGCGCTTAAACCCAAACTTGGGTTTTGATTTTGTGCAAGCTGATAAGATTTATAACGACCCCAGAACGAGTATCACGGAAAAGGAACGTCTAAAGCCTCTTTTGAGTGTGGTGAAGTTGTTGTTTCCACAAAAACTCTCTGAGGCAGAACCAAGCAAAACAAATTAACGATGTCAAAGTTCAAAAAGAAAAAAGGAGGTGACCTCCCAGCGATATCAACTGCTTCTTTGCCAGATATCGTTTTTATGTTGTTGTTCTTTTTTATGGTAGCAACTGTTATGAGAGACAATACTTTAATGGTTACAAATACTTTACCTGCTGCAGATCAGGTTCAGAAGCTCGATAAAAAAGACCGCGTTATGTATATCTATGCTGGAAAGCCGAGTATGCGCTACCAAGACAAATTTGGAACAGAAGCGCGGATTCAGCTCAATGATAAGTTTGCAACTGTTGGAGATGTTGCCGCTTTTGTTTTGGCTGAAAAAGCATCCAAACGCCAAGAATTACAAAACGTTTTGACAACTGCACTGAAAGTTGATGGAAATACTAAAATGGGTCTCATCTCTGATATTAAGCAAGAATTGCGAAAAGTTAATGCGTTGAAGATCAATTATACCACACGTATTGGGGACTATTCACAAAACCTAAATTAGTGTATCCGTTATGTTAATTACAGATTTAAGCGCCAATATCGGCGCTTTTTTTATTTTTAAGGTATGCAAAATCAGTATTTTATCCTTATGCTTATAGCGAGTTTTGCGCTTGCACAAACCCCAACAGATCCATTATATAGAGAGGACCAGATTTATGCTTCTGTTGGCTATCCATTATTGATTGATGTTCCTGAAGCCCTTACCCAAAATAAGCTGTCACATACATTTTCACTTGGATTTGTAAGGGATATGCCCATCAATAGAGCTCGCAATCTCGCATTTGGACTTGGCTTTGGACTCAACTATAATGTGGTATATACTAATCTACAGTTTACTGAAAATATGCAAGCATATACTTTCTTGTCAAGTGATGTTACTAACCAATGGAACAATTTAGACTTAGAAATCCCACTTGAATTCAGATGGCGAAGTTCTGTTCCCTCGAATTACCAATTTTGGCGTGCTTATGCAGGGTTGGTTGGATATTATACTCTATCAGCTAAACAGCGTACGAGAACAGCTCTTACTGATAGCATTACTTCTCTTTCTGTTCAAAAATTTAGATTGGCATTGCGTTTAAATGTTGGAAACAATACCTGGAATTTGACTTACACTCATCCGATTGACTCTTTTTTTGATTATGAAAAATCCCTTCACAATAAACTATTTAGCCAATTAAAAACCGCAAAATTAGGCTTGGTTTTTTATATTTTTTAGAAAAAACTAATTGAAATTTAATCAAATTCGCAAGAAAAAAATTAAATTGTATCTTTACAAGATAAAGTATTATAAACCTAATTAAAAAATGAAAAAACTACTAACACTAATTGTTGTGTTTGCATCGACGATGATGTGGGCACAAACACAAATTTCGGGAACAGTTACTGATTCTGATGGGCAACCACTTCCAGGAGCAAATATCGTTTTGGATGACTCCACAGGTGCTGTATCCGACTTTGATGGAAATTTTTCTTTGTCAACAGATCAACAACCCCCATTCTCGCTCACTGTTTCTAGTGTGGGCTTTGAATCGGCAACGACTGAAGTTACTTCTGCAAGCGGATCTTTGACAATCCAACTATCCGAAGCCAGCACACAACTCGACGAAATTGTGATTTCTGCTTCTCGATTTGCACAGCGAATTTTTGAATCTCCTGTAACTGTTGAGAAATTTAATGTTCAACAAATTGCCGCAACCCCTTCTGCAGACTTTTTTAGTGGTTTAGAAGAGATTCGCGGAATACAAGTAAATAAAGGTGGTTTGGTTTTTAGCCAAGTAAACACGAGAGGTTTTGGAACTTTGTACAATGAAGGTTTTGTGACATTGGTTGACGGTATGGATAACCAAGCACCAATATTTGGATTTGCAATAGGAAATTTAATTGGCCTAAACGAACTTGATGTTCGTAGTGTTGAAGTATTACCTGGGGCTGCTTCCGCCCTTTATGGTGCAGACGCTTACAAAGGGATAATGTTTATGAACAGCAAGTCTGCATTTGATGACTCTGGTGTAAGTGCTTACGTTAAGTCTGGTGTTACCAATCAAGGAGTTTCTGGCCAAAACGAATTTACTGACTGGGGAGTTCGTGTAGCACATTCTTTTAGTGATAAATTTGCAATTAAGGCTACATACAGTAATATTGAAGGTACCGATTGGGAAGCTGCTGATAAGCGTTCTCAAGATTTAAATGGCCGTGTGGTTGACGGGGTAAACCCCCTTGACCCTACATACAATGGTATTAATGTTTACGGAGATGAACTTGGACTTAGTTTTAATCTCTCAGAAAACTTTAGTGAAAATGTTTTACCTGCTGTTGAATTACCATCATCTCTAACGGGTGGTGTTGAGGGTTTGACTTTAGCTAACCTACCGGCCCTAAATCCAACAACCGGTCAACCCTTGGTTAATTTAGGTACTGGAGTACCATTTGGATCTGCACTAGATTATTATCAATATGTTTTTGGAACACTTGCACCAGGTTTTTGGGGCTCAGATTCTCAACAAATCAATTTTACAGGATATGATGAACGCGCATTAACTGATGGTAGTACATCAAATTATAAGTACAATGTAGAAGCAAGTTTTCGTCCCTCTGATAATCTTGAAATCATTTTAGGTTCGCGTCAAGGAGGTGGTAAAATTATATTACAAGGTCTAAGTCGCTACACAATTGATGATTTTAAAATGACTCAAAACAAACTAGAAGTGAATTGGGGTAACTTAAACATTAAAGCATATACAACTGAAGAAGATGCTGGAAATAGTTATGATACTAATGCTTCTGGATTATTAATGTTTGCTGCACAAGATGGTGGAGTTGCTGGTTGGTATGGAAGCTACTTTGAAGGCTTTCATATGAGCGCTCTTGGTGGCGCTGAAAACCCTGCTTTAGCATTAGGTTTGTTGCAACAGATTGCTGGTGAAGTATATGGCGGTACTGCAATGGGCAATGATATGTCTGGAACTACCTATGCTAATTATGGAATTACCTCATTAACTCCTTACCACTATGCTGGACGGACTGTTGCTAATGCTAATATGCTCCAGCCAGGGACAGCAGAGTTTGATGCGACATTGGATGCAGTTACTTCAACTTCTGCAAAGCTGACCGACAATACGGAAACTCAATCATTTGAAGTTAATTATGATTTGACTGATCGTGTTGATTTTGCTGATATTATCATTGGAGGTTCTTACCGAAACAGTGATTTGAATACAAGTGGTTCGGTACTTACCGACTACGATGGTCCAATTTCATATTATCAATATGGCATGTATACTCAAGCCAAAAAGGATTTAGGAAAATTGATTTTAACTGGATCAATTCGTTATGATAAAAGTGAATTCTTTGATGCAGTATTTACCCCACGTTTAGGAGCACTCTATAATATTTCAAATAACCAAAATTTACGTGTTTCATACCAAACAGGATTTAGAAATCCAACTAATCAAGATCAATATATTGGACTTGTAGGATCACGTACTGTTCTTATGGGATCTTCTCCTGATAGTGTAAATAGATTTAATGTTACATTCGATAGAGATAGAAATCCTGATACTACCGACGATGTAGCACAGGTAACAGGCGATTTTGTTTTTAATAATGCAATCAGTACAACTTTACTTTCAACTGGTGAAGTTGTTCCTGTTGAGGTCAAGAATGTTGAGCCTGAATACATTGTTTCATATGATATCGGTTACCGTTTTAATACGTCAACTACATCCTTTGATATTGCAGCTTATTTAAGTCAGTATGACAACTTTATTGCAACTCAGGATGTTTTGGTTCCTCTACAGTATGGAGGTCAAGATGTTAGTACAGCTATATCTAATCAAGACTTATTCCCATTTTCCATTGACGGTAATGTTGATGAGGAAGTGAGCTCATATGGTGTGAGTGTTGCAGTTAATCAAGCGCTGACAAATAAAATTGGCATGAATATGTCATATGAATACAATGATCTTGACTATACACCAAGTTCTGAAAATTCTTTATTTGAGCCATCGTTCAATACACCTAAGCACAGATTTAAAGTTTCAGTAGTTGGACAAAATCTTAATGATAATATTGGGTTTAATATTTCATTACGCTCAAATAGTGAATACGAATACCAAGCAAGTTTTATTGATGAAACAATTGAAGCTAATACAGTAATTGATGCTCAGGTTTCATTTAATCTTGATGGTATTAACTCTGTATTAAAAGTCGGAGGTACAAATATTGGAGGTGATGATTATGTGAGTCTTGTTGGTTCAGGAATGATCGGTCAGATGTTCTATACATCTCTTACTTTTAATCCATAATAGTTAATTGAATTTGATTTTTAAAAAGGGCGCTAAATTGCGCCCTTTTTTTGTTTATAAATCAATCAATAAAATCTCACTTTTTAGCTTATATTTGCAGCCTACAAAAACAAGTTTCCTTGTTCATTATTTTTGTATTCTATGACTCAAGTAAAAGGTAAAGTCGCACAGATTATTGGTCCTGTCGTTGATGTATCATTTGACACTGCAGTTGCACCACTTCCCAACATTTATGATTCACTCGAAATCAGTAAAGATGATGGAAGTCAGCTCGTGTTGGAAGTGCAGTCGCATATTGGTGAGGACCAAGTTAGAACCATTTCAATGGACTCAACAGATGGGTTGCAACGCGGCGCAGATGTTGTTGCTACAGGGAACCCAATTCAAATGCCAATTGGAGAAGCGGTCAACGGGAGACTCTTTAACGTCATTGGAGATGCGATTGACGGAATCGGCAATTTGCCAAAAACCGCAAAAGACGGCTTACCCATTCACCGTGAGGCACCACAGTTTGATCAATTATCAACCTCTACAGAAGTTCTTTATACGGGAATCAAAGTCATTGACTTGATTGAGCCCTATGCAAAAGGTGGGAAAATAGGATTATTTGGTGGTGCAGGAGTAGGGAAAACCGTTTTGATCCAAGAACTTATTAACAACATCGCCAAAGGTCATGGAGGATTGTCTGTATTTGCAGGTGTTGGAGAACGCACACGGGAAGGAAATGATCTTTTGCGAGAAATGCTCGAGTCAGGCATTATTAAGTATGGTGACGAGTTTATGGAGTCTATGGAAAATGGTGGCTGGGATCTCAGCAAAATCGATCAAGAGGCACTCAAAGAATCCAAAGCAACCTTTGTATTTGGTCAAATGAATGAACCACCAGGAGCACGTGCACGAGTTGCACTTTCTGGTTTGACGGTTGCGGAATACTTCCGTGACGGAGCAGGTGATGGCCAAGGTAAAGACGTACTTTTCTTTGTTGATAACATCTTCAGATTCACGCAAGCTGGGTCTGAGGTGTCTGCACTACTTGGACGTATGCCTTCAGCAGTAGGATACCAACCAACACTTGCGACCGAAATGGGGGCGATGCAAGAAAGAATTACATCTACCAAAAAGGGATCGATTACGTCTGTACAGGCGGTTTATGTACCTGCGGATGACTTGACCGACCCAGCACCAGCTACTACTTTTGCCCACTTGGACGCAACGACCGTATTGTCGCGTAAAATTGCAGAGCTCGGGATTTACCCGGCAGTTGACCCGCTAGATTCTACTTCAAGAATTTTAACTCCTGAAATCCTTGGTGATGAGCATTACAATTGTGCCCAGAGAGTTAAAGAATTACTACAGCGTTACAAAGAGTTGCAAGATATTATTGCAATACTAGGAATGGAAGAACTTTCAGAGGAAGATAAACTTGCTGTTGCAAGAGCACGCCGTGTGCAGCGATTCCTATCTCAACCGTTCCATGTTGCAGAACAATTTACGGGAATTCCAGGGGTTTTGGTTGATATTAAAGACACAATTAAAGGATTTAACATGATTATGGACGGGGAGCTGGATCATTTGCCAGAAGCGGCCTTTAACCTAAAGGGGACAATTGAGGAGGCCATTGAGGCAGGTGAAAAAATGCTTGCCGAAGCAAAACAATCATAATTTATGCTTCTAGAAGTCGTCAGTCCAGAAGCTACTTTGTTCAGCGGTGAAGTCAATTCGGTTGCTGTCCCGGGAGCTAATGGTGCTTTTCAGGTTCTCGACAACCATGCACCAATTGTTTCAATTTTACATTCAGGAACCGTAAAAATTGGTGGAAAAATCTCTCTTCCTGACGAAACGGCGCATCACTTCAATCAGCAGGGAGATAATACTTTTTTGGAATTACCAAACGGCGGAACACTCGAAATGCAGCAAAATAAAGTTGTACTTTTAGCAGACTAGAATTTCATTTTGCGATGAGATCTGCCTCCAAAACAAATTTGAATAAACAAAATGATATGAAAGCAGTTTTTGATTTCAGCAAATGGGTCGTAGATAAGAACATTACTTTCTTTTTTTTCATTTCATTTTTTATTATCAAAATCCCATTAATGGCACAAGAGACAGTTCTTGATGAAGTCGTTGTTTCATCCCCTCGAATTGAGCTCCCAGCAGATCAACAATCTCGATCCGTAACGATTCTGACTGCAGAAGAGATTGAAGATAGCGGAGCAGCCACTTTAATCGATGTGCTGAGTGATGTCGCTGGAATTGAACTACGAAGCCGAGGAGCTCAAGACGTGCAGTCTGATATCTATATTCGCGGCGGTGGATTTGATCAAGTTCTCCTTTTAGTGGATGGCATTAAGGTGGATAACCCACAAACTGGGCATCATACGCTCAATTCACTAATCCCCATTGAGATGATTGCGCGAGTTGAAATTCTAAAAGGGGCAGCAGGTCGGGTATATGGTCAAAATGCATTTAGTGGAGCAATCAATATCGTGACCAAAAAACCCTCTACCGAAGATCTAAAGATCACTTTAAGTGGAGGCTCGTTTGCCTATCAAAAGGCAGCTTTGTTTGCGACAGATCAACGTGAGTTATCAAGCCATACATTTTATGCCGAAAATATATCTTCTGACGGATACCGCTACAATACGGATTATAATAACCAAAATTATTTATGGAAGTCGAGTTGGGAGACCAACCTAGAACCAATTGAATTGTTAGCTAGTTTCAATAACAGACGTTTTGGAGCGAATGGCTTTTATGCCAAACCCGAAAATACAGAACAATATGAAGCAACGCAAAGTAGTTTACTAGGAGTTTCAACCTCTATTTATCGCAACCCCAGCCTACGGATCCAACCTAAAATTTATTGGAAACGTGGACAAGACGAGTATGTTTTTATACGAAGTAATCCAAGTGTGTACAGAAACTTTCATATCACAAATAAGTTGGGGGGTGAGGTGAACACAACTTGGGAGCACAAGCTTGGCGCCACTGGAATTGGTTTTGAGTTGGCTCGTATCAGCATTCAAAGCAACAATTTGGGAGAACATACCCGTACCTTAGTTCATGGGTATTTCGAGCATCGTTTTGAAAACAATCTTTGGGATATTACACCAGGATTTTCTGTGAGCCATTACTCTGATCAAGACACCTTTTTCTATCCAGGTATTGATTTTGGGTTTCAAATAAGTGATAATTCGAGATTGTTTTTCAATTCAGGTTATACTTACCGGATTCCAACCTACACTGATTTGTATTATAGTGATTCATCCACACTGGGGAATGAGTTTTTACTCCCTGAAAAAGCATTGTCAACAGAATTCGGATTTCGACACCGCCAAAGTAATTGGAAACTATCGCTGACTCTCTTTCAACGCGATGCGAAGAATTATATCGATTATGTGGTGCTGGAAGGGGATGAGCGATGGCAAGCCACCAATATCGATCAAATTTTATCCCAAGGTGGAGAGCTTGATATTGTCGTAAACATCACCAGTAATAAGTTTTCGATGGGCTATGCCTATATCAAAGACGATGTAGATGGGGTCAGTACTGCATTGTCACGTTACGCCATCAATTCACGTAAACACCATCTTTCCACTCGGTGGACCCTGAAGTGGAGCCCATACGTCACATCATCGTTATCCTACAGGTATTCTGAGCAGGACTCGGGTTATCATTACGATGTAGTGGATGCGAATATAGCGTTTGCAAAAGCCCGGATAAAACTCTCACTTTCTGCTCATAATATTTTGAACGCTGAGTACACGGAACAGAATTTGGTTCCCATGCCAAAGGGACATGCCCTGCTATCCCTACAGTATCAGTTATACTAATTTAAGCTAGCTTGTTAAGCTTTTGAAAAATCAAGTCATTTTCCCATCCACGGTATTGCAGATATTTAATCCATTTTTTCTTTCGTTGCGATAGGGGTTCTTTGTTTTTTTTCAGCTGATCCCAACGTTTTTCAGCTAGTGTATCAAATGTCATGTGATAGTTTTCTTCTGAGATTTGCGCAAGTGCTTTGTTGATGTTATAACTCGTAATTTTTCTTAGTTTAAGTTCGTTGATGATCCGTTTTTTGCCCCATTTTTTAATGGAAAACTTACTGCGAACATAGAGCATCGCAAAACGTGTTTCGTTGAGATAGTCGTTTTGAATCAAGTGGGAGATCACAGCATCGGAATCATCTCGAAATGCACCGATCTGGCGAAGTTTCGTTTTGACTTCCAGATGACATCGTTCTTGGTAAGCGCAAAATCGTTCCATTCGGGTTTTTAGTTCTTTAAGGGTGAGTACATTTCGCATTCCTCTAAAATAAAAAAAGCGACCCAAAATATTGAGTCGCTTTTTCGCTATAAATGAATTACTTTACCATCTTTATCAAAAAAACGGTAGTGTAGATAGGTGTAAGCGTCGCGTGGAATCACAGTGATCCACTTCTTATGCTTGAGATACCATTGAAACCGAACAGACTTTACGCCTTGCACCAAATAAGCAGCTACAAAAGGATGCGCATGAAGGCGAATCTTTTTTTTGCTGTGCTTTGTATGGTTTACAATTCGTTCCACATCTGCCTCGATACGATCGAGGAGTACAATTGGAGCTTCCACTTCCCCGTCCTTATTTGGATCGGGTTCCATGGTTTTAATCTCCATTTCAGGTCTAACACGTTGACGTGTCATTTGAATAAGACCAATTTTACTAGGTGGAAGAATTTTGTGTTTGGCTCTGTCAGCATTCATTTCTTCTCTAAAGTGATCAAAGAGTTTTCTACGATTTTCTGATCGGATCATATCGATAAAATCAATTACGATTATACCACCCATATCTCGCAAACGCAGTTGCCGCGCAATTTCTGTTGCAGCAATCAGGTTTACTTCAAGTGCAGTGTCTTCTTGATTTTTCGCCTTATTTGATCGGTTTCCACTATTCACATCAATCACATGGAGTGCTTCAGTATGCTCGATAATAAGATAAGCTCCTCGGCTCATCGACACCGTTCGTCCAAATGAAGTCTTAATTTGTCTTTCGACACCAAAACGCTCAAAAATGGGAGTTTCAGAATTGAATAACTTGACAATTGCCTTTTTATCAGGTGCAATTTGATCTAAATAATCATTTACTTCACCCGCCATGTTATTATCGTCAACATGAATTCCTATAAAACTGTCATCAAAAATATCCCGCAATATACTAGATGCGCGATTAAGTTCACTCAAAACACGTGAGGGATAATCGGCTTTGCGAATGGATTTACAAAGATCTAGCCATCGTTTGTAAAGCTGTTCCATATCACGGTCGAGTTCAGCCACTTTTTTTTCATGAGCAACTGTTCGAACGATTACACCAAACCCCTTAGGTTTAATGCTCAGTACCAATTTCTTGAGACGTATTTTTTCCTCTCTCGTTGGAATTTTTTGAGAAATGGAAACGCGATCTGAAAAAGGAACCAAAACCAAATACCGTCCAGCCAAAGACAACTCAGAACTAATTCTAGGCCCTTTGGTTGAGATTGGCTCTTTGATGATTTGAACCAGTACAGACTGATTAGATTGAACTGCGTCTGCTATGGCCCCGTCTTTGTGAATTTCGGGTTCTAAAGTAAACTTCTTTAGAGAAAAATCTTTCACTTTACCTGTGCTTACACCTTTGATGAATTTTAGAAAGCTACGTACTCTTGGTCCTAGATCATGATAATGCAAAAAAGCATCTTTTTCATAACCTACATTAACAAATGCAGCATTCAGTCCAGGAAGTGTTTTTTTAATCTTTGCCAGAAAAATATCACCAACGTGAAATTTATTCGTGCCAACTTCCTTTTGATATTCGATCAATTTCCCGTCCTTAAGCAAGGCAAAATCTACAGATGAGGATTTTGAACGAATGATTAGTTCTTTACTCATAATGATGATTTATTTCCTCCGAATTATGTATTCGGGGGAGGGATTAAACAATAAATTTGCACAGGATTTATGTGCATCGGCGAAATGATTTTTAGCAGACAAAGGCAGAAAATCATTTCATGTCAAAGATCGTATTGGGCAATACGGTTACAAAAACTACGCTTTCTTTTTGTGTCGGTTTGCGCGGCTTCTTTTCTTACGCTTGTGCGTGGCTACTTTGTGTCTTTTTCTTTTTTTACCACTTGGCATAGTAAATGTTTAAATATTAATACCTAAATTTAAGATACTTTCACCTTACTTTTAACGCTATCCAAAAATACTTTAGCGGGCTTAAAAGCTGGAATGTTTTGCGCTGGAATGGAAATTGTCGTATTTTTTGAAATATTTCTACCTTTCTTTTCAGCACGTGTTTTTATGATGAAGCTTCCAAACCCTCTTAGGTATACATTTTCTCCTTTTTCCATGGCATTTTTCACTTCTTTCATAAATTGTTCAACTACAGCCTGTGTCTCAATTTTTTCAACTCCGAGACGATCAGAAATTCTAGTGACAATATCTGCTTTTGTCATGCTTATTTGTTTTGATTTTTTATTTTTTTTGGTGAGCAAATATATAAATTATAATTGAGTAAATCTCTTGCTTTCCAGTGCATAAATTAAATAACTTGTAGGCGATGTCAATAAATCACTTTTTTTCTACTAAAATCCAACGCTGGTATTCCAAACACAAACGCGATTTGCCATGGCGTCAGAACAACGACCCATATCGCATTTGGCTTTCAGAAGTTATTCTCCAGCAGACTCGAGTTGTTTACGGTAAGTCCTATTTCAAACGTTTTACTTCAACCTTTCCAACAATTTATGATCTTGCAAATGCCCCTGAAGATCAAGTGCTCAAATTGTGGCAAGGGTTAGGGTACTACAGCCGTGCACGTAATTTGCACAAAACAGCCAAGCTGATTACCAATGAATTTAATGGGGTGTTCCCAAACAACTATAAATTATTACTTTCTCTTCCTGGAATAGGTCCATACACTGCCGCCGCGATTTCTTCCATTTGTTTCCACCTCCCCCATGCAGTAGTTGACGGCAATGTTTATCGAGTTTTGGCTCGATTCTTCGGAATCGAAGACCCTATCGATACAGGACAAGCTAAAAAACGTTTTGAAGCACTCGCCAATGAACTGATAGATCAAAAACAGCCTGGAAATTACAACCAAGCAATAATGGAATTTGGGGCATTGCAATGCAAACCAAAAACCCCAGTCTGTGATTTGTGTATTTTAAAAAACTCTTGCGTGGCCTTAGAGAAAAAAAAAGTCAATGATATTCCAAATAAACAAGCAGGTAAGCCAGTCAGAAATAGATACTTTAATTACCTCGTTCCATTGCTGCCAAACAAACAAACTATCCTTGTCCAAAGAAAAGATAAAGACATTTGGCATCATCTTTACGAATTCCCTTTACTGGAGACCAATAAGTTTTTAACCCTAGCAAATATCAAGGAAGAATCCAATTTACCCGAATGGGTTTCTGCAGATGAGGTTTCTCTTTTTAACCTTAAACCTTGGGTACACCAACTTACTCACCAACGTATTTATGCAAGTTTTTGGATTGTGCCAACTGATTCTATCACTTCAACTCCTGTTTCAATTTCTAAATTAGCAGATTATCCTGTCTCCAGACTCATAGAGCGATTCTTGCACAAGTTTTTTGATTAGCTTACTTTTGATTGAAAGAACGTTATGAGCGGAACGCTAAATAAAGTGATGTTGATTGGTCATTTGGGTGATGAAGTCAAATTACGATACTTTGATAATGGGAGCTGTATTGGTCGTTTTCCATTGGCTACAAATGAAAGTTATACCAACAAGCAGACAGGAGAGCAAGTCAGCAATACTGAGTGGCATAATCTTGTTTTAAGAAATAAGGCGGCCGAAACTTGCGAAAAATACCTGAAAAAGGGGGATAAACTTTTTGTTGAAGGTCGTATTAAGACACGTAAATGGCAAGGAGAAGATGGCAATCCGCGATACAGCACTGAAATTCATGTTGACGAGTTTACTTTTTTGAGCAATCGCCAAAAAGATTCATTTCCCAAGGAGTCAATTCCACGTGCAAACAGTGAAGATGACCTTCCCTTTTAACTGAATCCACTTGTTAACAACTTTTGTATTTATTGCTAATGGATTCGATGTCGATCTCATACTTCGATTTTCACTCCTTTTTTTGTTGCTGATTAGCTCTGGATTGACATCTGGATCTGAAGTTGCCTTTTTTGCACTCTCTCCTGCAACTTTAAAAACAGCAGCCAATCACCCCAATCGAAAAAATCGACTGATGGCCAAACTTCGCCAAAATCCACAGCGACTGCTCGCCACCATTTTAATTCTAAATAACCTGATTAATATTTCGATTGTGATGCTGTTTGCGAGTATGAATCACGCCTTGTTTTCTAGCATACCATATCCTTGGCTCACCCTTCTTGTTGAGGTTGGTTTTGTTGCTGCATTTATTTTGATTTTTGGTGATATTATCCCCAAAGTTTACGCCAATCGTAACGCTGAATCTTTTGCACTTTTGATGACCCTCCCCTTGTTTGTCATTGACCGGTATCTATTATTTTTTCTGGCTGTCCCCTTGAGCAAATTCACGTATTTCTTTCAAAAGCGATTACAAAAACGTACTTCTGACTTTTCTGTAGACCAATTGTCAAAAGCCCTTGAAATGACAGAGGATTCTGCGACCTCAACGGAGGAACAAAAGCTTTTGGAGGGTATCATAAATTTTGGAAACTTTGATGTCAAGCAAGTGATGAGGCCACGAATCGATGTGTTTGCGCTCAATCTAGAAGAACCTTTTGATGAGGTTTTAGAAAAAGTTGTTGATAAGGGTTATTCAAGAATTCCAGTTTACAACGAACAGATCGACAGCATTTCAGGGGTATTGTATATCAAAGATTTACTCCCGCATATCCACAATAAAAAATTTGATTGGGTCTCCCTTCTTCGGAAACCTTATTTTGTTCCTGAAAACAAAAAGTTAGACGATTTACTCACAGAGTTTCAATCGAAACGGATTCATTTGGCTGTGGTTGTTGACGAATATGGTGGAACCTCGGGAGTGGTTTCATTAGAGGATGTGATTGAGCAAATTGTCGGAGATATCAGTGATGAGTTTGACGATGATGACCTGATGTATTCCAAAATCGATGAGAACACCTATGTTTTGGAAGGCAAAACCTACCTCAAAGATTTTTACCGAATTTTATCCATTAAAGACCCAAAACCCTTTGAAAATAAAAAAGGGGAATCAGAAACATTGGCAGGATTTGTTTTAGAATATCTCGGGTATTTCCCAAAAGCACAAACTTCTTTTTCTTTTAATGGATTCTCTTTTATGATCGAAGCAACAGATCGTAAGCGTATTAAGCAGCTTAAAGTGTCAAACAAAAAAAAATAATTTGACAGGTGAAAAAACTATTTGCTTTATTAATTATTTTCGGTTGTAACACACCCATGCCAAAACCTAAAGGGATGTTGGCGATGAATTATCCACTACCAGTGTATAAAAAAGTCAACACAGACTGTCCTTTTACCTTTGTTTTTAATTCCCTTTCTTCCATTGAAGTACAATCAAATTGTTTTTTCTCCATGTCATACCCATCGATGAAAGCAAAAGTGTATATGAGTTATTTCAATCTTAATGAGCATAAAATCGATGATTTATACCGCGATTTTAATGCTCGACTTATGGAGCATACCAAACAAGAGGCGCGGATTCAAGAGAGTAGTTATGAAAATATCATTCAGAAAAAGTATGGGCGGTTTTTTGAAATCACTTCAAATGCGCCATCCAACCTACATTATCTAGTGACGGATCAAAAAAATCACTTTATCTCAGGAGTATTGTTTTTTTCTGCAACACCCAATTACGATTCGCTATTCCCAGCGATTCAGTATGTCAAAAATGATCTACGACAACTTACAGAAAGCCTAGCCTGGCATTAGCTCTTTTTCTTAGCACAAGTTGCTTTAGTACAACCCTTTTTTGCACAGCATACTGCCTTCTCTATTGATAAAGATGCTATATTTAAAACGGAATAGGAAACTCCAGTATCTGTAACCGTTTTAACTAAATCATCAGTTTGCACGATAGAAGAGTTGTAAATTACAGTTGCAAGAGAGGTTTCGAAGTCCACAGATGCTTCTTGTACGCCTTCCATCCTACTCAGATTGGTTTCGATTGTCTTGGCACAACCCATTTTACACATCATGCCTGAAATCGAAAAGGATGTTTCGGATAACTCGCCGTCGATTACCTTCCCATTCATCTGAGAAGTTGTACTAACTTCTTTTATTTCGGGTTTTGAATGTTGTGTGCATGCAAAGACAGCGAATAGTAGTGTTAGGGAAAAAACAAATGACTTCATATATAAGGCTTTTATGGCGTAAATGTATCAATAAATATGAAACATTTACTCACCTTTGTTTACTCAAATATGAAGAATCAGTACGTCAAATGGCTATATCTAGCTATACTTTCTTTGGTATGGGGGAGTTCCTATATTCTTATCAAATGGGGATTGGTAGCGCTAACTCCTCTTCAGCTGGGGAGTCTACGGCTTTTGGTTACAACGATTGCTTTACTTATAGTAGGTTATAGGTCTTTAAGAGGTCTTTCAAAATATCACTTAAAGTGGCTTGCCATTACTGGTTATGTAGGCACTTTTTTCCCTGCCTTTTTATTTGCTTTTGCACAGCAGTATATTGATTCGGCAATAGCTGCTATTCTCAATGCGCTTACTCCTTTACTGACGATCATTTTTGGGTTGTTATTTTTTCGTATTGATATTTTAAAAAAACAATATTTTGGAGTTGGTATTGGGCTGCTTGGGTCCATAGGTTTGGTTTGGGGTGGTCTTCAAACGGCATCCAATATAAATCCAATTTACACTCTACTAATTTTAGCAGCTTCCTGTTGTTATGCCATTAACATCCACTTTATTAAGATCCATTTAGCGCAAGTCGGCGTGATGGCCATTACTTTGGGAAACTTTGTATTTATGGCTCCAGCAGCATTAGTCGTACTTATTTGTTCTGATTTTTTTACCCCACAAACCTTTTCGCATCCTGAGATTTATCCTGCCATTGGCTACATCACAATCCTTGCATTGGCGGGCAGTGCCTTTGCCAAATACCTCTTTAATAAATTTGTAAAAATCACATCGGCAGTGTTTGCCTCTTCGGTCACCTATACCCTGCCAATCGTTGCTTTATTTTGGGGAGTTTACGATGGTGAGGTAATCACACAATTTCAATTGCTATCTACCGCTGTAATTCTTGTAGGGGTTTATTTATCACATACAAAAAAAGCGGCCTAAGCCGCTTATCTTTTTTGGAATACAATTTTATTCAACACTAACTGTTTCTCCGTTGATCTTAACGTTCGTAAGAGTGGCATCAACTGCCTGTGGACCTAGAGGTACTGTTGTCGTCGTAGGAATCAGCAAGCCTCCAAAGCTTTTATAATTCCCATAGGTTGTATCTTGTGTTTGGGTTTGTCCCATCATTTCAGTAACAGTTGTTTGTTTGAGTTTCAGACCTGATTCTACTGAATAGTAGGTTGTTGTCGTCGTGCTTTGCCCTTTCATTTCGACCGCATAAGCTTTCTGACCATCAACATCTTCAATTCCTGTGACAGTGACATTCTCATTTTCCATCATCTTGAGTTCAGGAACAATTCCAATAACAGCTTGCATATCTGCTGCCATTTCTGGGGGAAGATCCATGCTATTGCCCATTTGATCAACTTTTGCTCCACTGGCATTCACAGTTACAGTTGCCAATACATTTCCACCCATTTTGATGATTTGTTTTTGCTCATCAGCAGAGTTTATTAATGTGGCTTCTAGGGCATTGCCCATAAAGTTTGCACTGTAGCTTAGCTCCAGTGAGTTGATGGAATTGATTGTATCAAATCCACCCGTTGCATTGATATAATTGCTGATGACTCCTGTGGAGGTAATATCATTTTCGACTTTTTCAACCACTTTTTCCTCGACCTGTTCTGGATATAAAATGGCAAGAAAATAGTTTTCATCAAGGTATTGTTGTGCAACGTTTTGTAAATCTTCAGTCGTTAATGCATCTATAACATCAAGATAGTTATACAGACGATAAGGATCTCTATTGTTTCGATCTGTATTGCTTAAGTAACTGAGCCAGTAGCTGTTTTGCTCTATATTTTCTTTATAATCTACCCTTCTAGATTCTTTGACTTTTTCCAAATCTTCATCGGAAATACCATTCTTTTTGATATCCTCAATGAGTTCAAGTGAAAAGTTGATCAGATCTTTTGCTTTTTCAGGACCACATGGAAATACAATGGAAAACGAAAGCTGAGGGTAGGGGATTTCTCTAAAGCTTGATCTCGCACCAACGCCATAAACACCACTCTCGTCTTCTCGAAGTTTTTCAATCAACTTGTTCGTAACAACATCAGATAAGGCACTTGCTGCTAAGCTAATTTCCCTGTCATAAGCGACTTCTTCAATCCAATCGATATTTACAAAACTTTTTGGATCTGTTCCTTTTTCAACTATAAATTCATTGAAAATATCTTTCTGTCTAAATTCAGGCACTACAATTTCATCTTCATCAGCAGTTGCAGGGAGCGAACCAAGATAGGTTTCAACTAATTTTTCTAGAATATCAGGGTCAAAATTACCTACAAAATAATAGGAAAAATCGTTTGCATCAGCAAAACGTTCGACATGAAAATCATATGTTTTGTCATAACTTATTGCGTCAAAGTCCTCATCTCCAGGGAAACCTAAATAGCGATCGTTTCCAATATTTTTTTCTTCAGCAACAGCAATCTGAAAGTAATATTCAGGGTTAGAGAGTATTCCTTTATAAAAACCTTTTACATTGTTTACAAATGCATTGAAGAAATCGGCATTTTTATTTAGACTAGTGTGATGAAGGTAAATCATTTGTAAAAGTGAGCTTATGTCTTTTGGCGTACTGTTTCCATTCAAAGTCTCTGAAAACTGACCCACTGATGAACTAACCGATGCTGTATTCCCACTCATGAGCTTTTCAAGGTCCGATACAGAAAGGCCGCCATAACCCGCTTGCGCATTAGCGCTTAGCTGTAAAGCAATCTCGATATGCTTGAGATCATCATTACTCAATAGGCTTGATCCACCTTTGCTGTATGCACTAAACAATATTTGATCGTTCTTAAAATTGGTTTGTTTGTAGGTTACTTTAACTCCATTACTCAATACCAATCTTGTAACATCAAGTTTTTCGTCATAATCTTTTGAAACAATTGATCCAGCTTCGGGAATTACTTCAATAAGATCATTTCGAAGTTCACTTTCTTGGTAGGCAGCCACTTGGGTGTTTTCAACCTCTTTCATGATTTGTAAAACAGATTCATCATTAAGGATGTCTTCCCCTTCTTCTTCTTTTTGCTCAACCACCACCACCATGTTTTCTGGATGTACGTAATCATTAATTCTAGAACTAACTTCTTCTAATTTGATTTCATCGAAAAGATTCTTGGTAGTTTCATATTCCCATTCAATTCCAGGTATGGGTTCGCTTTGGAGAAAATGACGGATGTACTGATTGACAAATCGACCACTGTTTTGCTTTCCTTTTTCCTTCACTTGGCTTTCCAAAGAAGTCATTATATTTTGCTTTGCCCTATCGAGTTCAGATTGCAAAAAGCCATGTTCCGATACTCGTTTATTCTCGGTTAAAATAGCTTTGATAGTTGTCGGAAGGCTTTCTTTATTTGTTGAGGCGGCATTGGAGCTATACATTTTTTTTGTTCTTGCAAACCCATCTCCATAAAAAGAAGTAGCATTCAGAAAAGGGGGCTTGCTACTTGTAGCAAGTTCGTCGAGTCGAGCATTGATCATGCTGGAAAACAGGCGATCAATCAAATAGGACTTATAATCCCCAACAGTTGTCATGGGAGTGGTATCTTCCAAGTCCTTATACATGATTTGGACAGTATTCACAAAAGCTTCTTCATCACTTACAGATGATATTTTTGTATCGGAATGGTTGGGTAGTGAATAAACCACGCGTTCTCTTGGATTCGAGGGCTTAGGCACATCCTCAAAGTATTTGGTAACTAACTCTTTCATTTTACTTACTTCGATATCACCAACTACAATCAGCGCCATTAAATCTGGTCGATACCAATCTTTATAAAAACGCCGTAGGCTTTCATGTGAAAATGTTTCAATACTTTCTTTTGTGCCAATGGGTAATCTTTCAGCATACTTAGATCCATACATCATTTCTGGAAGATACTTTTTAATCATTCTCCATTGTGCTCCCAAAGTGGTTCGATATTCTTCGGCGACTACCCCTCGCTCAGCGTCAATATCTTCTGGATATAATGTCATGTCAAAAATCATTTCTTTAAGGATTTGGAACCCTTTATCTATATTCTCAAAATTTTCCGATGGAATGGGCAAGATATAGACTGTTTCATCAAAGCTAGTGTAAGCATTCAAGTCAGCTCCAAACTCAACCCCGATGGACTGTAAGTAAGAAATGATATCATTTTTTTGAAAACTTTTGGTACCATTGAATGCCATGTGCTCTAGAAAATGCGCCAACCCAAGTTGATCATCATCTTCCATAACCGACCCTGTGTTTACGACCATTCGAAGCTCTAAAATGTCATCTGGTTTTTGATTGTTTTGCAGATAGTAAGTTAGTCCATTATCCAATTGACCAATTTCAACTTCTGAAGATATAGGAATTGATTCATTGAGATTTTGTGCGTGGTTCACTACAAAAAACAGTGAGACCATTAGAGATAGAAATGTGTTTTTGTACATTGATTGATGATTTGATGCAAATTAATGAATCAAATCATAATTACACAATAATTTTTTGATGTAATTGAGATTAAAAACTATATTTGCACCCGCTAAAAAGCAAAAATAAAATAAAAATGTACGCAATTGTAGATATAGCTGGGCAGCAATTTAAAGTTGCAAAAGACCAAAAAGTATACGTACATCGTTTGGATGCCAAAACTGGTACTAAAATATCTTTTGATAAAGTTTTATTGTTGGATGACGGTGGAAAAGTTACTATAGGCGCCCCTGCTATCACCAATGCTTCGGTAGAAGCAAAAGTTGTCAAACACTTAAAAGATGAAAAGGTCATCGTATTTAAGAAAAAGCGACGTAAGGGATATCGTGTCAAAAATGGGCATCGACAGTCACTTACAGAAATCTTAATCGAATCCATTGGGACTACAGTAAAAAAGAAAGCAGCACCTGCTGCTAAAGCTGAAAAAGAGGCTGTAAAAGCCAAGCCCGCAACAAAAAAGGTAGCCGCCAAAGCAGCTCTGAAAAAACCCGCTTCAAAACCTAGCACAAATTTGAGTAGCAAGACAGTTGCTGAGCTTAAATCAATGGCAAAGGATGCAGGCGTTTCAGGATATACGAGTTTGAAAAAAGCAGAACTAATTGCGGCATTATCCGCTAAATAAGATATACCATGGCACACAAAAAAGGAGTAGGTAGTTCGAAAAACGGAAGAGAATCAGAATCGAAACGCTTGGGCGTAAAGATTTTTGGTGGTCAGCCCGCCATCGCTGGTAATATTATTGTTCGTCAACGTGGTACACAACATCACCCAGGTGAAAATGTCTACATAGGTAAAGATCACACACTTCATGCAAGTGTAGATGGTACCGTTGTTTTTACTAAAAAGAAAAATAATCGGTCGTATGTGTCGATTGAACCCAATTCGTAAATCGTTACGTTAACCAATTACAAAGCTCTTTGTGAAAGCAAAGGGCTTTTTTGTTTAAAATGTGTATAAAAAAACCGAGGTAAATGCCTCGGTTTTAAATTTCTAAGTTTTAACAGTTATTAGTACCTGTAATATTCTGGCTTGTACGGCCCAGCAACAGGAACGCTGATGTAATCCGCTTGGTCTTGATCCAGCTCTTCAAGTTCAACACCTAATTTATCGAGGTGCAAACGAGCTACTTTTTCGTCCAAGTGTTTCGGAAGCATATAAACTTTATTTTCATAACGGTCGCTGTGTTTCCACAATTCAATCTGCGCAAGGGTTTGGTTAGTAAAGGAGTTGCTCATTACAAAACTTGGATGACCTGTAGCACAACCCAGATTCACTAATCGCCCTTCAGCAAGTATAATAATATCTTTGCCTTCAATTGTGTATTTATCCACTTGCGGTTTGATTTCAACTTTACTATCTCCATAGTTTTTGTTTAGCCACGTCATATCGATTTCGTTGTCAAAATGTCCGATATTACAAACAATTGCTTTGTCTTTCATTGCACGGAAGTGGCTTTCTGTCACAATATTTTTATTTCCAGTGGCTGTAACAACGATATCGGCATTACCAATCACTGTTTCAAGTTTTTTTACTTCATATCCGTCCATAGAGGCTTGAAGCGCACAAATTGGATCGATTTCGGTAACGGTTACAATCGCACCTGCCCCTTGGAATGAAGCGACAGTTCCTTTGCCAACATCTCCATATCCAGCAACGACAACACGCTTTCCAGCGAGCATGATATCGGTAGCACGTCGTACGGCGTCAACTGCAGATTCTTTACAACCATATTTGTTGTCAAACTTCGATTTGGTTACCGAGTCGTTGACATTGATGGCAGGTAATGGCAATGTTCTGTTTTGCATGCGCTCATATAAGCGATGAACACCAGTAGTGGTTTCTTCAGACAAACCTTTGATGCCAGAAGCAAGCTCAGGGAATTCATCAAGAATCATATTGGTCAGATCACCACCATCATCTAAAATTAAGTTTAAAGGTTTACGATCATCACCAAAAAATATCGTTTGTTCGATACACCAGTTAAATTCTTCCTCATTCATTCCTTTCCACGCATAAACGGGAATGCCAGCAGCAGCAATGGCAGCAGCAGCGTGATCCTGTGTTGAGAAAATATTACAAGAACTCCACGTAACTTCTGCACCAAGTGCTGTCAGGGTTTCAATAAGCACCGCTGTTTGGATGGTCATGTGTAAACATCCTGCAATACGTGCACCTTTTAGAGGTTGTGATTCTCCATATTCTTCTCGAAGTGCCATAAGACCTGGCATTTCTGCTTCAGCGAGTTCAATTTCTTTGCGTCCCCATTCTGCCAAAGCAATGTCTTTGACTTTATATGGAACATAAGATGTCGTTTTAGTAGCCATAGTTGTATATTTGAATCTTAGCAATTTGCTGACAAAATTACGGTATTCCATGCCCATTTACAAACACCATCAATTGAATTTTATTGCGAATCTCTGGGTTTGGCATATCACGGAAGATGAGCAGAGTTTAGCCAAAAGTATATCCTTGACACCTCATTGTAATGAACGTCTCCAAGGAATGTCTCACAGCAATCAGCGAAAAGGATTTTTGGCTGTTCGCTCTTTAGTTGAAATTGCTGGTATTTCTCTCAATCAGCTTATGTACACCACAGACGGAAAACCCTATCTTGAGCATGGCCCCCATATATCCTTTAGTCATACCAAAGACTTTGCTGCAGTAGCCATTGGTCAGGCCCCACTAGGGGTGGACGTAGAACGTCACCGAGCCAAGGTCAAACGTGTCGCAAAAAAGTTTGTCAACCCTGCTGATCAAGCTCCTCAACAAACTATCGCTGAGCTAACCGACCTGTGGTGTGTAAAAGAATCCGTGTATAAAGCCATCTCTATGCCCGGAATTCGATTTAGCAAGGACATTTTTGTTGACCTATCGACACCTAAAAAGGAGATTGCAATTTATAGAGACCAAACTTATGACCTTTTCCGTTATGCATGGCAAGGGCATAGTTGTGTCGTAACCATCAAAAACCAAGTATGAATATTTCTATAGAGCTTACATTTTCGCCATTACACGATCAATACAGAGATCGGATCAAAAACTTTATTATGGATTTGCGCAGTGGTGGGTTTACGATTTCTGAGACCCCGCTAAGCACCCAATTGTATGGTTCCTATGATGCCCTTATGCCTTTTTTAATGAAAACCATCAAAACAGCCCTGGACGAAGAGGAAAAGGGAATTATGCATCTTAAAATATACAACACTGACCGCAGTAGCTATGTCTCAGATTTTTGAATCTCTTTTTGCGCAATACGCCACCTATCAACCTCTTGATATCACTTTAGAAATTACGGCTGTTGTTTTTGGCTTGCTCAGTGTTTGGCTAGCCAAAAAAAATCACATAGGAGTCTTTCCAACCGGGATGATTTCAACTTCAATCTTTGTTTATCTCTTGCTTAAGTGGGGCTTAGTTGGAGATATGTTGATTAATGCATACTATTTTGGAATGTCAGTCTACGGTTGGGTGATTTGGAGTCGCGTCAATGATCAGCGACAAACGACTTTAATTACGAGAATTAACCAACTAGAATGGAAATATCTATTTTTGCTTTTTGTTGGAAGTTTAGGGTTTGTCTATGGTGTTTATCAATGGTTTGGGCTTTGGAATTCATCAACGGCAATAATTGATACACTTACAACAGCGATCTTTTTTTCGGGAATGTGGCTTATGGCTCGACGTAAGATTGAAAACTGGATTTTTTGGATTGTTGGTGATATCATTTCTGTACCTTTGTACCTGATTAAAGGCTTTAGTTTTACAAGCTTACAATACTTAATTTTCACTTTTATTGCCATATATGGCTATCTTGAATGGAAAAAGATTTTGGACAATCACCCAGCAACTGTAGGAAAGTAGTTTTGTTTGGTCCGGAATCGACTGGAAAAACGACACTTGCAAAACAATTGGCGTCCCATTTCAACTCAGATTGGGTACCAGAGTATGCGCGTGAATTCCTGCAAAATAAATGGGATAAGACTAATGAAATTTGTTCTAAAGAAGATTTACCGATTATTGCAGCTGGGCAAATGGCACTTGAAAATCAAAAAGCGAGTAATACCGACACAATTTTGTTTTGTGACACCGATTTGCTTGTTACCAAAATTTATTCGGAGGTTTACTTTAATGGCTATTGCGACCCCGATTTACACCACTTTGCAGTTAACAATCACTATGACCTCTATTTACTATTGGATATTGATATTCCTTGGGTTGCTGACGACTTACGCGACAAACCAAACGAAAGAGATCAAATGCTAATACAATTTAAAAAAGCGCTTAAATCACTCAAACGACCCTATGTACTCATACAAGGGCAGTGGGAAGATCGCTTTCAATCTGCTGTACAAGCGGTTCAATCCCAGTTTACGCATGTTTGAATTTTCAAAAAGCCAAACCAACCAACTCAAAGCGCGTGGGATTTCGATTTCTGACGCTAGGTCAATGATTGCCAATATCAATCAGCGATCTACGTATTGTCAAATCCATCGACCAGCAAGCTTGGGAGATGGCATAACGGAGTTTACCGATCACGATCTAAAGCATTATGTAAATTTTTATGACGATTCTATAGTCAACCGTCGAGTGATTAGGTTTATTCCAGCTTCAGGGATGGCCACGCGTATGTTTGATTTTTTATTTCCACTTGTCGTGGAGGATAAGCAAGATTTTAAAACCGCCCTTGATGCCCATCAAGACAATCCCAAAGTGAAACGTTTTATCGGCGGAGTACAGCACTTTCCATTTTACGAAATTGCAAAAGAGCATATCGAAAACGAACACAGTCATCCGATTGACGAAACTGATTTTTTAAAAGCTTTTGTTGCATATGTGGTAAAACATTACGCTAATAAACCCAAAGCATTTGTACCATTTCATAAATACAATAAAAACTTAAATACCGCTATTGAGGAGCAATTGAATTATGCGATTCAATTTTCACTTGCCAATGACCGTCTTGCTCACCATTTCACGGTTACACCTGGCTATGAAAACGCTTTTGATCAACACATTCAAAAAACTCGTCTGGAACTTGAGCGCGCTCATGATTGCAAGGTCGATGTTGATTATTCAGTACAAGAGGCATCAACAGACTCCTTGGTCATGGATTCAGAAGGTCGATTGCTTACAAATGATAAGGGTCAATTGGTCTTTCGAGCAGCAGGTCATGGGTCACTAATCCAAAACCTCAACCGCATTGAAGCGGACATCGTTTTTATCAATAACATTGATAATGTCGCTCCACAAGCCCAGCATGAAGAGTCTGGCATGTATAAGCGCGCACTGGCGGGCTTTTTGTTGGACATGCAACAACAGATTTTTCGACTTCTCCGCTCTATCGATGACGATGGGGTGTTGAACGAAGCAATTCACTTTTTGGATCAACAGTTTCATTTTCATATTCATGAGGAGGATCAGGAGTTGAAAAAACAGAGGGTTGTCGGGCTACTCGACCGACCATTACGGGTTTGCGGAATGGTTCCCAATAGTGGAGAGCCAGGCGGAGGTCCGTTTTGGGTAAAAGATCAGATGGGCGTACACTTGCAAATTGTAGAAAAAGCCCAAGTGAATGTAAGTGATTCATCACAAGCTGCATATTTTCAAGATGGTACACACTTTAACCCTGTTGAATTGGTTTGTAGCTTGATGAACCATAAAGGAGAAAAGTATGACCTCACACAGTACGTGGATCCCTCGACTTTCTTTGCCGTTTCCAAAACCATGAATGGTAAGCCAGTAAAAGCGATGGAACATCCTGGACTATGGAATGGAGCAATGGCCTTTTGGAATACTCTTTTTGTATCCATACCGCCATCCATGTTTACACCTGTAAAGGAAGTCAATGATTTGTTGCGCAAAACACATCAAAATCAAAATTAATTCTGTTATCTTTGACCCATCTCAAAGGGGTGCCCAATCGGGCTGAGATTACACCCATTGAACCTGGGCAGGTCATGCTGCCAAGGGATAATTTTTTTCAACCACAAGAATAATTCCCCCTTTTATTCGTATAAAATGATTACGAATGAAATATGTTTTATTGATTTTCTCATGCCTGACATGGGGATATGCACAACAAGTACAAGACACCATACAATCAACAATTGACCTAAAAGAAGTCACCATTTCTGCCTTACAAGCAACAAGTGAAACGCCAGTGGCCTATACCAATCTGACAAAAAAAGATTTGGGTCAGCGCAATTTGGGAGTTGATATGCCGATTCTCCTTCAATTTCTTCCCAGTGTAGTTTCGACCAGTGATGCTGGGGCAGGGATTGGCTACACAGGAATTCGTGTGCGTGGAAGTGATGCCACTCGCATCAATGTCAGTATCAACGGCATCCCATACAACGATGCAGAATCACAAGGTACGTTTTGGGTAAATCTACCTGATTTTGGCTCGTCTGTCGGAACTTTACAAGTTCAACGCGGCGTTGGGACTTCGACCAATGGCGCAGGAGCTTTTGGTGCTAGTATCAACCTTACAACCGATCGGATGTCAGATGCTGCTTATGTGCAGTTGAGCAACAGTTTTGGAAGTTTTGCCACGCGCAAGCATACCATGATGTTTTCGACTGGACCGATCTCGAATCAATTCGAGCTCTCGGGCCGCCTATCCAAAATTGATTCCGATGGCTATATTGACAGAGCGAGCTCCGACTTGAAATCCTATTTCTTACAAGGGATATTTCGAGATGGAAATACGCAAATTAAAGCATTGGCATTTGGTGGATTTGAACGCACCTACCAATCTTGGTTTGGAATTGATGAAACGACCCTAAAAACAAATCGAACCTATAATCCAGCAGGGGAAAATTATGACAGCGAAGGAAATGTTATCGGGTTTTATGAAGATCAAGTGGACAATTACAATCAAGATCATTATCAGTTGCATTGGCAGCAAGCATTCAACACCTACTGGTCCTTTGCCCTTGGTTTGAATTATACCTACGGAAGAGGATACTATCAAGAACTCAATGATATATGGTATGATCAAAATATTGGATTTTCAGGAAATACGTCAGCCAATTATTTGCAATTGCCTGAAGCCGATGCATTGGATACGGAAAATATCACCCAAAAATGGTTGGACAATGACTTTTATGTCGCCAATTTGATGGCAGCTTTTGAAAAAGGAACTCAGAAACTCAACCTTGGATTTTCATATAGCAACTATATTGGGGATCATTTTGGTTCATTGATTTGGGCGCAAAACGCTGGAGGGGCACTTCCAAACCATCGGTTTTACGAAAACAAAGGAGAGAAAACAGATACCAATGTATTTGCTAAGCTCACACATGCAGTTGGTCGTCAATGGACGATTTATGTTGATGCGCAATATCGTTGGATTGACTATGTAGCGAATGGCATGCAGGCAGGGCAAGAGCCCATTGATGTGAATCGAAACTATGGGTTTTTTAATCCCAAAGTGGGAGTCAACTACAGCGTGAATCCGAATCATCGGCTTTATTTTTCTGTTGCACGAGCGCACAAGGAGCCCAATCGAACAGATTTTGAAAATGGAAATCCATTGCCTGAGGAGTTAACCGATTTTGAGTTGGGATGGCGTCATCAGAAATCAAATTTACAGTTTGTTGCCAATGCGTATTTTATGGACTACACCAATCAGCTTGTCCTGACAGGAGCCATCGATGAGGTGGGAGCACCTATACGAACCAATAGCGGGAGCAGTTACCGCTTGGGAGTGGAGTTGGACTTCGGCTGGACAATATCCGAGCAGTGGCAATGGCAATCCAATCTGTCGTTAAGTGAAAATAAAAACCGAGATTTTTTCTTTGAACGCGATGACGAGTTGCAAGCTCTTGGAGCTACCAACCTGTCCTTTTCTCCAAACGTCGTCGGAGGGAGTCAGTTGAGCTACAGCCTTACAAAGGACTTGAAGGTGAGTCTATTCAGCAAATATGTTGGGGAGCAGTACCTTGGCAATATCGACTCTGCTTTGTCAAAGCTTGCGGCATACAGCACACAAGACATCAACATACAGTATACGATAGCACCATCTTGGTGTGAGTCTTTACAGCTACAGTTGTTGTTGAATAATGTATTGGACGAAGAATATACATCCAATGGGTATTTTTATACCTATGACGATGATTGGACAAATCCCGGTATGATCACAACAATTGAAGGAGTAGGGTATTATCCGCAAGCAGGATCTCATTTTCTGGCTGGGATGACAATACGCTTTTAGTTGTTGACAATCACGAGATTCCCAGTACGGCTAATGCCGTAGTTGACCAACCCATATTCGACGCCCTCGCTTAGTGGTTGACCGGTGACTAAACTGTAAATCGAATTGTCACAATTACAAACGGCTTCAATGCCATTAACAATGGTGTTAGAGCAGTCGCTAGGCCTTTGATTGGGACAGCTTGCTTCCCATGCCAGGATTTGGGAGCCATCCAGGTTGTACAAATGAACACCCTTAAGCCCTAACTGACCAAGGGTAATAGTTCCGCCAGCAAAGCGAAGGTTATCATATAGTGGTAAACCGAGATTGATTTCAAATTCAAAGGGGGGCAAATTATTGAGATAGGGGTTTTGCTCAACGATATCATCTTGACAGCTAAATATAACACAAACAATAATTGGGAATAACCATTTCATTTTCGTCACAAATTACGCTAAAAATTAGATTTTTGTATATTTGTTGTAAATCCCACGTCTTGGGATTTTTTCTTTCTAAAATTCAAAACTATGAGTGCGGTTTCTTATTATACGCCCGAAGGGCTTAAAAAACTTCGCGATGAACTCAACCATCTTAAGGATGTTGAGAGACCAAAAGCATCACAAGCTATTGCCGAAGCACGTGATAAGGGTGACTTGAGCGAAAACGCTGAGTACGATGCAGCCAAAGAAGCACAAGGACTTTTGGAGCTAAAAATTTCAAAACTAGAGGCAACATTAGCAAGCGCTAGGTTAATTGATGAATCTCAACTCGACGATTCTAAAGTTCATGTTTTGTCTAAGGTAAAAATACGAAATGTGGCCAATAAAATGGAAATGACCTACACATTGGTTGCTGAGAGTGAAGCAGATCTCAAGTCAGGAAAAATATCAGTGAATTCTCCGATTGGCAAAGGCCTTTTAGGAACGAGTGTTGGCGATATTGCTGAAGTCAATGTGCCAAATGGGGTATTGAAGTTTGAAATTCTATCAATTAATCGCTAGATATGCCTTCAATTTTTACGCAAATCATCAATGGCGAAATTCCTTCTTACAAAATTGATGAAGATGAGCATTGTTATGCCTTTTTGGATATTAATCCCAATGCGTTAGGCCATACACTCTGCGTTCCAAAAAAAGAGGTTGACAAGCTGTTTGAGATCGATATAGAGACCTACAGTCACCTTATGGAATTTGCGAAGCGAATCGCTGGCGCACTTGCTCAAGCCGTACCTTGCAAGAGAGTGGGAATGGCTGTTGTTGGCTTGGAAGTGCCTCACGCTCACGTTCATCTCATTCCGATTAATGAAATGCATGAGATGAGTTTTCAAACCAAAGTAAAAATGCAGGAAGATGATATGATTTCTCTAGTAGAAAAAATCAAATCGAAACTGTAGTCTATTTGTATAAGACAATTTCAAAATGGGTCCCCTCATTTATTGAGGTGGAACGAATTTGAATCTTACCTTGGTGATAACCCTCAATAATTCTTCGACATAGAGACAACCCTAGTCCCCAACCTCTTTTTTTTGTGGTAAACCCTGGCTGGAAGATTCTGTTTACCAATCGCTTTGGAATGCCTTTTCCTGTGTCAATGACATTGATAAGCACCCTGTCTTTTTCTTCCAAAAGGGAAAGTTCAATTTTGCCTTTTCCCACTACAGCATCAGTGGAGTTGTTGAGTAGGTTTTCGACAACCCAGCAATAGAGTTCTTTATTGATTTTCAAATGAATTTCATCACTGCTCGAATGAAATGTAAACGAAGTCCCTTGGCTGGCTTTGCCAGCCAGATAATCAAAGACATCACGGGATGCTTCGACTATGTCGGTATTCTTCATATCGGGAATGGAACCGATTTTTGAAAATCTGTTTGTTATGGTTTCCAAACGTTTGAGATCAGATTCCATGGGCGTTGTGATGGTGTCTTCTACCCCTTTGGTTTTTAACATGGAAACCCATCCCATTAAGGAGGATAAGGGTGTGCCAAGTTGATGGGCAGTTTCTT
>CACAZM010000020.1 GCA_902536935.1 uncultured Bacteroidota bacterium | reverse complement strand
GCCAGCTTGGCAGAGAAGGTTGTTTTACCCGAACCCTGTAAACCAGCCATTAATACAACGGCTGGCTTGTTGTTCAAATCCAAACCCGTTGCCTTCCCTCCCATCAGGTCAGCGAGTTCATCTTTAACAATTTTAACAAGAAGTTGACCTGGATTAAGAGTTGTTAGTACTTTTTGTCCGAGTGCTTTTTCTTTTACCTTATCGGTAAATTCTTTGGCGGTTTTAAAATTGACATCTGCATCGAGAAGAGCACGACGTATTTCCTTCATGGTTTCGGCAACATTGATCTCTGTAATTCGACCGTGACCTTTCAGGACTTGAAGAGCACCTTCTAATTTTTTACTAAATCGATCAAACATTTATGGTTCGTTTTTGAAAGGTATAAAAATACACAAACTAACTTAGTTTAAACTTTTGATGAAGTCCAAAAATAACCAACACGTGAGGGAAAGTGATGGCTGCTAGAAATGCAAAAAAAAGTGCCAAAGGGTTCAAACCAATTTGCTCATTATAGACATAAAATATTGAAAGCCCTAGAATTGAAATTATCCAATACGGAAAAGCATCTTTTAGATATTCAAAATATGCATTTGGCTTTTTGTACAACGTTCGGGTTTGGTCTTTTAAAGAAGGCCAACTATGCCAAATGATAAAGTAAGTACCAAAACTAACTATCAAGTTGGTCGTCCAAAATAAAAGCATAAGAATAATCGATTGAAGCAAAACATCCATAATCACTGTTTTGGCTGCGGAAAATTGAAGGAGTAAATACAGCACACACAAACAACCAGAGGTGTAAGTCATATATTGAAAAGAAATTGGAGCAATGTATAAATGACTCAATTCATTTATGATAAATTGCGTTTGTTCTGCATGTGACCAAAAAAGCATGGAAAACAGAAAAGCGCCATAAACAAAAAAGAAAAGGTGAGGGAAATTTATTTTTGATTGAAAACGATGTGTCCATTGTTGTTCACCAAAATGATAGCAACTAAACAAAACAAACAACAACATGGCGGCCATCGGAAAATGGTATAAAATCAGGCTAAAAAGTAGAACTATAGTGGTGTAAACCAAAAAACGCTGTGACTTTGTGCGCATAAAGCGTATGCTTTGTAATAAACTCAAGTCATTTGCTCCGTGAAGAATTCCGAGCGTTAAAACACCAAAAATGGCTAAATAATCGATTACTAACGAAGTTGTTATAAAACTGATAATCACACAGGAAATTGTTATATATACCCTGATATCATCAATTTTTTGAACAATTTTTTGCAAGGTGTTTATAATTATAATTAAAAAATTTATCTAAATATAGTTGAATTGTTTAATTTTTTTTAGTTTTGTCTAAACAATAATTTTAAAAGAACTATGACTAATTTATTATATATTATTGATAATCATGCTGGCGGCATGGGTCTTGAAGAATTTACTTTCTTTATTGGTACCATGGCCTTAATGGGTGCGTCTGCATTCTTTTTCTTGTCATTAAGTCAATTTGATAAGAAATGGAGAAATTCAATTTTAATTTCTGGACTTATTACTTTCATCGCTGCAGTACACTATTATTATATGCGAGGGGAGCTTGGACCTGATGGTTCGGCAGGAGATATTACCTCTATTCGTTACATCGACTGGATCCTTACGGTTCCATTGATGTGTGTTGAATTCTATCTTCTTTTGAAAGTAGCTGGAGCTACAACAAAACACCTTCGTGATTTAATTTTGTTGTCCTTAGTAATGCTAATCACTGGTTATGTTGGTGAGGCAGGAATGGGTAACGCTGCACTTTGGGGTCTATTTTCAGGTTTAGCATATTTTGCAATAGTTTACATGATCAAGTATGGAGACCTTTCAAAACTCGCTAAGTCTGCTGGAGGTTCAGTAGAAAAAGCACACAACACTCTATTCTGGTTTGTGCTTGTAGGTTGGGCAATCTATCCATTAGGATATATGATTGGAACAGCAGAAGCTGACCCTAGCTTATGGTACGCTGGAATGGCTAATGTTGGCCTTGACATGAATGTCGTGTATAACATTGGTGATGCAATTAACAAAATTGGATTTGGTTTAGTTGTTTATGCAGCTGCTGTAAAGGAGACAAAATAAGCAATCAACAACCATATTAAATTAAAAAAAACCACCTTCGGGTGGTTTTTTTACATCTGCCTGGGACATTCAATACCGAGAATTCCCATCCCAGATTGAATTACATGACCGACTTGACTAGCCAGCCGCACTCGAAATTGACGTGTGTGTTCATCATCAGACAAAATCACAACTTTTTGATAATAGGAGTTAAAGCGTTTAACCAATTCATAAACATAATTTGCAATCAGCGCTGGGCTGTACTGCTCCGCAGCATTTTGAATAGTTTTGGGGTATAACTCTAGCCACTTCAACAACTCTTTCTCTTTTAGATCTAAGATTATTTCCATGGAAATGTTTCCCTTAAGGTCATTCGATTGATTTATGATTGATTGAATACGGGCATAGGCATATTGGATAAAAGGGCCCGTATTCCCATTAAAATCAACAGATTCCTTTGGATTGAAAAGAATATTTTTGGTTGGGTCCACTTTTAAAATATAGTATTTCAAAGCACCGATACCAATCTGATGATATAGCTCATTCTTCTCTTGTTTGTCCAATCCGTCTAGTTTACCAAGAGAAGATGCAATGTTCTGTGCTGTATCACGCATTCCTTGCATCAAACCATCTGCATCAACTACCGTACCCTCACGACTTTTCATTTTACCTGATGGCAAGTCAACCATTCCGTAACTCAAGTGATGGAGTTGTGATGCCCAATCATAGCCCAATTTATTTAAAATTATAAATAATACTTTGAAGTGATAATCCTGCTCGTTACCGACTGTGTAAACCATGCCTTTAATATCCGGATGATCTTTGTAGCGCAATAAAGCCGTACCTAAATCTTGTGTGATATATACAGAAGTGCCATCTGCACGAAGGACGAGTTTTTCATCTAATCCCTCATCACTTAAATCACACCATACAGAACCGTCATCTTTTTTGAAAAACACACCAGAAGATAAACCTTGATCAACAATATCTTTCCCTAATAAATAGGTTTCACTTTCATAATAATATGAATCAAAAGAGACCCCAAGCTCTTTATAGGTTTCTGCAAATCCGTCATAGACCCAAGCATTCATATTGGCCCACAGTGCTCGAACGGTTTCATCACCTGCCTCCCATGCGCGAAGCATTTTTTGCGCTTCTAGTTGAATTGGAACCTGATTCTTCGCTTCCTCTTTATGTATTCCAGATTCAATCAATTCGGCTAGCTGTTTTTTGTATGTTGTATCAAAAGCAACATAATATCGTCCAACTAGTGCATCTCCTTTTTCACCTGTTGACTCGGGTGTTTCGCCATTTCCCATAGCTTTCCATGCAACCATTGATTTGCAAATATGAATCCCGCGATCATTGATGATTTGAGTTTTATGAACCTGGTAGCCTGCAGAAGAGAGCAGCTGGGATAACGATGCCCCCAATAAATTGTTTCGAATATGACCGAGGTGTAAGGGTTTGTTGGTATTTGGAGAAGAGTACTCAACCAATATCTTTTTGCTGTCGGAAGTTACTGGTTGAATTCCAAAGTTTTCTGGGTTTTGTATATCTGATAAAAAACGAAGGTAATACAAGTCATCAATGATCAAATTCAAAAAACCTTGAATCACATGATACGCCTTGATTTCTAGGATCTGATTTTCTAAGTATGTGCCTAGCGCATTGGCCAAATCGGCGGGTTTTGATTTTATAAAACGAAGAAGAGGAAAAACAACGACCGTTAAATCGCCATCATGGCCTTTTTTTGTGGGCTGTATCTCCACAGCATCGATTTGCGTGCCGTAATGGTCGATTGCGAACTTTTGAACATTTTGTTGGATTTGACCTACCAATCGCATGAGCTCTATTTGTTTGCAAAGATAAGTTCTTTTGACTTGAGTTTAGTTTACCTTTGCAATCATGTTAATGAATGTTTCCTATAAAGATCCCAAGCAAGAGCAAACCATAACGGATTTGGTTGGTAAACCATTTAGCTTACGAGATCGCATTAAATTTTCAGGGGTTGGATCGCCTAAACTTCAGATTGTTAGCAGCAGTCCCAAAATTGCGAACTTACTCCTACTTGATAAAAACCTCGATGTGTGCAATATTGAAATCCGACCTAAAGGAATCATTGTTCGATTTCGAAGTTTGCTCGAAACCTATGCCATGGTCATCCCATTCTATAAACTCAGTGTGTTTAAAGGAAAATCCGATAGCCATTCCATCCATGTTGATGGACATAAAATCGAAATTCGTTCTGATAAACATACAAGTAAATTTTTTTCAAAGATTATGGGGTTTAAAGCCAAATACAACGAAAACCCTACATAAACAACTCTGCCATCATACAACGCGCACTACCTCCTCCTAATTTTTCGATTGTTGTTAAAGGAGAATGAACCATACTAAGTTTTAAGGAAAACGCTGCTTTTTGAGAATCTGTAAGTGCATCAAAGGCTGATGTGCTCATCGCAAGTAGCCGATCCCCGTTGTTTGATTGTAGCTCCAAAACGTTTCCTGCAAATCGATGAATCTGCTTCTCCGTTAGCTCAATAATCGATTTCCCTGTCGTTTCCAAACTGTGAATCAAAGCATTTCGCTCTTTTGTCTCGTCGATGGAATCCAAGCAAACCATAGCAAAGTCAAGACCTATGCTCATCATCACGTTGGTATGATAAATCAACTGTCGTTTCCGTTTGACAGATTGAAAAGAAGAAAACACCACGGCTCTATACCCCATTTTTTGACAAAACTTATCAATCAAAATGGGGTTCGTTCGATCTGATCGTGCGCAATAGGCAATCTGGTTTACGCGATCCAATACCATGCTGCCTGTTCCTTCCAAAAATAGATTCGATGAAATAAAAGAGGTAAAGTCAATCTGATTTGAAAACAAAAACCCTTTTGACTCCAGGAATTCGATAGGTGCTTTGCTCACCTCCATTTGACGGTTGACAGCGTACATTGGATAAGTGACGATTGTTTTTGGTTTGTGAAAAGAAATCCAATTGTTTGGAAACAAAGCATCTGGGGTATTCGGCTCAATCAAATCTTGCCAAACATGAACGACAACTCCATGAAAGCGCAGTTCGCTGACAAAGTCGTCAAACTCTTGCTGTGCTTTGACAGTTGTCGTAACTTGATTCTCTTGGGTTTGATGCTGAAAATAGTTGTTTATTGCCGTCTGTTCATTGGTATAAAAACAGCTTGGACGGATCATCAATAATTGGTCAGTTGTTTGCTTGTTCATACTTTTCGAATTAGGGGAAGTGTTGAGCAGCGAAATAGTCCACCTTGTTTTGAAATTTCATCATAGGGAACTTTAATAATCTGGATTCCTTTCGTTTTCAACCATTTGTTGACTGCTGTAAAAGTAGGGTCTGAAATTACCAAATCGGGGCGAACACTCAGGAGATTGGATTGCATTTCAAACATACTTTGCTGATTGGTTAAAAACAGATTTTCTGACCCAAAATGATTTTCAATCCATATTACATCCTCTTGATGCATAAATCCCTCTGGGTATACAATAGCCAATTCGTTGCCAAAGGGTTGAAAACAACAGTCGAGGTGTAATGTATTGGCAAATGCGTTATCATTTGACTTATTGAGTTCAAAACCAATAACTTTTTTATGGGGAAATTGCGCAGATAAATAACTTAATGCTTTTGCATTGGTTCGTGCTGTAACATAGTATGGGTAATCTGGCTGGTCATAAAACCCGACAAATAAGAATTCGTTATGGACAATCACATCACCCCCTTCCACATGAACATCTTCAGGTATTGTTCGAATATTCTGATTGGGAATTCGATCAAGTATATATTGAATAGCATCAATTTCCCTGTCTCGAGCTGGTAGAATGTTTGATATGAACAAACAATCTTCTATAACAAAAGCGATATCACGACTAAAAATCTGATTGCAATTGCTTACAATCTGTGGACGCAACACCTCAACCCCATGTTTTTCTAAAGCAGCATGCATCAAATCTAGTTGCTGAATTAGGTCTTGCTCCTTGGGGTATGTTCCTTTGAGAATGTGTAAGCGAGATTTTGGGTCGTAGGCGTCTTCGTAGTTGGGGGTTGATCCACTTTGATTAGCTATACCTAACAATACACATTGTAAAGGGTTTGTTTCATTGCTAATCGAAGGAATAAGCATATTGCCATACTTTATCTTTTCTCAAAGGGAACAAAAGAGCGTTTAAGCTCACCTATATAGACCTGACGTGGGCGTCCAATCGGTTCTTTTTGTTTTCGCATTTCGCGCCATTGTGCAATCCATCCCGGTAAGCGTCCTAAGGCAAACATAACAGTGTACATTTCAACAGGAATCCCCATAGCTCTGTAAATAATTCCAGAATAAAAATCAACATTTGGATAGAGTTTTCGACTCACAAAGTAATCGTCTTCTAGGGCTGTTTGTTCAAGGGTTTTTGCAATATCCAAAACAGGATCAACAACGCCTAAATCGTTGAGAACCTCATCTGCTGTCTTTTTGATAATTCGAGCACGTGGATCAAAGTTTTTGTATACGCGATGTCCAAAACCCATCAAACGGAAAGTGTCTGATTTGTCTTTCGCTTTATCGATATACTTTTGAACATCTCCATTATCGTCTTTGATATCTTCAAGCATTTCAACAACCGCTTGATTTGCACCGCCATGAAGTGGCCCCCACAAAGCAGAAATCCCAGCTGCAACAGAAGCGAACAAACCAGCATGAGATGAGCCAACGATACGCACCGTTGAAGTCGAACAGTTTTGCTCATGGTCTGCGTGAAGAATTAGCAATTTGGTCAGTGCATTATCGATAACTGGATTAGCTACATATTCTTTATTGGGTTTACGAAACATCATTCGAGCAATGTTTTCTACATAGCCAAGCGCATAGTCACCATATTTCAATGGCAACCCCATTCGCTTTCGATACACCCATGAAACAAGGATCGGAAGTTTACCCATGATTCGAACAATTGCATTATAGATTTGATCATCGGCATTGACATCCACAGAGCTGGGGTTAAAAGCAGTCAGCCCACTGGTCAGTGAAGACAGAACGCCCATGGGGTGGGCACTTTTAGGAAAGCTTTCAAGTATCTTTTTAAGGTCTTCATCTACATACGACTCTTCTTTAATATCGTGCAAGAATCGGTCATGTTGTTCTTGTGTAGGTAATTCTCCAAAAATCAGAAGATAAGCGACTTCTAAAAAATTGGCTTTTTCAGCCAATTCATTAATTCCATAGCCGCGGTAACGCAAAACACCTTCCTCGCCATCTAAAAAAGTAATCTCACTCTCACATGACCCTGTATTTTTATATCCTGGGTCAAGGGTGATTAATCCCAACTGTTGGCGTAAGCCCTTCACGTCTATTGCGTGCTCGCCCTCACTTCCTTTAACAACAGGAAATTCGACTTGCTTTCCATTAAACTCAATCTTGGCTTTTGAAGACATTTACTAGGATTATCCTGCAAAAATACAATAGGATTGGCAAATAAGCGAAGAGTTGGCGAAATATCCGCTAATCAAAGACCTTAAACGCTTTTTCTTGTGGAAAATAAGCGACATTTGCAAGTTGCTCTTCGATACGTATTAACTGATTATACTTTGCCATGCGATCGCTTCGTGATGCTGATCCTGTTTTGATTTGACCAGTATTGAGTGCAACCGCAAGATCGGCGATGGTATTGTCTTCTGTTTCACCACTTCGATGTGACATAACAGATGTGTATCCTGCACGGTGAGCCATATCAACAGCTGCTATTGTTTCAGAAAGGGTTCCGATTTGATTGACTTTGATAAGGATCGAATTGGCAATATTCTCATCAATCCCTTTTGATAATCGTGTAACATTAGTCACAAATAGATCGTCTCCAACAAGCTGTACCTTATCTCCAACTTTTTCAGTGAGGTACTTCCACCCCTCCCAATCGTTTTCGTCCATGCCATCCTCAATAGATACAATAGGATATTTTGATGACAACTCAGCGAGATAATCTGCTTGTTCTTTTGATGTTCGAACCTGACCCTGTTCGCCTTCAAATTTCGTGTAATCATATTTTCCGTCGACAAAGAATTCAGCAGCAGCGCAATCTAGAGCAATTCGTACTTCCTTTCCTGGCTTGTAACCTGCATTTTTGATTGCAAGCAATATGGTATCTAGTGCATCCTCGGTTCCGTCTAGAGCAGGCGCAAATCCGCCTTCATCTCCAACAGCGGTACTTAAATTTCGCTTATGTAGCACTTTTTTGAGATGGTGAAAGATTTCAGTTCCCATTCGAAGTGCTTCCGAAAAGGAATTTGCCTTGATTGGCATAACCATAAATTCTTGAAAAGCAATGGGGGCATCTGAATGAGATCCACCATTTATAATATTCATCATCGGGACAGGAAGCGTATTTGCATTTGTTCCCCCAATATAACGATATAGAGGCATTCCCAACTCAATTGCAGCAGCTTTAGCAATCGCTAAAGAAACTCCCAAAATTGCATTTGCTCCAAGCTTTGATTTGTTTTGTGTTCCGTCAAGTTCAATCATCAACTGGTCTAAGTCTTCCTGTTCAAAAACAGAGTTGCCAATCAATTCTTTTGCGATAATCTCATTAACATTACTTACAGCTTGTAAAACACCTTTACCCATAAAAGCATCGCCTCCATCTCTCAACTCAACAGCTTCATGCTCGCCAGTTGAAGCCCCAGAAGGAACAGCAGCTCTACCTAGAACTCCATTTTCAGTTGTCACATCAACCTCAATAGTAGGGTTGCCACGGGAATCGAAAATTTGTCTTGCATGGATATCAATAATAATACTCATAGTTTATTTTTTTTGATCTAGAATAAGTTGAATGAATTGATCGAAAAGGTAGGAAGAGTCATGGGGGCCTGGGCTTGCTTCCGGATGGTACTGCACAGAAAAGCAGGGTTTTCCATTGACACGTATACCAGCAACGGTGTCATCATTTAAATGAAGATGCGTGATGGATACATTATCATTATTTTCAGTTGCATCGCGGTCGATGGCAAAACCATGGTTTTGGGAAGTGATTTCACCTTTTTTTGTCTCAAGATTAAGAATAGGATGATTAATACCACGATGCCCATTGCGCATTTTATATGTTGATATACCTTGTGAGAGGGCGATGATTTGATGCCCTAAACATATCCCAAAAAGGGGTTTATTTTCAGCGAGAATTTGTTTAGCAACTTCAATTGGACCAGTCAATGGTTCAGGATCACCAGGGCCATTTGAAAGAAAGTATCCATCTGGATTCCAGTCAGACATAGTTTCAAAGTCCGTATCGTAGGGAAACACTTTAACATAGGCATTTCGAGAAACAAAATTTCTCAAGATGTTCTTTTTGATTCCAAGATCTAAGGCGGCAATTTTGATAGGCGCAGAAGAATCGCCTTCATAATAAGGCTTTGCAGTAGAAACTTTAGAAACCAATTCGAGACCTTCCATTGATGGTACTTTCTGTAATTTTTGTTGCAAGCTTTCCATCGCATCAATTTCAGTAGAAATCAATGCGTTCATTGCTCCATGATCTCGGATGTAGCTCACCAGTGCCCGAGTATCTACATCGGAAATGGCGACTAGTTTTTGTTTCTCAAAAAACTTAAAAAGAGATTTATCTGCAGCAGGTCGAGAATGTTTAAAGTTGAAATTTTTACAGATCAGCCCAGCGATTTGGATTTGAGCAGATTCAACCTCATGATCATTTACTCCATAATTACCGATATGCGCATTGGTGGCAACCATAAGTTGACCATAATATGAAGGATCCGTGAAAATTTCTTGATAACCAGTCATTCCAGTGTTGAAACACACCTCGCCTGTCGCAGTACCATTGATGCCAACAGATTTTCCAAAAAAAACAGTTCCATCTTCGAGCAAAATAAATGCTTTTGAACGCGGACTGTACTTACTCATCTTGATTCTTAGTTGGCACAAAAATAGTATAAAAAAAAGGATAAACACTATGGTTTATCCTTATTAGTTATTAAGAAAATCTTGAAGATTTACACAATACTATCTTTGCTTATCGCCTTTTGACTCTTCTTGATTTTCATCAGCTTCAGAAGTGGTTTTTATAGTGTCTTTATCGACTTCTTCAGTTGCGGGCTCTGTTCCTTCATTATCCTCTACAGATGCCTCCGGATTTGGCACCTCTTCAACTACTACTTCTTCTGTTTCTGATGAAGAAGCAACTTCTTCTACCACTTCAGCTTCAACAGCAGCTGGCAATATCTCTGCTTTTTTCTTGCTACCACGTCGACGTGAGCGCTTTTTAGCAGGCTTATCGGTAACATAGGTATCATTAAAATCAACAAGCTCGATCAAAGCCATTGAAGCATTATCTCCAAGGCGACTTCCTACTTTGATAATCCGCGTGTATCCACCAGGACGATCTGCAACTTTTTCGGCGACATCGCGAAAAAGTTCGCTAACTGCATATTTATTACGTAAAGCTGAAAAAACGACTCTTCGGTTGTGGGTCGTATCACTTTTTGCCTTTGTGATTAGTGGCTCAACAAACTTCTTAAGCGCTTTGGCTTTCGCAACAGTGGTATTGATGCGCTTGTGCTCAATCAAAGAGGATGCCATATTGGCCATCATTGCTTTTCGGTGAGAGGCCGTTCTCCCCAAGTGTGCAATCTTTTTTCCGTGTCTCATAATAAGATTCTTTACAAAGACCTAATCCTTGTCTAATTTGTATTTACTTAAGTCCATTCCGAAATTAAGCCCTTTAGAAACAACCAGGTCTTCAAGTTCAGTCAATGACTTCTTTCCGAAGTTTCTAAACTTCATTAAATCGGATTTGTTAAAAGAAACTAAATCTCCAAGAGTATCCACTTCAGCGGCTTTTAAACAATTTAACGCACGAACTGAAAGGTCCATGTCGATAAGTTTGGTTTTTAATAACTGACGCATATGTAGAGACTCCTCATCATATACTTCAGATTGCGCGATTTCATCCGCTTCTAGAGTGATTCGCTCATCTGAGAATAACATAAAGTGGTGAATCAAAGTCTTGGCAGCTTCTGTTAAAGCATCTTTTGGGTGAATAGACCCATCGGTTGCAATTTCAAAAATGAGTTTTTCATAATCTGTCTTCTGCTCAACTCGAAAGTTCTCAATACTGTATTTAACGTTTTTGATTGGTGTGTAAACAGAATCAATGGCAATGGTTCCGATAGGTGCTGTTGCTTTTTTATTTTCTTCAGCAGGTACATATCCTCTCCCTTTGTCAATTGTAAACTCAAAATTGAGGTTCACGCTCTTATCCATATTACATATCACCAAGTCTGGATTGAGAATTTGAAATCCAGATATAAACCTCTGTAAATCTCCAGCTGTGAGTTTTTCCTGATTGGAAACCGCTACAGTTACTGTCTCATCATCTATTGCATCGATTTGCTGCTTTAAGCGAACTTGCTTAAAGTTTAAAATCATTTCAGTAACATCTTCAACGATTCCAGGGAGCGTTGAAAATTCGTGGTCAACTTGATTGATACGTATTGAAGTAATGGCATACCCCTCGAGAGAGGATAACATCACTCGACGCAACGCGTTACCAATTGTCAATCCGTAACCAGGCTCAAGAGGTCGAAATTCGAAAATCCCCTCAAACTCTGTGGATTCAATCATTATTACTTTGTCGGGCTTTTGAAAATTAAATAATGCCATTCTAAATTATTTTGAATAAAGTTCTACAATCAATTGTTCTTTAATGTTTTCTGTGATTTGCTCACGTGTTGGCACAGAAACCAAGGTTCCCTCAAGAGTAGCTTCATTCCATGATAGCCATTCCTGAACGACAGTAGATTGAGCAACTGAACGTTCCACAACCTCAAGCGATTTTGATTTTTCACGTACGCCTATAACATCACCAACCTTAATATAGGTTGAAGGAATATTGTTTACCGAACCGTTAATGGTAATGTGGCGGTGATTAACCAATTGACGCGCTGCACTTCTCGTAGGTGCAATTCCTAATCGATATACGATATTGTCTAAACGAGATTCACACAATTGAAGCAACACTTCACCGGTAACCCCTTTACTTCGGCTTGCACGATCAAATAAATTTCTGAATTGACGCTCCAAAATACCGTATGTGAATTTTGCTTTTTGTTTTTCCATAAGCTGAATAGCATATTCAGACTTTTTCGGACGACGGCGGTTGTTTCCGTGTTGCCCTGGAGGATAGTTTCTTTTTTCGAAACTTTTATCCTCGCCGAAAATGGCTTCACCAAATTTTCGGGCTATTTTTGTTTTTGGACCAGTATATCTTGCCATAGTTTTATTTTATTTGAAGGTGTATGAGAATTAAGGTCTATCCTTCGTCAAAAATTCCCTTCAATTAATTATTATACTCTTCTTCTTTTCGGTGGTCTACATCCGTTGTGGGGAAGCGGAGTGACGTCAACAATTTCAGTTACTTCAATTCCCATATTGTGAATGGTTCGAATGGCGGATTCACGACCATTACCTGGACCTTTCACAAATACTTTTACTTTACGCAATCCTGCTTCTAGTGCAGTTTTACCAGCATCCTCTGCGGCAAGTTGAGCTGCGTAAGGTGTGTTTTTCTTTGAACCTCTAAAACCCATTTTACCAGCAGACGACCAAGAGATCACCTCACCTTTTGTGTTGGTCAAAGAAATAATAATGTTGTTGAAGGAAGCCGTAACATGTGCTTCCCCAAAAGACTCAACAACAACTTTCCTTTTTTTAGAACTCGTCTTCGCCATAAATTATTGATTATTTGGTTACTTTCTTTTTATTTGCAACAGTTTTACGTTTTCCTTTTCGTGTTCTAGAGTTATTTTTAGTTCTCTGTCCACGTAGTGGAAGTCCAATTCGGTGGCGGATGCCTCTGAATGAACCGATGTCCATCAGACGCTTAATGCTCATTTGAATTTCCGAACGAAGTTCTCCTTCAATCTTATATGCAGAAACCGCATCACGTATTCTTCCTATTTCGTCGTCATTCCAATCTAAAACTTTTTTATTTACATCCACACCTGCTTTTTCTAAAATCTGCTGTGCTCTACTTTTACCTACACCAAAAATGTAAGTCAAGGCAATTTCACCTCGCTTTTGTTTTGGGATATCAACTCCTGAAATTCTTGCCATAATTACCCTTGTCTTTGTTTGAATCGTGGATTCTTCTTGTTAACGACATACAAGCGCCCCTTTCGACGTACAATCTTACAGTCTGCGCTTCTTTTCTTTAATGATGCTCTAACTTTCATAACTAATATCTATATGTAATCCGTGCTTTAGTTAAGTCGTACGGACTCATTTCAAGTTTTACTTTATCTCCCGGCAACAACTTAATATAATGCATCCGCATTTTACCAGAAATATGTGCCGTTACAACGTGACCATTTTCCAACTCTACCCGAAACATGGCATTGGATAAAGCCTCAATAATCTGTCCGTCTTGCTCAATGGAAGGCTGCTTCGCCATGATTATCGTTTTCTTTTATTTCCCGTTGTCATCAATCCGTCATAATGACGGTTAAGCAAGTACGCATTGACTTGCTGAATAGTATCGATAGCAACTCCAACCATAATCAATAGAGAAGTTCCACCGTAAAATAGCGCCCAACCTTGCTGCAATCCTAACAATTGATATGCAACAGCTGGTAAAACCGCGATTGCTGCTAAAAACAATGACCCAGGGAAAGTGATGTGCGACATCACACGATCCAAAAAGTCAGCCGTTTCTCCACCTGGACGAATGCCGGGAATAAACCCTCCGTTTCGTTTTAAATCATCAGCCATCTTGTTTGTAGGAACCGTAATCGCAGTATAAAAGAATGTAAAAACAATGATTAAAACTCCAAAAAGGACATTGTACCAAAGGCCGAAAATGTCGGAGAAAGACGCCTGCATCCATTGACCGACAGCATTATTCCCAATTGCTTGACCAAGGTATGCAGGTGCAAACATAATTGCTTGTGCAAAGATAATTGGCATAACGCCTGATGCGTTGAGTTTTAATGGAATGTATTGACGTGCACCCCCTTGATTTTTTGCATAACCTCCAGCAGCTGTACGACGTGCATATTGAACTGGAATTTGACGAACCGCCAAAACCAAAAGCACACATAGCCCATTGACAATAATCCAAATCACCAACTCGACTAAAATCATGATTAAACCACCGTTATTTTCAGTAACTCTGGAAACAAACTCTTGCACAAAAGACAATGGCATTGTAGCAATTATACCAACGGTAATCAGTAATGAAATTCCATTTCCAATTCCTTTGTCTGTAATTTTTTCACCCAACCACATCGCAAATATGGTTCCTGTTACCAATATTATCACTGAAGTAATAATAAAGGTTGGTCCTTTACCTAGCAAGAAAGCAGAATCCGGAACCCCAAGAGCACCTAATCCATAAAGATAGGCCGGTGCTTGAACAACACAAATCGCAATGGTCAACCAACGGGTTATCTGATTGATTGTTCGACGGCCACTTTCGCCTTCTTTTTGTAATTTTTGGAGATAAGGAACGGCTATTCCCATCAATTGAACAACAATAGAAGCAGAAATATAGGGCATAATTCCTAAAGCAAAAACAGAGGCATTGGCAAATGCACCGCCTGTAAAGGCATTTAAAATCCCTAAGAGCCCACCACCGTCAGTACGGTTGGCAAGTTCGGAAAGCTGAACCGAATCAATTCCTGGGAGAACAACCTGAGCACCCACACGATAGACAAGTAATAAGCCCAGTGTGAGACCTACACGGTTTCTCAACTCTTCAATTTTCCAAATATTCTTTATTGCTTCTAAAAATTGTCTCATAATCAATTAAGCATCTATCGCTTCTCCTCCTACTGCTTCTATGGCAGCTTTGGCAGATGCTGTGAATTTGTGTGCTGTTATCTTTAATGGCGTTGACAATGAGCCACGGCCTAAAATTTTGATTAAATCATTTTTTCCTGCAAGTCGTAAATCAACAAATTGATCAAGAGAAATTTCTTTTTTTACTTTTTTGGCATCTACCAATTGCTGTAAGGTATCGAGGTTAATCCCTTGATACTCCTTTCGGTTGATGTTAGTAAATCCAAACTTTGGAACGCGACGTTGCAAAGGCATTTGACCACCCTCAAATCCAATCTTTTTGGAGTACCCAGAACGAGATTTGGCTCCTTTATGACCACGTGTTGCTGTACCGCCAGATCCTGATCCTTGACCACGACCGAGTCGTTTGTTAGAAGATTTTACAGCTCCCTTAGAGGGTTTTAAATTTCCTAATTCCATAACTTATAATTGTTCTACTGAAACAAGGTGTTTCACTTTATCTATCATTCCAAGCACAACTGCAGAATCATCATGCTCAACAGAGTGACCAATATTTTTTAGTCCCAAAGCTTTAAGAGTTTTCTTTTGGTTTTCAGGACGCTTAATGTAGCTGCGCGTTTGTGTTACCTTAATTTTTCCCATGTCGTTATGCGTTATAAACTTTTTCAACAGAAATACCACGTTGTTTCGCGATTAAATTTGCGTTACGCAGTTGTAGAAGCGCATCAAAGGTTGCCTTAACAACATTGTGGGGGTTGGATGACCCTTGAGATTTAGAAAGTACGTCTTGTACCCCAACTGCCTCAAGAACTGCACGAACAGCACCACCAGCGATTACTCCTGTACCCATAGATGCAGGTTGTAGGTATACGCGAGCACCGCCAAATTTTCCTTTTTGTTGGTGAGGAAGCGTTCCTTTATGAATCGGAATACGAACCAGATTTTTCTTTGCATCTTCAACCGCTTTTGCGATTGCTTCACTAACCTCCTTAGATTTTCCAAGTCCATGTCCTACAACACCGTTTTCATCACCTACAACAACAATAGCAGAAAATCCAAAAGCACGACCACCCTTGGTTACTTTAGTTACACGCTGAACCCCAACAAGACGATCTTTAAGATCTAATCCTCCTGGCTTGACAAATTCTATGTTTTTATATTTTTGATACATATTCCAATTAAAATTTTAATCCTCCCTCGCGAGCACCTTGTGCAAGCGATTTAACACGGCCATGGTACAAATATCCACCACGGTCAAATCGAATCGCAGTCACGCCTGCGGCCAATGCTTTTTCAGCAATCAGCTTTCCAACCAAACCAGCTTGTTCGGTTTTCGATGACCCTTTTCCAGTCACATCCTTATCACGAGATGATGCGGCAGCAATGGTTTCTCCAGTTTCATCATTAATGATTTGAGCATAAATTTCTTTATTGCTTCTGAAAACAGACATGCGTGGTTGATCAGACGTACCTAAAACAGTTGCCTTAAATCGACGTTTGATGCGAAATCTTCGTTGTGTTTTCGTTTGTTTCATATTTTTTTAATTACGCAGATTTACCTGCTTTTCTACGAATTTGTTCTCCAACAAACTTGACTCCTTTTCCTTTGTAAGGCTCTGGCTTGCGGAAAGATCGAATCTTAGCAACCACAGCACCTAATAATTGTTTGTCATGTGAAGTCAATTTTACGATTGGATTTTTACCTTTTTCAGATATCGTTTCCAGTTTCACTTCACTGGGAATCTCAAAAACAATATTGTGAGAAAACCCTAAAGCAAGATCTAACTTTTGACCTTGATTCGAAGCACGATATCCAACTCCGACAAGTTCCAATTCTTTTGTAAAGCCTTTTGAAACCCCTTCGACCATATTATTGACCAAAGCACGATATAAGCCATGTTTTGCTTTGTGGGGTTTAGCTTCAGAAGGTCTACTTACTGTCAATACAGCATCTTCTTGAGAAAATGTAACTGTATCATATGGCTGGCTCAATTCTCCTAACTTCCCTTTGACGGTAATTTGGTCAGATTGAATATCAACGACCACACCTTCTGGAATTGCTATCGGATTGTTTCCTACTCGTGACATTTTAAATTATTTACTAATCTTTTAATATACGTAGCAGAGTACTTCTCCGCCTACATTTTCTTTTTTTGCTTGTTTTCCAGTCATCACTCCATGAGATGTTGACATTATGGCAATACCAAGTCCATTGAGCACACGTGGAATGTCCACAGATCCCGTGTATTTACGAAGTCCAGGAGTACTTGCGCGCTGCAATTTCTTAATGACAGGGTCTTTTGTGATTGGATCGTATTTCAATGCGATCTTTATCTTCCCCTGAGCGCTATCATTTTCCTGCTTATAGCTTAGAATGAATCCTTGGTCAAAAAGGATTTTAGTAATCTCTAATTTCAGTTTTGATGTGGGAACTTCAACAACACGATGTCCTGCGCTATTGGCATTTCTGATGCGTGTTAAAAAATCTGCTATTGGATCTGTGTTCATACTTATTTTTTTACCAACTGGCTTTTCTTACACCAGGGATTAAACCTTTATTTGCCATTTCGCGAAACATAACTCGTGAAATTCCGAATTGACGCATATAGCCCTTTGGGCGACCAGTCAATTTGCAACGGTTGTGCATACGCACAGGCGATGAGTTTTTTGGAAGCTTTTGCAAAGCTTCATAATCACCAGCTTCTAGCAATGCCTTTCGCTTAGCAGCATATTTAGCATTGAGTTTTGCACGTTTGACCTCGCGGGCCTTCATCGATTCTTTAGCCATATTAGTTATTTTTAAAAGGCAAGCCCAAATGAGCTAATAGTGATTTTGCTTCTTTATCTGTTTCTGCAGACGTCACAAAAGTGATGTCCATTCCAGCAATTTTAGCGACCTTATCAATGTCAATTTCTGGGAAAATAATTTGCTCAGTAACCCCGAGATTGTAATTTCCTCTTCCATCAAAACCACTCGCTTTGATTCCTTGAAAATCACGAACTCGTGGTAATGCAGCAGTAACCAATCTGTCTAAAAATTCGTACATGCGGTCTCCGCGCAATGTCACACGGGCACCAATTGGCATCCCTTTACGTAACTTAAAGTTGGAAACGTCTTTTTTGGAAAGTGTTGCAACTGCTTTTTGGCCTGAGATTAAGGTCAATTCTTCAATCGCATGCTCTACCAATTTTTTATCTGCAACAGCAGCTCCAACTCCCCGACTGATTACAATCTTTTGGAGTTTGGGAACTTCCATAAGGCTACGATAACTAAATTCTTCAGTCATCGCGCTAATAACTCGCTGTTTATACTCTTCTTTTAGTCTAGGTACCATTAGATTACTTCTTTTGTTTTTCGCGAAATCCGCTCCTTGGTATTCCCATTCATTTGGTATCCTACCCGAGTAGTTTCACCATCAGTTGTTAGCAGCGAAAGATTAGAGACATGAATCGCTGCTTCTTTTTCTACAATTCCACCTTGTGGGTTTTGTGCGTTGGGCTTGGTGTGACGTTTCACCAAATTGACACCTTCCACTATGGCCTTGTCATTGTCAGTAAACAACTTCAAAATCTTACCTTCAGATCCTTTGTGATCACCAGCAATGACTCGAACTGTATCTCCCATTTTGATTTTTAATTTTTTCATACCTATATACTTATAAAACTTCAGGCGCTAATGATATAATTTTCATAAATTTCTTATCTCGCAATTCACGAGCAACAGGCCCAAAAACACGAGTTCCACGCATCTCGCCACTTGGTTCCAGCAGTACACAAGCATTTTCATCAAAACGGATGTATGACCCATCAGGACGACGAATTTCTTTTTTTGTTCGTACGACAACAGCAGTTGATACTTGCCCCTTTTTTACCGTACCATTTGGAGTGGAGTCTTTGACTGTAACGACAATTTTATCCCCAATAGAAGCATATCTGCGCTTGGTTCCTCCTAGGATACGGATTGTAAGTACCTCTTTGGCACCTGTATTGTCCGCAACTTTAAGTCTTGATTCTTGTTGTACCATTATTTTGCTCTTTCAATAATTTCAACCAGTCTCCAACATTTGGAGGCACTCAGAGGTCGGGTTTCCATAATTCGAACTGTATCGCCAATATTACAGTCGTTTTTCTCGTCATGAGCCACGTACTTCTTCGTTTTCAATACAAACTTTCCATACATCGGGTGTTTCACACGTTTAATCTCACTCACAACAATTGACTTTTGCATTTTATTGCTGGTCACCACACCAATTCGTTCTTTTCTTAAATTTCTTGTTTCCATAATCAGTTAGGCATCTTGCATTTTACGTCGGTTTAACTCTGTTTTCAATCTAGCGATAACTCTTCGCTGCGAACGCAGTTGCAAGGGGTTCTCCAAATTAGAAAGCGCATGCGTAAATTTTGCATCTTTATAGTTTTTCTGCAGTTGAGCCAGCTTATCTTGCAGCTCATCTAATGTCATGGTATTGACTTCTTTTTGCTTCATCATTCTACTATTAAGCGTCGTAATCACGCGCAATTACAAATTTTGTTTTTACAGGTAGTTTTTGTGATGCTAAACGCAATGCTTCTTTAGCAATATCAATAGGCACTCCTGAAATTTCAAATAGTATACGTCCTGGCTTGACTACAGCAACGTAGTGATCCAAAGCACCTTTACCCTTACCCATACGAACCTCTAGTGGTTTTTTGGTAATAGGTTTGTCTGGGAAAATCTTAATCCACAACTGTCCTTCTCTCTTCATGTAACGAGTGGCTGCTATACGTGCGGCTTCAATTTGTCGAGAAGTGACAAAAACAGAGTTTAATGCTTTGACGCCAAACATTCCGTTAGACAATCGATGTCCACGCTGCGAAAGGCCTTTCATACGGCCTTTTTGCATTTTCCTATATTTTGTTTTCTTAGGTGATAACATAATACTTTATTTTCTTCGACCTCCTCGGCCAGAACGTTTGTCATTTTTACCTTTTGTTGCATTTAAACTCATCCCAACAAGTGGTGAGAGCTCACGCTTTCCATAAACTTCGCCTTTCATGATCCAAACCTTGATTCCTATACGTCCATAAGTTGTTTTGGCCTCAACCAAAGCATAGTCAATATCAGCACGGAACGTAGATAATGGAATTCGTCCATCTTTATAGCTTTCTGAACGAGCCATTTCGGCACCGTTCAAGCGACCAGAGATTTGAACCTTAATTCCCTCTGCATTCATACGCATTGAAGCTGCAATCGCCATCTTGATTGCACGGCGGTAAGAAATTCGACTTTCAATTTGTCGAGCAATACTCGCCGCAACAAGTTGAGCTTCCAGTTCGGGACGCTTAATCTCAAAAATATTGAGTTGAACCTCTTTTTCAGTTATTTTCTTTAACTCTTCCTTTAAGCGATCAACCTCAGAACCACCTTTTCCGATGATAATCCCAGGTCGAGCAGTTGTAATAGTTACTGTAACAAGCTTGAGCGTTCTTTCAATAAAAATTCGAGATACACTTGCTTTGGCTAGTCGAGCATGTACATAACGACGAATTTTGTCGTCCTCAGACAACTTATCGCCATAGTCTCTTCCTCCGTACCAGTTGGACTCCCATCCACGGATGATTCCTATTCGATTACCAATTGGATTTGTTTTTTGTCCCATAGTCCTTTCTTAGCTTTGAGAGTTATCTTGAGCTCCTAAAACCAGTGTAACATGGTTTGAGCGTTTACGAATACGATGCGCTCGACCCTGAGGAGCCGGACGTAACCTTTTAAGCATACGTGCACTATCCACACGAATTTCTTTTACAAACAAGCCGGCTTTTTCTACATCACCGTCTTCATTTTTAGCTTGCCAATTGGCTACTGCTGATAACAACAGCTTTTCCAATCGAACTGATGATTCTTTTGGGCTGAATCGGAGGACCGATAGGGCCTTATCAACACCTTCGCCACGTATCAAGTCTGCCATGAGACGCATCTTGCGTGGAGATGTTGGGCAATTGTTAAGCTTTGCAAATGCAATTTGTTTGCGTGCTTCTTTCAACTCTTCTGCGGATTTGCGTTTACGAATTCCCATAGTTATTTTTTACCTTTATTTTTTGCACCTGCATGGCCTCTAAAATTACGTGTAGGTGAAAATTCACCCAGTTTGTGACCGACCATGTTTTCTGTGATATACACAGGAATAAACTGCTTACCGTTGTGAACAGCTATTGTTTGACCAACAAAATCTGGTGTAATCATCGACGCACGTGACCATGTTTTGATGACATTCTTTTTACCAGAATCAAGGTTTGCTTGTAGCTTTTTTATCAAGCTATAGTGCACATAAGGTCCTTTTTTTAATGATCTAGCCATGCTTATTTTCTTCTACGTTCAACTATATATCGGTTGGATGCTTTTGTTTTATTTCTTGTACGATACCCTTTGGCAGGAATTCCGTTTTTAGATCGAGGATGTCCTCCAGAAGCACGGCCTTCACCACCACCCATTGGGTGATCTACAGGGTTCATGGCAACTGGACGAGTTCGTGGACGTCTACCTAGCCAGCGCGTTCGACCTGCTTTCCCCGAAACAAGTAACTGATGATCTGAGTTAGAAACTGCACCAATTGAAGCCATACAAGTTGTGAGAATCAAGCGGGTTTCACCAGACGGTAGTTTGATCGTTGCAAACTTACCTTCACGAGCCATCAGTTGAGCAAATGATCCAGCACTTCTCGCAATTGCTGCACCTTTTCCAGGATGTAGCTCAATACATGAGATAATTGTACCAAGTGGAATGTTGGCGAGTGCCATTGCATTTCCAATTTCAGGAGCAACTTTCTCACCTGAAACCACCTTTTGGCCAACTTGTAATCCGTTTTGCGCAATCATGTATCTTTTTTCACCGTCTTTATACTGAGTCAAGGCGATATAAGCAGATCGATTCGGATCGTACTCTATGCTCAATACCTCAGCAGGACTATCAAAACGATTGCGTTTGAAGTCAATGATACGGTAGCGTCTTTTGTGACCTCCGCCACGATAGCGAACAGTCATCCGACCACTATTGTTACGACCACCTGAACGTTTATTCGGAGCAAGCAAGCTTTTCTCCGGCTTATCAGTGGTGATGGCGTCATATCCATTGACCACTCTACCACGCTGTCCAGGAGTTATAGGTTTTAGTTTTCTAACTGACATCCTATTTTATTATAAATTACTGTAAAAATCAATTTGATCCCCTTCTGCAACTTGTACTATCGCACGTTTTGTTGCATTGGTTTTCCCATGCTGAATTCCGGTTTTGGTATAGCGTGTTCTGCGCTCTGGACCGTAAATCAGTGTTCGTACTTTGTCAACAGTAACACCATATGTGGCCTCGACTGCTTTTTTAATCTCTACTTTATTAGCTTTTGGATTTACCAAAAACGTGTAGCGATTTCTTAACTCGCTTTCGCTGGTTGTTTTTTCTGTTACGACAGGTTTTATTAATATACTCATGAGTTCTTTATTTTGTATTCAAATTAGAATTGATAGAATTCACGGCACTCTCTGCCAAAATCAAATGCTGCGCATTGACAATTTTATAGGTACTAAGCTCTGCGTCAGTAACAACCTCAGCACGTTGTAAATTACGAGCTGACATATATACGTTTTTCGATGCTGATCCAAGTACCAACAATGACTTCTTATCAGAAAGCCCAAGCGCATCCAATATTGCATTAAACGACTTTGTCTTAGGCGTATCAAAATCAAAATCCTCAACGATAGTTAAAGATTTGTTTTTGACTTTCAAACTCAAAGCAGACATACGCGCCAGTCGCTTAACATTCTTGTTAACCTTCTGATTGTAAGATCTAACACGAGGTCCAAACACGCGTCCACCACTACGGAACAATGGATTTTTTAAACTTCCTGCTCGGGCGGTGCCTGTTCCTTTTTGCTTTTTGATTTTACGGGTACTACCCTTAATCTCAGCTCGCTCCTTCGTTTTGTGTGTTCCCTGTCGCTGATGTGCTAAGTACTGTTTTACATCTAAATACAGAGCATGTTCATGCGGATCTACTCCAAATACATCTTTAGACAAGTCAACTTGTCTACCTGTGTCTTTCCCTTTTTGATTTACTACGGATACTTTCATCACTTCGAAATTAGGATATAACTGTTTTTGTGACCTGGAACACATCCCTTAACAACTAATAAATTTTTTTCTGGTACAACCTTCAAAACACGGAGATTTTGCACGGTTACTCTTTCGTTACCCATGCGACCTGCCATTCGCATTCCTTTGAATACACGGGCTGGGTATGATGCAGCACCAATTGATCCAGGGGCACGCAAACGATTGTGCTGACCATGAGTAGCTTGACCAACCCCGCTAAATCCGTGTCGCTTGACAACTCCCTGGAAACCTTTCCCTTTGGAAGTTCCAGTAATGTCAACAAACTCGCCTTCAGAAAATAGGTCTACCCCAATAGTATCACCGAGTTTATGCTCTGATTCAAAACCTTTGAATTCTACCAACTTTCGTTTGATTGAAGTATTTGCTTTTTTGAAGTGACCTTGTGCAGCTTTATTACTTTTTTTAGCTGATTTTTCATCAAATCCAAGTTGTAATGCATCATAGCCATCCAAATCTTGTGTGCGCACTTGTGTAACGACACATGGTCCAGCTTGGATGACAGTGCACGGCAAGTTTTTTCCATTCTCGTCAAAGATGCTCGTCATTCCGATTTTTTTTCCAATTAACCCTGACATATTGGTTTATTTAGTTAATCTCTCAAATGAGAATCTAATTATACTTTAATTTCAACTTCTACTCCACTAGGTAGCTCTAACTTCATCAACGCATCAATTGTTTTTGAAGACGAACTATAAATGTCCAACAAACGTTTATATGAACTCAACTGGAACTGTTCACGCGACTTCTTATTTACGTGAGGTGAACGCAACACAGTAAAAATCTTTTTATGTGTTGGAAGTGGGATGGGTCCTGTGACCACAGCTCCTGTTGTCTTAACGGTCTTCACGATTTTCTCAGCCGACTTATCGACAAGATTATAATCGTAGGACTTAAGTTTAATTCTAATTTTTTGACTCATCGCTTAAAATTCTTTATCCGACTGTTGCGGAAATTACTTCTTCTGAAATATTTTTTGGTGTCTCCGCATAGTGAGAAAACTCCATAGTTGATGTTGCACGTCCAGATGATAATGTTCTCAACGAGGTAACATAACCAAACATTTCTGAAAGCGGTACAATCGCCTTAACAACTTTTGATCCTGCTCGATCATCCATACTATTGACTTGTCCTCGACGGCGATTGAGATCTCCAACAATGTCACCCATATTTTCTTCAGGAGTCAATACCTCAAGTTTCATCATCGGCTCCATAATGACTGCTCCAGCTGCACTGGCGGCTTCTTTATAGCCAATCTTTGCAGCCAATTCAAATGATAATGAATCAGAATCAACGGGGTGGAAAGAACCATCTTTCAAAGTTACTTTCATCGCGTCGACCTCAAATCCTGCCAATGGACCATTTTGCATGGCGTCCTTAAATCCTTTTTCTACAGATGGAATATATTCTCTTGGAACGTTACCGCCTTTAATTTCATTAACAAATTCGAGTCCTTGATTTCCTTCTTCAGCAGGTTCTAAGGTAAACACAATATCGGCAAACTTTCCACGTCCACCTGTTTGCTTTTTGTAAACCTCACGGTGATCTGCTTGCTGGGTAATGGCTTCTTTATACTCAACCTGTGGCTGACCTTGGTTGACATCGACTTTGAATTCGCGGCGTAAACGGTCAACAATAATATCAAGGTGTAGCTCACCCATACCGCTAATAATAGTTTGGCCTGATGCTTCATCAGTTTTTACTTGGAAGGTTGGGTCTTCCTCAGCGAGCTTACCAAGTGCCATACCCAATTTATCAACATCAGACTTGGTTTTTGGCTCAACTGCAATACCAATTACAGGATCAGGGAAATCCATACTCTCCAAAATGATTGGATGTTTTTCAGCACATAGAGTGTCGCCTGTTTTGATATCCTTAAATCCAACTGCAGCACCAATGTCTCCAGCTTCGATAAGTTCAATTGCATTTTGTTTGTTTGCATGCATTTGATATATACGAGAAATTCGTTCTTTATTCCCAGATCGTGTGTTCAATACATAAGAACCTGCATCCAAACGACCCGAGTAAGCTCTAAAAAATGCTAGACGACCAACGTATGGATCTGTAGCAATTTTAAATGCTAACGCAGAAAAGGGATCGGAAACTGTTGGCTTTCTAGAAATCGTATCATCAGTATTAGGGTTTATACCCTCAATAGCTTCTTTATCTTCGGGAGAAGGCAAATAACGGCACACGGCATCGAGTAAAAACTGGACGCCTTTGTTTTTAAACGCAGATCCACAAATCATAGGGATAATACTCATATCTTGTGTAGCTGCTCGAAGTGCATTGTGCACCTCATCTTCGGAAATACTATCGGGGTCTTCAAAATACTTTTCAAGAAGGTTTTCGTCATATTCAGCAACAGCTTCAATAAGCTCACCACGGAATTTTTCAACTTCATCCTTCATATCAGCCGGGATATCAACCACATCAAAAGTGGCGCCCATGTTTTCCTCGTGCCAAATAATGGCACGATTTTTTACCAAATCAACACAGCCTTTAAAGTTATCCTCATCGCCAATAGGAAGTACAATTGGTACTGCATTGGATTTGAGCATTTCTCGCACTTGAGTACAAACATTAAGGAAGTTAGCTCCTTGTCGATCCATCTTATTGACAAATCCCATTCTAGGGACCTTGTAATTATCGGCCAAGCGCCAGTTGGTTTCAGACTGTGGCTCTACGCCGTCAACGGCTGAAAACAAAAACACAAGTCCATCGAGAACTCGAAGTGACCGATTAACTTCAACGGTAAAGTCGACGTGACCAGGAGTATCAATAATATTAAAATGATATTCTCTAGCCCCATCGATTGGCTTACCTTGCTCAGTTGGAAACGTCCACTCACATGTTGTTGCTGCAGAGGTAATGGTAATTCCACGCTCTTGTTCTTGTTCCATCCAATCCATGGTCGCAGCTCCATCGTGAACTTCACCTATTTTATGACTCACACCAGTATAATAGAGTATTCGCTCTGTTGTAGTAGTTTTACCAGCGTCGATATGAGCTGCAATTCCTATATTTCGTGTGTATTTAAGATCTCTTGACATTAATATGTATGTTAAAATCTAAAATGAGAGAACGCCTTGTTAGCTTCAGCCATTTTATGTGTATCGACACGTTTTTTTACAGCTGCACCTTCCTCTTTTGAAGCAGCCAGGATTTCGGCAGCAAGTTTTTGAGCCATTGATTTTTCATTGCGTTTACGGGCAAATGAAATCAACCACTTCATAGATGTGGATATTTTACGATCTGGACGAATGGGATTTGGAATTTGAAATGTTGCGCCACCAATTCGACGACTGCGAACCTCAACGTGCGGCATAATATTAGTCAAAGCTTCTTTCCAAACTTCTAGGGCTGATTTTTCTTCGTCTTGTTTCTTCTCGTCGACAATATCAATTGCGTCATAAAAAATTTTAAATGCAATTGATTTTTTGCCACTCCACATTAGATTATTTACAAATCTTGTGACCAGTTGGTCATTGAAGCGCGGGTCTGGTAACAATGGGCGTTTTTTCGCCGATCTCTTTCTCATGTCTTTATATTGAGTGGTTCAAGTAAGCTTGAACGTCATTGTTTAACTGAATCTTTTACTTTTTTGGTCGTTTAGCGCCATATTTCGAACGTCGTTGTAAACGTCCCTCAACACCTGCAGTGTCTAGTGCTCCACGAACGATGTGGTATCGAACACCTGGTAAATCCTTTACACGCCCACCACGTACTAAAACAATCGAGTGTTCTTGTAAGTTGTGCCCCTCACCAGGAATGTAGGCATTTACCTCATTGCCATTAGTGAGTCGCACACGAGCCACTTTACGCATGGCCGAGTTTGGTTTTTTGGGAGTTGTCGTGTAAACACGAGTACAAACACCACGTCTTTGTGGGCAGGCATCCAGTGCTGCAGACTTGCTCTTTTTGGAGAGCTCTGTTCTACCTTTACGAACTAGTTGCGAAATTGTTGGCATACTACAAATTAATTTCTTCCCTTATTTGAAGGGCTGCAAATGTAGTATTTTTTTTATTAAAAAAACCACATCAAATTAATTTTATGTTTGTATTTAATTCAAAAGAGCGAGGTAATAATTTAAAGCTCATTTAACATAACTTAATTTCGAATCAAAATAATTTGACTTTTTACAAAATTTTTATATTCTTTGGAAATAAAAAAATTAGTATTTTAAACCATAAATTTGTTTTGTTAACAAAAAATTAACATCTTTGTTAATTCCAATAATTTTAAAAACATATGAAAACTAAATTAAATCTATTACTAACTTTTATCACATTAATGGTTAGTATGGTTGCATTCTCACAGCAAACCATTAGTGGATCCGTAACGGATGAAAACGGTGTTCCTCTTCCTGGTGCTACTGTATTTGTTCAAGGCACAAGTAACGCCACTACTTCGGATTTTGATGGAAACTTTTCAATAAAGGCTTCAAATGGAGATATTTTGGAAGCAAGCTATGTTGGATACAATAGTTCCTCACAAACTGTATCTTCATCTATCGCAAATTTCACACTTTCTCAATCAACGGCTTTAGATGAAGTAGTTATAACTGCTCAAGGGATTGCTCGAAAAGAAAAGGCTCTTGGATATGCCGTGACTACTATCACATCTGAAGATATAGAAAGAAAACCTGAAACAGATATTTCAAAAATTCTAACTGGTAAAATTCCTGGTGTTCAAATTAACACTGGAGGTGGTTTTTTGGGTACTAACACTAATGTAATTATTAGATCCAAAAATTCGATATCTGGTTCTAATCAGCCTCTGTATGTAGTTGATGGAGCTCCAATTACTGGTAATCGTTCTTTTGACCTTGACCCAAATAACATTGCAACTACAACCGTTCTTAAAGGATTAGCTGCATCTGCGCTTTACGGACAAGATGGTCGTAATGGTGTTATTGTCATAACAACCAAAACGGGTTCTGGTCTAGCTAAATCTAAGGGATTTGAAGTTGAAGTTTCTCACACAACTTCTTTTCTAGAGGTGTCAAACCTTCCTGAATTTCAAAACCAATATGGTCAAGGTGCCGACAATACTATAAATACCACATATTTTGGTACATGGGGAGCCCGATTTAATGGTCAAGAGGTTCCTCACCACTTGAGTATTCCTGCATATGCAAATTCATTCCCTGAATATCAGGGTGCTACTGATATATACAGAGCTCATCCAAACAATGTAAATGATTTTTTTGATGTTGGTGTAGGTAATATTACTTCTGTTTTGATCTCTAATTCAACTGAAAACAATTCAGTTAATTTTTCTTATAGTAAATCTGACCAAGTTGGTTATGTTGAAGAAAATAGACTTGTTCGAGATAATTTTTCGTTTGGTTCAAAAACAACCCTTAGTAATAAGTTGAGTCTAAGTACAAGTGTACTGTACAACAAAACTATTGACACTAGACCTACTCGTAATTTCTTTGACCTCTTAACATGGATCCCTAGAAACCTTGATATACACAACCTCCCTTATCAAGATCCAAATGATGGTTCAAGTGTTTATTACAGAGTTACAATTACAAATCCAATTTGGCAACAAAAAAATTCTCAATTTAAAGAGGATGCAGACAGATTATTTATGAAGGCTCAACTTGATTATGAGCTCAATGATAATATTAAATTGTCTTACTTATATAGCAATGACTATTATAATGAGTTAAACCGTGATTATCAAAACAAAGGTGGTGCTGATAGCCCACTAGGTTACTTGCAGACATTTGATGACAAGGATAGGATTACAACCCATCGTGCTTCTGTTAATATTAACAATCTGGAAATTTCTGAAGATATAGGCCTAACAGGTGTAGCTGGTTTCGAATCTAAGAACCAAACTGCTAGCATTATTGGACTTTCTAGTGAAGATCAAGTTGTTTTTGATTTTATCAATCACAATAACTTTAGAGAAACTAGTGCTCTAGATTCGACGTCTAGCTTGAATACTATTGGACTTTACAGCCAAATGGAATTCGATTATAATGACTACATATACTTAACTTTAACTGCCAGAAATGACTGGGCCTCTACAGTTGCTGAAGAAAACAGATCTATTTTTTATCCAAGTGCTTCGGTATCGTATATTTTATCTGATACACCTGGATTTGATAGCAAAGGGAATTATTACAAGTTAAGAGCCAGTTATGGTACATCCGCTAACTTTCCTGGTGCATACTTAATTAATCCAACACTTGATGCATCACCTAATGCATGGATTAACCCATTTAATGGAGGGGTAGTTTCTTACAATGGTTTAAGTAGTTACTTACCTAACCCGGATTTACTTCCTGAGCTGTTGAAAGAATATGAATTTGGAGTTGAGACTAAGTTATTTAACAATTTTGTTGACTTAGACCTCTCCATATACAAACGAATTGTAGAGGACCAAATTCTATCTTCTAGTCTTCCAACCTCTACAGGATACTCTTCAACAACTATTAATGCAGGAAGAATTGATACTGATGGAGTTGAAGCAGCTTTAACTTTAAACCTTATTACACCATCTACTTCAGATGGTTTAGCTTGGTCGATGACAACCAACTTTACCACTTATTTTACTGAAGTAGTCGATCTCCCAGTTGATAGAATTGCATTTGGGGACGGAGTTAACCATGCAATTGAAGGTAAAGCATATGGTATTTTTAGAGGTACTTATTCAATGAAAGATGATGAAGGAAACCTTTTAATTCACCCTGATACTGGTAAAATCATATTTAGTGATGATGTTGGTGCAGAGGACCAGCTAATTGGTAATCCAAATGAAGAGTTTTATCTGACAAATATTAATTCAATTTCTTATAAAAACCTCACATTTGGTCTACAATGGGAATATGTTCACGGAGGTGATATATATTCAGTTTCTGCCTCTAACCTTCTAAGGCGTGGAGTTACCAGAGATACTGAAGATCGCGAAGGTACTTATATTATACCTGGTGTTATTGGAGATCCTAATACAGGTGAAGTTGTTTTAGATGCAAATGGAAATAAAATCAAAAATAACATTCAAATAGGTGCTAACGACCTTTATTTCATTAACCTCATGGATGTTGATGAAAATGTAGTCTTTGACGCTTCTGTTTTTAGAATCCGTGATATTAGTTTATCATACTCTGTTCCAGAGAGTTTACTTGAAAATTCTCCTTTTGGCAGCGTTGTTGTATCAGCACAAGCAAACAATTTTTATTACCATGCACCCAATTTACCTCAGTACATGAATCTTGATCCTGAGGTGTTGGGAGCTAACCCTGAAGGTGGAACAAACACTAAGGGTGTAGATTATCAAAATGACCCATCATATAAACAATTTTCCTTGGGTGTTAAACTAACCTTCTAAATCAATTAAAAATGAATAATTATAAAAATTATATTTCAATATTATGTGCCCTTGTTTTGTTTGGGGTTACATCTTGTGAAACAACTGATTTGGACATTAATGACAATCCAAATCAGCTAACTGAGGCATCTGCCGACCCAAACTACGTCTTAAATGGTCTAATGTTTAGCACAGGTATCCAAAATACCACCTTGTCTGGGCTGACATCTGGAACTGTAAGGCATATAAATCAGTTCGGAACGTATGCTTCCTCAGCAGGGCCAGGCGCTATGAATGGCGCATGGTCTAATACATATTCTTTAACTTCAAACCTTCAGCTATTGAAAGGTATGTCCGAGTCCCAAAATTTGCCTGTTCATGTTGGTATAGGACAAGTTCTTGAAGTTTTAGCTTATGTAAATCTAGTTGACTTTTTAGGTACAGCAGTTTATTCTGAAGCTGTCAACTCGGAATATACTCAACCAAATCTTGATGATGGTATTGAAATTTACAAATCAATGTTGAGTCAATTGGATGAGGCGATAGATAACCTAAGTCAGACTGGAAGTGTTACCCCTGAAGATATTTATTTTGAAGATTTAAGTAGCTGGACAAAGCTTGCTAATACACTTAAAATTAAAATGTATGTTCAATCGCGTTTAGCTGGTGATGATTGGGATGGAGATTCCACGAGCAATAAAAGTGCTATAGAAGCAATTGTTTCATCAGGTAACTTTATTAGTTCGAATGATGACGATTTCCAAGTTTATTTTGGTAGCTCTGAAACTAATCCTGATAACCGTCACTACGGGTTTACTTCTGATTATATCACTGCAGGAAATACATACATGTCAAATGACTTTATGAATAGAATGTTAGTAGGTAATACCAACACAGGTAAATTAGTTAAAGATCCTCGAGTTCCTTACTACTTTTACAGACAAACAACAGAAGATCCATTGACCCTAGACCCTGGAGGAGATTTGTTGCCATGTGATGGTAATTCTGATTACCAGTATTGCTATTTAGGTAATGGATACTGGGGAAGAGATCATGCTGATGATGAAGGAATACCTAACGACGGTGTTTACAGAACTGCATGGGGAATTTATCCTGCTGGTGGTGCCTATGATGATGGTGCTGGTGGTTCGACGCTTGAGTCTATCAACCTTGGTGGCGCAGGTATTCAACCTATCATTTTATCCTCTTACACTCATTTTTGGCTCGCTGAAGCTGCACTTACTATGGGAGTAAACGCAGACGCTAGAGCACTATTAAAAGCTGGGATTGAACTTTCGCTTGCAAAAGTTGCAGACTTTAGTGGTAAAGAAATGGATGCAACCGAAGTAACTAATTATGTGGATACTGTACTTGCATTATACGATGCTGCTGGATCTAACGAAGATAAACTTGCTATTGTTATTGAAGAGTTTTACATTGCGTCTTTTGGTAATAGCATCGAAGCTTTTAATAATTATAGAAGAACTGGTTATCCTGTTTTAGGTCAATCTGTAATTACTAATACAGAATTCCCTAGAAGCTATTACTTGCCTTCTTCAGAAATTAATTCAAACGATAACCCTGCTTTAGTTCAGAAAAAACTTACTGATCAGGTATTTTGGGATACTAATCCAGCAAACTTTATAGATTAAAAAAAATGAAACAGATGAAAAATTTAAAATTTATTTATTGTATTCTAGTCGGCATGATTATAGTATCATGTACAGACCAGAGTACATTTAGAAACCCAGCTATTCATGAGCTTGAAAATGGATCGTTTGTGGAATGGCAAACTGTTCCACCAACCTCTTTCGACTCTGTTGAAGGTTTTGCAATTAGTGGTAGTTTACAGGACGTAAATTCGAACACTAGTTCATACAGTTTATCAGTAGAAGCTAAAATTGATGGGGCTATAGTATCAGCTGAGGACTTTTACACAGTTAATAGTTTCCCGGCTGAAGTAAATATCACGGTTACTGATATTGCAACTGCTCTTGGATTAAATGCTACTGATATTAGCATGGGTGATTTTTTTCAATTTTATGGTAAAACAACCCGTAATGATGGAACTGTTTTTTATGGAACTAGCCCAGACTATGGCAGTCATCAAGACAACTCTAAAATTGGTTATACTCAATCCAATCTAAATTTAAATGCATCCTACACTAGTGCAATGAGCTTCAATGCCATTCTAGCATGTCCTATTCCAAACAACATGTTTGTGGGAACGTACAATATGACTGTGGATCCTGAGAACATTCTATTTGGGGTTCCTTCATATTACTCTGATGTTGATGTGGAAGTGCAAATTTTTGAAGGTTCAGTCTATCAAAGGTATTTTGAAGTTGACTTCTTCCCTGATTTCGGATTTGATACTAACAGTCCATTTATATTAGATTTTATATGTGGCGGTGTTGATGCTAATGCATACATTGCATATGGGCTAGGTTGTTCAGGTTCGTTATATACTAAGGGTGATGGTAATTTCACTGCTTATGATGAAGCCGATGATAGTGTTATTACTATAACTGTTACTGATAATGCAGGTTCAGATTGTGGTGGAGGGCCTGTTGCCCAAACAATAACATTAACTAAAAAATAATTTATTAATTATGAAAGATATAAAACTTTTTTTGTTAGCAATTTCATTAGTATTCACTTCATGTGATACAGAAATATTGGGCGACGACACTTATTCTATAGAATATGTTGAAAGCGGAGCACCTGAAACAGTAGTGAATGTTACACTTACCCCTGACAGGTTTCGTGTTGCAAATGGAACTCTACTTGGTTTTACAGTATCACTTGAACAGGCAGTAGATCATGATGCTATTGTTACAGTTGTTGGTAATAACCGATGTGGTTCAACCATTTCTCACCTTGGTGAATATACTACAGCAACAGCAACAATTAGCGCTGGTAATACTTCAGGAACTGGATCAATGATTTTTGCAGACCCTAATTCAAGTCAAGCGTCTTCTGATTGGGATGGTCTTACTGGTTGTGCCACTGTGAGTATTACAGGAATCGTATTTTCTGAAGATGGCCACGACCACCATGGAGATGAAGAATCAGTTGCTGCTTCGGAAGCTTCCGTAGATATCACAGTAGTTGACCTTGCAGATATATATATGGATGTTGATGAAGATGCTGTAGTGATTGCTTTTGATTGGAAAAATCCAAGTGCAAACGATATGGATTTATTTGTATCAAGCCCTGCAGGTTCAATAATTGAAGCTTCTGAAACCGGTTCTAGATATGAAGGTGATTATTTTGATAACGATAATGATGCTTATTATCCCGCAGCTGACGGTGTTTACACTGTTTGGTACGTACCATATGCTCAAGAGGCAGCAGATGTGCCAGCAGAGATGTTTTTCACTCATCCTAAGTCTGGTGTTGTAGACCACATTTCATTTACAATTCCTGCTGGTGCACCACTTGCTTATACACCAGTTGCTGATATAACCAAAACTACTGACTCAGACGGGAACATGAGTTATGAAATTACTGCTCGATAGTAATTCAATTTATTTTTAGATTAAAAATCCCTCCAAAGAGGGATTTTTTTTTAGTAAAAAGTTACTGATATACTTTTAAAAATTAGATAAGGTAAAGTTGAAAAAAATACAGAGTTTTATAGAAAAATCTTAATCAAACAAAAAATTATAAAGTTTGAATTATATCATAGCAATTGTTACTTATTTATGACAAAAAGTATAGATAATACTTAACCACAATGATATTATAAAAATAAGGAAATTACTGATTTTCACAGAACATATTATATATAGTTAATAGCAAAGTAAACTAATATTTACTAGCTTAAAAGTATTTAGTCTACAACTCTAAATGAATAGACTTGCGAGTGAGAAGTATTGTTTTTGCTGTCGCGTGAGAATACACTCCAATAATATACTTTATCAAGTTCTAAATCGATTTCAAAATTCGAAGAAGTAATGTCAGTCTGGCTCTCGGGCGGGGTTTGTAATCCATCAATTGTGTCTAAATATAAAGTATATAGAATAGAATCTCCATCAGGGTCATTTCCTGACCAAACAAAATTAAAACTGCCGTCCGTAAGTTGAACCGCTTCACCAGAAGCTGGTGAAATTAATTCAGCTGTGAAAGGTGCTGAATTAGTTTCACCATCACCTTGTAAATAAAAACGCCATGTATCACTAACAGGTCTTTCAGTCGGAACATTGTTTGAAATTGAAGTAACAAACCATTCATAACCATATCCTTTATCGAGTGTTATGGTAGCAACATTAGTGTTTATACCAGCACGCTTTATTTTATCGTTTGTTTGCAAATTTTTAATCTCTAAAAAATATGAATCTGTATTAGAAGCCTCACTCCATGAAAAGTTTACATTTGACTTGGTTGCACTTATTGAAGTACCAGTATTACAATTTTCTCCATTTGAAGGTGAGAGAAGATCAGAGGAGGTTGGGTTTTTTGGTCCATCGTCTTTAGAACATCCAATTAATTGAAATAAGACAGTAAGAAGTAGTAAGAAAATATTTTTTGGTACTCTATTCATCTTTTATAATTTTTGAAGTTTGAATAACAGTAGGCGAAATAACTTCAACAAAGTATACTCCGTTTGCATAATCACCTAAATCAAAGCTTACTTTTCGATTATTTACAAGTTTTTTAGTCGAATTAATCAAAGTGACTCCTCGAATGTCGCGAATTATAAATTGAACCTCTTGATCATCACCTCCAACTAAAATATTAACCACATCATTAACTGGGTTTGGATTAACTAAAATTTCTTCACTATTAAAATAAGTTTCTTCGAAAAACCCTTGACATTCATAATCAGTAAACACCTTAAGATCATTTAATCCCTTCGATAATGAAATATTTAAATAACCAGCTTTGGCATTTGATAAACGCCCATTATGTATAATATTAAATGATGAAGACCCACTTAAATTTAGATATAAATTATCACCTCCAAAATACTCACGAGCATCAACACTTAATGGGTCAGGTTGGGACAAAACCACATCAAAACATTGTTCAAAATATTCATAGCCATTTACAGTGAAACAAACTGAATAGGTACCAACACCAAGATTCTCAAGCTCTCTTGTGAAGCCATAGTTAGAATTAAGTCCGAACTGTTGACCGTCAATTAGAACTTGATATTGAAGATTTTCATTTTTAACAGAAACATAAATTGAACCATCATTAGTTCCTATGCAGGAGTTTGCAGTTACTCTAACTTGAAAGTTGTCCTGTGACAAAAGCAGTACTGTGCAACCATATACATCAACATCATCACCCTCTTGGGTTG
>CACAZM010000019.1 GCA_902536935.1 uncultured Bacteroidota bacterium | reverse complement strand
GGTTTATGAAGAAAAGCAAGGCAATTTATACTACATCGCTTATCGATTGGTAGATAGCGAGGAGACTGTCACCATTGCCACGACTCGCCCTGAAACGTTGATGGGGGACACGGCTGTAGCAGTTCATCCAGAAGACGAACGCTTTACCCATCTGCATGGCAAAAAAGTTTTGGTTCCTATTGTCAACAGAGAAGTGCCGATTATCACAGATAGCTATGTGGATATGGAGTTTGGTACTGGTTGCCTAAAAATAACGCCTGCTCATGATGAAAATGATAAAGCATTGGGCGACAAACACAAGCTGGCGTTTGTTGATATTTTTAATCCCGATGGAACGATTAATGCAGAAGGTTTACACTATGAAGGCAAAGACCGATTTGAAGTTCGAAAACTCGTTGTTCAGGAGCTCAAGTCCTCAAAAGTGCTATTGAAAACCAAGCCACACACGCACAAAGTTGGCCTTTCTGAAAGAACCAAGGCGGTTGTAGAACCCAGACTCTCCGATCAATGGTTTTTAAAAATGGAGGATCTAGCCAATCCAGCACTGACTGCAGTTGAGGACGGAACAATTAAATTGTTCCCCAAAAAATTCATTAACACATATCGCCATTGGATGAATAACATTCGTGATTGGAATATTTCGCGTCAGTTGTGGTGGGGCCATCAAATCCCTGCATATTATTATGGATCGGGTAAACAAGATTTTGTGGTTGCCTTGACCTCCAAAGAGGCTCTGGAAAAAGCACGTGAAAAATCCAAAAACCCTTCTCTTAATGCTACAGATTTAACACAGGATTCAGATGTACTCGATACATGGTTTTCGTCTTGGCTATGGCCAATCTCAGTCTTTGATGGAATTCGATTTCCTGAAAACGATGAAATTCAATATTATTACCCCACACAAGACCTTGTAACGGGGCCTGATATTTTGTTTTTCTGGGTCGCTCGAATGATCATGTCGGGCTATGCCTTTCGCAATCAACAACCTTTTGAAAACGTGTATCTTACAGGTCTGGTTCGTGACAGCCAAGGCCGAAAGATGTCCAAACAGTTGGGGAATTCTCCTGATGCATTGGCCCTTATAGAAAAATATGGACCGGATAGCGTTCGCGTTGGCTTGTTATTGAGTTCAGCGGCTGGAAATGACTTGCTTTTCGACGAAGCGCTTTGTCAACAAGGAAAGAATTTTACCAATAAGATTTGGAATGCACACCGTTTGATTCAGAGTTGGGATGTTGACGATTCTCTAACGCAGGACCAAACCGCCAAACAGAGCTTGGAATGGTATAGGAGTAAGTTCCAAAATGAGCTTGCTTTGGTGAACGACCACTTCACAAAATATAGGATTTCAGATGCCTTAATGTGTACTTACAAATTGGTGTGGGATGACTTTTGCTCATGGTTATTAGAGTTGATCAAACCTGCCTATGGCAATCCAATTGATGCGCAAACCCACTCTGAAGTTATTGAGATCTTTGAAAACAACCTTCGTTTACTTCATCCCTTTATGCCATTTTTAAGCGAGGAGCTCTGGCACGATATCGCATGCCGAAATAAAGATGAAGCCCTCGTTGTATCGTCTTGGCCAACTGAATCAAAAATTGACAAAACAGCACTTTCGATATTTTCACATACCATGGAAATGGTAACCTCTATTCGTGCGATTCGAAAACAGAAAAATATTTCCATGAAAGTTCCCATGCAATTGCTCGAGACCTCTTCCCAGATGGATTATTACAAAGCCGTAATTTCAAAACTGGCAAATATTGAAACTTTTAAAGTAGTTAATGATTTGCCGCAACAAGTTCTCTCGTTTCGAGTAGGGACTTCTGCTTATTATATTCCATTTTCTATCGAAAACCCTGAAGAGGAGCTTGCCAAACTCAATCAAGATTTGAATTATCAAAAAGGATTTTTAGCAGAAGTCCAAAAAAAATTGAGTAATGTGAGTTTTGTGGATCATGCACCTAATCAGGTTGTTGAAATCGAAAGGAAAAAAGAAAAAGACGCTCTAGAAAAAATCAAGCACATCGAACAGCAAATTGCCCAATTGCAGGGCTAATTCATTTGTTTTAATTTTTCAACTAAAGCACTGTAACGGGCTTGCTATATGTAAATCGATAAATGTGACACCTGCATGATCGAATTAGCTTTAAACGCACTCACAATGGTTTGCTTTTTATTCTGCTCATGTCGCACTCCATTTGAAATTTTATAAAAGGCATAAAGGCGCAATAAATAATCCTTGGGGATTTCGGCAAAATTTTCGTTAAACTGATCAATGGCTATATCGATGCAGTCTTGTCAACGACGATATAGCTCATGAAGCACTGATTATGGTTATTCCACCTTTTACTCGTTCATTCAATCCAACTCTTAGTGGTGTACCTGGTGGTAGAAACAAGTCGATCCGAGAACCAAATTTAATAAAGCCAGCATCGTGACCTTGAACAGCCATATCACCTACTTTGGCATAATTTACGATTCGTCTTGCTACAGCTCCAGCGATTTGCCGATAGAGTATGGAGCCATAGGTTGGATGGTCAATAACAATCGTCGTTCTCTCATTTAATTCGGATGATTTGGGATGCCAGGCCACCAAATATTTCCCAGGGTGATATTTGCTAAATTTGATTTTACCAGTTGCTGGATATCGTGTGACATGCACATTGAGTGGAGACATAAAAATCGAAACTTGAAGCCGCTTGTCTTGAAAGTATTCTCGTTCTTCAACTTCTTGAATAATTACAATTTTTCCGTCAACTGGTGCAATGATTTGGGTTTCACTCTCGAGTGCTGCTCTTTTGGGGTTGCGAAAAAATTGAAGCACTAAAATAAGAAATATCAAAGCCATAATTTGTATTCCTTTTGACATCCAAAGCGATGAGATGTATTGATCTGCAGAGATTACGACTGCAGCAACAGCTAAAAATGTAATGGTAATAATCCTAAACCCTTCTTTATGAAACATAGCAACTAAACAACAATAAATAGAGATAGACGAAAGGAACTGTAAAAACTAGACTATCGATACGATCATATACACCTCCATGCCCCAACAATAAGGCACCACTGTCTTTCACACCAGCAGTCCGTTTGCATTGACTCTGCACCAGATCTCCAACAATAGAGGTTATACTGATGACAATCCCCATCAACAGCCAAAAAGAAAAATCATAATCCGGAAAAATCCTATGATTTACCAAGGCTACCATTGGGCTGAGCAGAATTGCTGCAAGAGCGCCTTCAATGGATTTTTTTGGCGATACAACTCGGAAAAGTGGTTTTTTTCCAAAAAGAGTTCCAAAGCTATAGGCCATTGAATCTACTCCCCAGATAAAAAATAAAAGTCCAAAGGTAATCTCGGTTGTAAAAACAGGCGATTCCACAATTGAGACTTCGCTAATAACCAACAGCGGAAATAGCAAATGCCCAATGCATATTATACTAGCCAATAGGGGATGTGCTTGTATGGTCTTGCGTTGAAACATCAGTATTGCCAATCCGATTTGACAGATAAAAGATGTGATGGCAATTTGCAGAAGTGGTGCATTGAAAACCAACAGACTTGCAGCGCCTAAGCAAAGTAGGGTAGTGAGTGCAAGGGACTTTATATGATAAAGTTTTAACATTTCAAATGCTGCCACAAAAGCGATAACAAATAAAAGGATAGGATATCCCAAGTTTGGGCTATATACCAAGCTGGTTACCCACACGGCAGCATAGGCAAGACCAACAAGAGATCTTTCGATGAAACTATGCATTAAAAATCTTCTGTAAGGATCAGGTACACATGCTTTATCGGTAAACCATAGGTTAAAAAGGTGTCATCACCTTCTAAAATATCTTTCTTAAAGTGCTTTATAGATGTAATATTGATTGGAATGTTTTTTTTGTATTTGTGTTTTATCCCTTTCAAGCCCTCGCTCAAAGTGTCCGTAAGTTGTTTTGTTCCAGCTATAATCACAAAATTTTCTGGAAGATCAATCAACTTATGATTGGCAATTTGCTCGGCACAGATGATAATACTACCATCATGTGCAACTAAAAATTCACAATCAGTTAAAAAGAATCGAGCGTTTAAATTGGTTTTGGTCGGGGTGATTGAGGGTCTGACATAGCGCTCTTGCAGTTTGGATCGAAAACAAAGCATCTCGCAATCATCCCATCCATTTTCGGCTAGGATATTTTTAAATACGTTGACGGATTCTTTTTTGTCTTCGCAGTAAATGAACTTCCCACCCTGTTCAGTGAACTTCAAAGTGAAAGCTTCTTCTATAGGTGTCTCTTCAGCAGGCATATATTTGCTGCGGATTGTGTCTTCTTGTTTTTCAGTTTTTGAAGACCCTCCAAAAAGAGAGGAAAAGAGACGTTTCAAGACTTTGTTGTTTGAAACGTTAAATATAACAAACTATGTGGATTTTGTTGCCTTCTTTGCGGTAGATGATTTGGATTTCTCCTCAACGATTTCATCCTTATCAAATGGGCGATTTCCGAAAATAGTAACCAGATCATCTTTAAAAATTACCTCTTTTTCGAGAAGATGCTCTGCCAACTCAGTAAGTTTATTTTTGTGTTTTCTTAATAGCGCCACTGCTCTTTTGTATTCGCGTTCTACAATTTTTGAAATTTCTTCATCAATTTGCTTTGCGGTTTCCTCGCTATAAGGTTTAGTAAACCCAAACTCATTTTGTCCATTAGCATCGTAATAGGTAATATTTCCAATTTTATTATTCAACCCATATATCGTTACAATTGCCCGAGCTTGTCTTGTTACCTTTACGAGATCACTAAGGGCACCCGTTGAAATTTTACCAAAAATAATTTGCTCGGCAGCACGACCACCTAAGGTTGCACACATTTCGTCAAGCATTTGTTCTGTACGTACAATTTGACGTTCTTCTGGCAAGTACCATGCCGCTCCAAGAGATTGACCTCTTGGTACGATGGTAACCTTTACAAGCGGAGCTGCATGTTCTAACATCCAACTGACCGTGGCGTGACCTGCTTCGTGAAAGGCAATGGTTTTCTTTTCTGATGGTGTTATGATCTTACTTTTTTTCTCCAAGCCGCCAACAATTCGATCAACCGCATCTAGAAAGTCTTGTCGATCAACTTTTTTCTTACTTTTCCTTGCAGCAATAAGAGCCGATTCATTACAGACATTTGCAATATCAGCCCCTGAAAACCCAGGGGTTTGTTTGGCCAAAAAGCTCACGTCGAGTTGTTTGTCAACTTTAAGGGGATTTAAATGTACTTTAAAAATTTCTTCACGCTCACGCAAGTCAGGTAAATCTACATAAATCTGTCGATCAAAACGCCCAGCTCGCATCAAGGCTTTGTCCAGTACATCCGATCGGTTGGTTGCTGCCAACACAATCACATTGGTATCCGTTCCAAAACCATCCATTTCGGTGAGTAGCTGGTTGAGAGTGTTTTCACGTTCGTCATTTGAACCCGTCATGTTACTCTTTCCACGGGCTCGGCCGATGGCATCAATTTCATCAATAAAAATGATAGCTGGCGACTTGTCTTTTGCTTGTTTAAACAAATCGCGAACTCGTGAAGCACCAACGCCTACAAACATTTCTACAAAATCTGATCCTGACAGAGAGAAAAAGGGAACTTTTGCTTCCCCAGCAACAGCCTTAGCCAAGAGTGTTTTTCCCGTTCCTGGAGGGCCAACAAGCAAAGCGCCCTTTGGGATTTTACCCCCAAGAACAGTGTATTTACTTGGGTTTTTCAAAAAGTCTACAATTTCTTGTACCTCTTCCTTGGCACCTTCCAGTCCAGCAACATCTTTAAAGGTTACTTTCACGTTTGACTTCTCGTCAAAGAGTTTTGCTTTAGACTTTCCTATATTAAATATTTGACCACCTCCGCCAGCTCCTCCGCCAGACATTCGACGCATTAGGAAAATCCATACCCCGATAATCAGAATAAGGGGCAGAAAACTCAACATAACATCGAGCCATCGGTTCTCTACAGTTTTAAAATCGTAGTCAAATTCAATCCCCTTGCTTTTAGCTTCCTCCAATTTGGTTTGAAAAATTTCGAGATTACCAACTTCAAACTGGTAGTGAGGTCCCTTTGCATTTGAGCGGCCTAAAAAATCTGTCGATCGGGCGTCTTTATGCTTTGAAGTTTGTAAGGCATCGTCTTTAATGGTTACTTGCGCCAAGCTTTTGTTGATAACCAACACACGCTCCACTTCGTCATCATTTAGAAATCGCTCAAAGGTAGAGATGTTAATACGCTGGTCGTTAGTCATCCCATCGTTATTGAAGTATGACATGCTTATAAAAAACACTGCAATTAAGCCATACAACCAGTAGGCATTTACGTTTGATTTTTTATTTGGAATCTTTTCTTTTTTCGCCATTTTCAATAATTAGAAGCAATTTCAGTTAATTTGGCATCGCCCCATAAGGATTCGATGTCGTAATATTCTCGAACAGATTTTTGAAAAATATGAACGACTATGTCGATGTAATCCAAAAGCACCCATTCAGCTGTTTCGGTTCCTTCAACCTGAAATGGTTTTTCCCGAAGAGATTTGCTCACTTGTTTTTGAACAGATCCAGCTAAGGCATTCACTTGCGTATTAGAGCCCCCTGAACAAATTATAAAATATTTGCACACGGCATTTTCAATATCTCTCAGATCCAATATGCGGATGTTTTCTCCTTTGATATTTTCAAGGGCATCGACAATAGCTGCTACGAGTCGATCAGTGTTTTCGATTTTAATCATATATTCAAGATAAAGCAAATCTATTACAAATTCGTGTAATACGAAGTGATATTGCTAGCTTTGTTGCATGCAAATAATCAAACTTAATGCCACCGACTCAACCAATGATTACTTGCGCCAAATGATATTGGATACTACGTTGACAACACCCACTGTGGTTTGGAGCATGTTTCAAAAAAAAGGAAAAGGACAGCGCGGGAATGTTTGGACAAGTCCAAGGGGTAAAAACCTGATGTTTTCTCTGTATATCCCAAATCTAAGTGAAAGTGCAGATCAACTTTTTTCAATCCATAAAATCGTTTCTGTTTGTTTGGCAGACTGGCTTTTATCACTTCAAATCCCAAACATCTCCGTGAAATGGCCAAACGACATTTTGTCAGGCGACAAAAAATTGGCTGGAATTTTAGTTGAAAGCAGTGTGCAGAAGTCAACGACTAAGTCGATAATTATTGGAATGGGAATCAATGTCAATCAAATTCAATTTCCACAACTCCCAAATGCCACTTCTATGCGACTATGCACGGCAAAAAGCTATGATCTAAATACCCTTATTTTGTCTTTATTGCCCAAACTTATAGAAGGATTAACTCACACTGGTAAAGATTGGGATACTGCATATCATCAATCACTCTATGGTTTGAACCAAAACAGAAGGTTTATGAGTGGCAAATATGAGTTTTATGGAATTATCAGATCGGTTACACCAGACGGAAAACTCGTACTTGAAACCGAAACTGGCGAGCAATTGTTTGAAGTAAAGGAATTACAGTTTGTGCATATTTCCGATTAATGACTTCATAAATTGGGTTAATGGCTTTTTGACCATCATCGCCATCATTGGGTTAAAATCACCTTCAAATTGCAATTGTAAATCGGTTTGTGTATCCGAGACTTTCGTCAACTGCCCACGTAGTGAAAAAGAGATTTTGTCACTGGAAGATGTCAATACGATAGATTCGTTGGGTTGTTTATCTCCGATTATCAGTCCAATTTCAGGCATACCACCAAGTTTAAATCGAAATCGATTATCATCAATTTTTGTAAATGTTGAGCCCTCTGGCATCAGGACCTCATAGGTTTCAACACTTGACAGTTTAGAAAAAAGTTGTTCGTTTGAATGGTCAACACGAGCAATCGAGCTATTGATTTCCATATTCCTAGGGTTTCCATTTTTGGGGTGCCAAACGCCATTTGCGTAACATTTCTTCTTCGCTTTTGAGAATAAAACGGTTTTCGGTGGCAAGTGAAATTAAATGCTCGTAATCACTCAATGAATAAACGCTAACCTCTTCTTTTTTAAATCGGTTTTCGGCAACCTGAAAATTGTAATCAAAAATCGATAATAAGCACTTGACTGATGCATAGTTTTCTTGCAGTGCTTTGATGGCTTCTATGCTGCTTTTTCCAGTGCTGATTAGGTCTTCAATCACAACGACTTGACTGTTTTTTGGCAAGATTCCTTCTATCTGATTTTTTCGTCCGTGTCTTTTTGGCTTTGGACGGATGTAAACAAATGGCAAGTTGAGTTCTTCGGCAACCAAAGCCCCAATACCAATTGCACCAGTTGCCACACCTGCAATCACATCTGGTTTTCCATGTATGGCTTCAATTTGCTTTGCGAATTGTTCGCGTATATATGTCCGAACTGTTGGGTATGACAATACTATACGATTGTCACAATATATTGGAGATTTCCACCCACTGGCCCAAGTAAATGGATTTTTGGGTTCCAACTTTATTGCATTAATTTGTATTAGTAACTCAGCAACTTTTTTGGCTGTGAAGGCATCGTTAATCATGACACAAAATTATAAAGTTTTTATCAATACAAAATTGATAATATTAATGACTTCACTCCCAAAGTCTAAACATGACTTGGTGTTACCACTAGGCCCCACATCATTTAAGACCATTTTACAAGTCCTAAAAGAGTCAAATGCTAAGAAAATATATTTGATTGGAGATGATTCCGCAACCCTTTTGGAGACTTTTAAATCCAAATTGTCAGTTGTTCAAGCGGGTGGAGGATTGGTTCGGAACCAAAGCGGAAAGATGCTTTTTATTTTTCGTAAAGGGAAATGGGATTTACCCAAAGGTAAAATTGATAAGGGTGAGACCCTTGAGGAAGGGGCAAAACGTGAGGTCAAAGAGGAAACTGGAGTTAAAAAACTTCAGATCAATGGATTGGCTGGTGTGACTTATCACATTTTTAAACGCAACGACCAATACCAACTCAAAGAAACCCATTGGTTCAACATGGTGACAACCTACACCGGCAAACTCAAACCTGAGCTTCAGGAAGACATCACAAAAGCCAAATGGAAAGGACCGAAGAAAACGGCCAAAGCCTTAGAAAATTCTTATGGCAATATCAAGTATTTACTAAAAGATTTGAAGATTTGTTAGATCCGAACACAATCGGGAACAAATCTTTTATAGTCTCCTTTGTTGTGGATGATTTCCCTTACTATGCTGCTGCTGATAAATGAAGTTTGAATTGAGGTCAATAAAAAGACCGTTTCGATATTTGACAATTCACGGTTGGTTCGAGCAATAGCTTTTTCAAATTCAAAATCTCCATTGTTACGAACACCTCGCAGAAGATAATTGGCATCAACGGATTTACAAAAATCAATAGTTAGTCCTTGGTAATCCATCACTTTCACTTTTGAGTTGTCTTGAAAGCATTGTGAAATAAACTCTTTGCGCTTTTCTATCGAGAACAAATAGCTTTTTTCGGCATTATGACCAATCCCAACGATAATCTCGTCAAAAATTGTTGCCCCACGCTCAACAATATCTTTGTGACCTAGTGTGAGCGGATCAAAAGACCCAGGAAAAACGGCTCGTTTCATAGTGCAAAGTTATTATTTTTCCATGGCTTCGAGCAGGGCATTGCCAAATAAATCCTTTAGCGATATACCAGCGTGTTTGGCTTGCTGTGGCAACAAACTTTCTTCTGTTAGCCCGGGAACGGTATTGATTTCCAAAAAGTGTGGAACGTCTCCAACAAAAATAAAATCACTTCGGCTCATGCCTTTAATACCTAAAGCGGTGTAGACTTTTTCTGCTGAAATTCGCAATGCTTGATGTTGCGATTCAACCAATCGAGCAGGCGTAATTTCTTCAGATTTCCCTTCGTATTTCGCACTAAAATCAAAAAAATCTTCGCCAGTTATAATTTCCGTTGGTGCCAAAACACGCACCTTACCCCGATAGGTGATGACGCCAATAGAAACTTCGGTTCCTTGCAAAAACGACTCGATTAACACTTCATTATCTTCCCTGAGAGCAACTTCTGTAGCCGCAAGCAATTTGTTTTCTTCGTACACCTTTGACACTCCAAAGCTACTTCCCGCTTGATTGGCTTTAACAAAGCAGGGTAGCCCCACAATTTCGACAATCTTTTTCGTATCGATTGTGTCCCCAGCTGAAAGGACAATTCGCTTTGCCATAGCAATCCCATGTGTCGATAAGTATTCTAAAGTTTTTGTCTTATTGTATGTAAGGGAAGATACTTCTGCTGTACAGCCAGTGTAGGGGATTTGCAAACTGTCAAGATAAGACTGCAGCTCTCCATTTTCGCCCGGCGTTCCATGAACAGCATTAAATACCATATCAAATCGAAGATCACCACTGCTAAAATCAGCAATGTCAATCGGTTTCCAACTACCATCAACCTCAACAAGCCAGGCGTCTTTATCTATGCGTACAGCATAAGGTTCGTAAACCTCCTTGTTGATATTGGCCATTACGACAGCTCCACTTTTCAGCGAAATGTCATGCTCGGAGGTATACCCTCCCATGATTACTGCTACACGTGGTTTCATTTGACAAAAATATCATTAATTTTGACCGAATGCGACGACTTCAGTTTTTTATCAGTAAATCCTTTTTCATGGCACTCCTAAAAGCGGGTGTGATTGGTATTGGTTTGGTTTTTTTATTGTTTTTGGTGCTACACTTTCACACCCGACAAAACAGTTTGATTGAAGTGCCAGATCTTTATCAAATTCCTCTAGCGGAGGCAGAAGATTTACTTTTTGATTTGGGACTAAATTTTGAAGTTATTGACTCCACCCAATTTAATCCCGAAATCGCCCCACTATCCATTATAGAACACCAACCTCGAGCCCATGATGAAGTCAAGCGTGGACGTAAAATTTACCTCACGCTAAACCCATCTACCTATCGAAAAGTATCTGTGCCCAATGTGGTTCAAGTAACCTATCGCAATGCGGTATCCTCTTTGCGTGCTGTTGGATTGGAGGTCGGAAACATTAGTTATCGCAATAATATCGGTAAAGATATGGTTTTGGCTTTGCGCTTTGAAGGCGATGAGATTGACCCTGGCGCTAAAATCCCAAAATCGTCCAAAGTCGATTTGGTTCTCGGAAATGGAAGACGAGCCCGATGATGGAAACACGGGACCAAGACGATTCGCTTTATGAGCATTATGCTTTTACGGCCGACAGTGGACAGCAACCCCTGCGCATCGATAAGTTTTTAATGAATCGCATTGAAAATGCCACTCGCAACAAAATTCAACAGGCAGCCAAAGCTGGGAGTGTCCATGTCAACGACCTAGCCGTCAAATCCAACTATAAGGTCAAAGGGGGAGATAAGGTGCAAGTTTTGTTTGCTCATCCTCCTTATGAAAACTTACTCGTAGGAGAAGACATTCCCCTTGATATAGTCTATGAAGATGATATCTTAGTTGTGGTCAATAAAGCCGCAGGCATGGTTGTTCATCCCGGTCATGGAAATTACAGTGGCACGCTGCTCAATGCCCTGTTGCATCATTTTGAGTCTTTGCCTTTAAATGCCAATGAAAGACCCGGTTTGGTACATCGGATTGATAAAGACACCAGTGGCTTGCTCGTAATTGCCAAAACAGAACAGGCGATGGCACACTTAGCTAAACAGTTTTTTAACAAAACTTCTGAGCGTAGCTATCTCGCATTGGTCTGGGGCGATGTTCTGGATGACAAAGGCACAATTGAAGGACATATTGGTAGAGATCCCAAAAACCGATTGTTGATGACAGTGTTCCCCGATGGAGACCAAGGCAAAGAAGCCATCACCCACTATGAAGTGGTCGAACGCTTTGGGTACACCACTTTGCTTCGTTGCAAACTAAAAACAGGACGTACCCATCAGATTCGAGCGCATCTGAAGTCAATAGGTCACACGCTTTTTAGTGATGCGCGTTATGGGGGTGATCACATTTTAAAAGGTACCACTTTTACAAAATACAAACAGTTTGTGGACAATTGCTTTAAACTACTCCCACGCCAAGCACTTCACGCCCAAACCCTTGGCTTTGCGCATCCCGTTACTGGTAACCCGATGTCATTTGAAGCACCCCTGCCCAACGATATGTTTACTGCCATAGATAAATGGCGACACTACTCTAAGCATAGATTGGACTAAGTATTCAATTTATAATTAACACTTTGAATATCTGGAACTTGCCTATCCCAAAAACCCTTATTATTTTTGACCAAAAGCTGTTGATATGAAACTTTTAGTATCCCCCGCCAAGTCTTTGAATTACGAAAGCCCACTGCCGCATGCCACTTGTAGCCAACCCGTTTTTGTTCAGGAAGCGGCTACCCTTAATAAGGCTTTGCGAAAAAAATCACCTGCCGAGCTAAAGGCACTCATGGGAATTTCTGACAAACTCGCCGAGCTCAATTGGACACGAAACCAAAGCTTTTCGGTCCCTTTTACAGTCGATAATGCCCGCCCTGCGGTGTATGCTTTTGATGGAGATGTTTATACAGGTCTTGATGCCTATACGATCGATGAAGGAAAATGGGACACGCTAAATAATAGCTTGCGAATCCTTTCAGGTCTTTATGGCGTGCTCAAGCCTTTTGATCTCATGCAGCCCTACCGTTTGGAAATGGGTACTTCTTTTGCAGTGAATGGCAGCAAAAACTTGTATGGGTTTTGGCAAGACAAAATTACTGCTCAACTCAATCGCGAACTCCAAACCGATGAGTGTGTCGTGAACCTAGCAAGTAAGGAATATGCCTCTGCTGTTTCACTCGTCGATTTAGATGCCAACGTGATTGAACCTATATTTAAAGATTACAAAAACGGTACGCTAAAAATCATTTCTTTTTATGCCAAAAAAGCCAGAGGATTAATGGCGCGCTACCTCATAGATACCAATGCCCAAACTGCCGATAATGTATTGGGCTTTGATATTGACGGCTACCGCTATAGTGAAGAGCACACGACCGACCCTACTGCACCTGTGTTTGTGCGCTAATCATATTTACCAAACTCACTAACCACAAGGCAAAGTAACTAGAGTCAAAAGAGTCCGTTTGTCACTCCTGCCTACGGCAGGCAGGTTTACCTACCGAATGGTCTTGACAAACTCTTGCACACTTTGGTTGCCATTTGCTTCCAAGTGCTTGATAAAAGCCGAGCCAATGATCGCGCCTTGGCTATGGGTTACTGCCGCTTTATAGGTTTCTGCATTGCTGATTCCAAACCCGACAAGGAGTTTGGATTGGAGTTTCATGTCAGCGATTCGTTGAAAATAGTGTTGTTGAGTGTCTCCAAAACTCCCTTGTGCACCAGTGGTTGCTGCACTCGAGACCATATAGATAAAGCCTTCTGACACTTGGTCGATATAACGAATGCGTTCTTCAGGAGTTTGAGGTGTAATCAAAAACATATTGAGTAACCCATATTGCTGAAATAAGCTTTGGTATTGCTCGTGATAGACATCTGCTGGTAGGTCTGGGATGATAAGCCCGTCGATACCCACTTCTTGGCATCGTTTGCAAAAGCATTCAACCCCATACTGCATCATAGGATTAAAATATCCCATCACAATCATAGGAACATGAATGCGGTCACGAATGCCTTCGAGTTGGGTAAAGAGTTTGTCGGTGGTCATTCCATTACGTAGGGCTTGGGTAGAGCTTTCCTGTATGGTAGGCCCATCGGCAAGCGGATCAGAAAACGGGAGTCCCAATTCGATCATATCCACATCTGCTTCTTGCAATTGTTCCAAAATTGGCACCGTATCCCCAAGCTTGGGAAAGCCCGCTGTGAAGTAGATAGATAAAAGTTTTTTGTCTTGGTTTAGCGTTTGGTTGATTCGATTCATTACAATTTAAAATAATCAATATAGGTATCCAGATCTTTGTCACCTCGCCCCGAGCAATTAAACAATACGATCTCATTGGGTTCAAACACCCGCTCATCTAAAACAGCAAAGGCATGTGCGGTTTCAATCGCAGGGATAATCCCTTCAGTTTGGGATAGGGTGAGTCCCCAATCCATCGCTTCTTGGTCTGGAATGGAGATAAACTCTGCACGTTTCGATCGAAACAGATGCGCATGCATGGGACCAACACCTGGATAATCTAGCCCAGCAGAAATGGAGTAGGGCTCAGTAATCTGCCCATCTTCGGTTTGCATCAGTAGGGTTTTGCTTCCGTGTATAATCCCCTCTTTTCCAAGGGCTGATGTGGCTGCACTTTCACCAGTGTCAATTCCTTTACCAGCCGCTTCAACGGCGATGATATTCACGCGTTTGTCATCGAGATAATGATAGTATAAGCCAGCAGCATTGCTACCACCACCCACACAAGCGACCACATGATCGGGATAGTCACGACCTTCTGCTTCTAGGAGTTGAACTTTGCACTCCTCACTGATGACCGCTTGAAAACGAGCAACCATATCAGGATAGGGGTGAGGCCCAACCACAGAACCAATGATATAGTGTGTATCCACAGGGTTGTTGATCCAATCGCGGATAGCTTCGTTGGTCGCATCCTTGAGTGTCTTACTACCCGATTGAGCAGCGCGTACTTCTGCACCGAGCATTTTCATGCGTGCTACATTTGGTGCTTGGCGTTTGATGTCCAGTTCACCCATGTACACAACGCATTGAATTCCCATAAGCGCACAGACCGTCGCCGTGGCAACCCCATGTTGTCCTGCGCCAGTTTCCGCGATGATTCGGTTTTTTCCCAATCGTTTTGCGACCAAGATTTGACCGATGGTATTGTTAATTTTGTGCGCTCCCGTATGACAAAGGTCTTCTCGCTTGAGATAGATTTTGGTGTTGTATTTTTCCGATAGTCGATAAGCATAGTAGAGTGGAGTTGGCCGACCGACATAGTCGCGTAGGAGCTGGTCGAATTCAGATTTGAAATCCGCTTGTGCTGTAATTTCTAAATAACTTTGTCTCAATTCCTCTACATTGGGATAGAGCATTTCAGGAATGTATGCCCCTCCGAAATCTCCATAATATCCTTTTTCATTCACATGATAACTCATAGCTGTACACGTTGTTTAAATTCTTTAATCACTTCAATTTTTTTTACGCCTGGCTCACATTCAAACTGACTGTTTACGTCCAATGCATAAATTGGTAGATTGCGTTTGCGAATTTCAGCAATTGCATCCACATGACCTAGACCGATGCCTCCGCTGAGAAAAAAAGGCGTATCTAATGCGTAGCCCATCAGTAGTTCCCAGTCAAATGCAGTACCATTCCCACCAGGGAGTGGACCTTGGGTGTCAAACAAAAAATAGGTGCAATGGTCTTGATAGGGAGTAAGTTGTTTAAAATCAAAATCAGGGCCAATCCGAAAGGCCTTAATCACTTCGCATAAGTTCAATAAGGCAGCGCATTGTTTCGTGCTTTCGTCGCCATGGAGTTGAACGGCATCAAGTCCAAATAATTTAACTTTTGCTTTGATCTGCTCTGTTGTTTCGTCGACAAATACCCCTACTTTTTTGATGGCTTTGGGAATGTCAGACGGAATCGTCGTACAATATCGTTTGGAAGTTTCCCAAAAGATAAAACCCATATAATCGGGCTGGAGACTCGCCAAAGCCTTTATATTTTTCGTTTCCCGCATGCCACAAACTTTGAGTTTCATTTGCTGAGTGATTTGATAAAGTTTTGTGCCGATACTCCGGGGTTATCAGTTTTCATAAAGTGTTCCCCCATTAAAAATCCTTGGTATCCACAATCACGTAGTTCGAAAACACTTTCTGCTAAGGTGAGTCCACTTTCCGACAATTTGACAAATTCGGTTGGGATTTGATCGACCAAGGATTTACTTGTTTCCAGATTGACGCTAAAGCTAGTGAGATCTCTGTTGTTTACCCCGATCATATCGATAGATGGCATGATGGACTTCTCCAATTCATCTGCATTGTGAACCTCCAATAAAACCTCCATTCCGAGCTGCTGTGCAAGTGTAGAAAGGGTTTGAATGTCTTGTCTTTTTAAACAAGCCGCGATCAGTAAAATCGCATCCGCTCCATTAGCCTTGGCTTCTACAACTTGGTATTCATTGACAATAAATTCTTTTCGCAATAGGGGAAGTTCGCAGGCCTGTCGTGCGAGAAGTAAGTCTTCGATCGAACCACCAAAATACTGGTTATTGGTCAGCACTGACATTCCTGCCACACCTGCTGATGCATAGCCCTGTGCGACATCGGCCAGTCGAAGACCAAAATTGATGTTTTGCTTAGAGGGAGATCGACGTTTGTGTTCTGCGATGATTCCTTCTGTTTCAACTATACGTTGACGTAGAGAATTGGTCTGCCGTTCAAATAGCGGACTGGACTCAAGGCGGTCGATTGGAACAATTTGCTTTTTAAGCACCAAGTCCTTTTGAATATCGTTTACAATATGTTGAAGGATGTTCATTTTGCGCTGAGTTGTTGAAGAGTTTGCAGTGCTTGAAGTGCTTTGCCCGATTCGATCGATTCCACAGCATGGGCATAGCCCTCTTGACTATTGCATGCTTTGGCAGTGGCGATGGCAATACCAGCGTTGGCACAAACCACGTGTTTTTGCGCTTCTGTGCTTTTGCCTTCCAACACACCCATAAAAATAGTAGCAGCATCATCTACCGAATCACCACCCCCGATTTGTGAGGATTCTAGTTTATTCAAGCCAAAGCTAGCCGCGTTGATCGTGGCAGTTCCACTGTTCGACACCACTTTTGTGTCGCCTGTGAGGGAGATTTCATCATAGCCATCTAAGGCATGGAGTATGCTGTATTGTTGGTTGGTTTCTTCCAAGACATAGCGATAAATTCGTTGAAGTTCTAGGTTAAATACGCCCACCATTTGTTTGTTGGGCTTAGATGGATTCACTAGTGGTCCGAGTATATTAAAAAAGGTTTTCAATCCGAGATCACGTCGAATGGGTGCAACATGTTTCATGGCGGGGTGAAATAAAGGTGCATGAAGAATACAAATCCCTGCCTTTTCAATGCAGTTTCGCAAAAAGTCTTGTTCATTCGAAAATCGAATACCCAACTGTTCCATCACATTACTCGACCCACAGGAAGAAGAAACACCGTAGTTTCCATGTTTTGCTACAGCGATTCCAGCACCAGCCGTCACAAAAGAGGCAAGCGTAGAGATGTTAAAGGTGTCTTTTCCGTCTCCGCCGGTGCCACATAGGTCGATGGGGTCATAGTCCGACAAGTCAATGGCAACACAAAGGTCTAGCAGAGCAGCACGAAAACCGGAAAGCTCGTCAACCGTAATTGGGCTCATCATGTAGGTGGTTAAAAATGCTGCCACTTGATGCGAATTGCATTTACCTTGCCCAATGTCAAGCAAGGTATTTTTGGCCTCGTCTTTTGTTAAGCTCTGATTCTGGATTCGTTTTTCTAATATCGCTTTCATTTTACATCTTTAACCAATTGTTCAACAATTGCTTTCCCTCGGGGCTTAAAATGGACTCGGGGTGAAATTGAACGCCATAAATGTCGTACTCCTTATGTTTCATCGCCATCACTTGCCCATGGTCTTCCTCTGCCAAAAGGACAAGCTCATCAGGCAAGGGCTTTTCGACAACCCAAGAGTGATAACGTCCAACTTCAAATTGCATGCCCAAGCCAGCAAAAAGTGGGTCATCGATAAGAACTTGAATGGGGGTTGCTACGCCATGATAGACCTTGTCGAGGTTGGTCAGGGTACCACCAAAAACTTCGCCGATAGCTTGATGTCCTAAACAAACTCCCAAAATTGGCTTTGTTTTTGCATAGGCGGAGACGACGGGTTTTAACAGTCCTGCTTCGTCGGGGATCCCTGGGCCAGGAGATAATACGATTTTATCATAATCCGCCACCTCTTCGATCGTCAATTGGTCGTTTCGCTTTACGGTTACCGCACAATCGAGGTCTTCGAGATAATGCACCAAATTGTAGGTAAAAGAATCGTAATTATCAATGACAAGTATGTGCATAATTATAGTTTTTCAGCTTCTTCTAAGGCCTTGTTTAGAGCCCCCAGTTTGTTATAGACTTCTTGTAATTCATTTTCGGGTTTGGACTCCGACACCACCCCAGCACCAGCTTGATAGTGCAAGACATTATTTTTACTCAAAAAAGAACGAATGATAATGGCATGATTGTAATTGCCGTCAAAGTCCATAAATCCGATTGCACCTCCATAAAAAGCACGACTTCGATTTTCGTATTCATCGATGAGCTGCATCGCTCGATGTTTAGGTGCTCCACTCAGCGTTCCAGCAGGGAAGGTGTCAGCTACAATTTCCATGGTGTCTCGGTTTTCTTTTTTCATTGCCGTAACCTTTGATACAAGGTGAATAACGTGGGAATAGAATTGAATTTCTCTGTTTTTTTCAACCTTCACTTGATTGCCATTTCGACTGAGATCGTTTCTTGCCAAATCGACGAGCATCACATGCTCGCTATTTTCTTTTTGGTCTTTTGCAAGCTCCTTGGCACGCTTGGCATCTTGCTTGTCATTGCCCGTTCTTCGAAAGGTACCCGCAATCGGATGAATCTCTGCTTTTCCATCCTTAACAACCAACTGTGCTTCGGGTGAGCTGCCAAAAATTTGGTAATCCCCAAAATCAAAATAAAATAAATAAGGGGATGGGTTGACCGACCGAAGAACACGATATAGGGTGAAGTCATCCCCAGCAAATGGTTGGGAAAAGCGTCGTGACAACACAATCTGAAATACATCCCCGCGATAGCAATGATAAATTCCCTTTTTGATAAGTTCGACAAATTCATCATCTGTCAAATTGGATTGAGGTTCACCTTGACGTAAAAAAGAATGCGTTGTAGGGTTTTGCACTTGTAAAACGGCAACAACCTCATCTAGATTACTCTCGGCCTGATAACAATGCGCATAGAGATGTGCCTCATTGTTGAAAACATTGATGGCAATGACGTTTTGAAAAAGCGCATAATACAGTTGCGGAATATTAACATCTTCTTCTTTTTGCGAAAACTGAATGTCTTCAAAATGCTGGACAGAATCGTAGGAGGTAAAGCCAAACAAGCCGTTGGATACAAATCTTTCGGATTTAAAATTCCCTGTAAACTGCTTGGCAAAATCAGTGCAATACTTGGCCACTCGCTCGTTTTCTGCCAGTTGGATTTGTTTGGATTTCCCATCGGGATAGCGCATGGACAATATCTCATTTTGGAGCTTGATTTCTGCAATGGGATTAAAACAGATATAGGCCACACTGTTATCGTTGACTCCATAGTCCGAGCTTTCCAACAGTATACTGTTTGGGAAATTGTCTCTGACTTTCAAATACATATTGACAGGCGTCGTGGTATCGATGAGCAATTTGCGATGATGTGTCTGTAGTGTGTACTTCATAGGTTTCAAAATAAAAAAAGGCCTGTCGTGATGACAAGCCCTTTAGTAGTACATACGAGGTGTGTCTCACGACTGTGCGTTACATGCAAACCACCAAGTATTGATATTTTTCATTTAAGAGCCAAATATATAAATCAAGAATCAACTAGGCAACTCAAATGAAAAATTATTTATTGTTGTGCGATCCATCACAATACCCATTGGGGTTTTGTGTGTTTCCACAACCGCATTTTGGACGATCAATTTTCATAACTTTCAATTTTTAAAATATTAATGTAACATTGAGGTCAAACTCATTGTAAATGGCTCGGTTCCCGAGGTTATCAAAAAAGCTGTCAGAACCATATCGAATATTGTATTTGGAGCGATCAATCTTGACTTTGGCAATAGCCATATTACCATCTATGGTCATGGGAAAAATCACGGGATGAGTTTGCCCTTTAATTGTAAAATCTCCAGTTACCGTGTATCCATCAGCGGTTTTTTTGACTCTAGTAATTACCATAGTGGCATTTGGAAATTGCTTTACACCAAAGAAATCATCAGAGCGAAGGTGTTTTTCCAGATTTGCTTTCTTACCCCCCTCAAGACTAGTAACTTGTATGGTAGTCATATCTACCGCAAAGTTTCCTCCGGTCAGTATACCATCTTCAAAATCGAGCTCTCCACTTTCTAGTTCAATCGTACCCCAGCGCTCATAGGCAATTTTATAGCCCTTCCACTCAATCGTGGCAGCGGTAACTGGGATAGGCTTGATGCTCCCAAAAGCTACACCAGTTATTAGGAATAAGGTTATTAAATGATAGGATTTAATTTTCATAATTTAGAACTTAAATTAAAGTTTAACGAATAGTTTTTTATAGTGGTCTAGCAGAGTTGTCAGTTCTTTTTCTGATAACCTGCTTGCTACATCACTTTCTTTTTTGTCAATGACAGGATCAATAGAGGTCAAGACTTTAAGACCAACTTTGGTGATATTTATTTCTACCATTCTTCGGTTTTCAGCACAGGGTTTACGTTCGACAAGTTTTTTTTCCAATAATCGATCTACAATACGTGTTGTATTACTCGTTTTGTGAATCATACGGGAAGTGATGTATTGAAGAGATACTGGTTTTTCCTTGCAGCCCCGCAAAATCCGTAACACGTTAAACTGCTGAATACTCAATCCATAGGGGTGTAGAGCACAACTAATTTCATCACTCATAAATTGCCCCAAACGCATGCTCTCAACGACTAATGATCTTGCTAACATAATGAATTGTTATTACAACTGTTGTATATACAAATATAATTTTAATTTTTAACTTAACAAATTTTCATACTTTTATTAAATGTGGAAAAACTATTTGTCTATTGTTTTATTATTAACTGGCTGTATGTATATTCGGCCCAAACAAAATAGCATGTCAAATCTATCACAAAATGAATGGGCTCAAGCCTTAAACGTACAACCGCAAGCAGTTGTATTGGATGTACGTACAAAAGAAGAATTTGAAAGCGGATATATTCCCAACGCAATAAATATCGATATTCAAATGGGTCCTAGTTTTATCGACGAAATCAATTCACTGGACAAAAACAAATCTTACTATGTATATTGTAGATCGGGAGCGAGGAGTTCGCAAGCCGTACAATTGATGCGCGAATTGGGGTTCAATGACACTTTTAATTTGCTCGGAGGGATTTTAGAATGGGAAGGTGAAGTGTTACAATAGAATCTCCCCAACCAAATATTCATGCCAACTACAGTATATAATAATTTTTATTCCAAAAATATCTTTTCCATTCATTTCGACAAGAGTTTACACAATCTTGATATATTTGTGATTATGAGATTAGCACATCGTATTCGTCACAAGCTAGAGCGTCATGGTTTTGAAGTTTGCTCTCGCCTTGCAGAGCGTTTGGGAATGCGTGCTAGGCCAGTTCGATTATTTTTTATTTATACAAGTTTTTTTTCCTTGGGAATCGGCTTTGTTGTTTATCTTATCCTTGCTTTCTGGCTACGTCTCAAAGATTTAGTCTATTCCAAGCGAACCTCAGTGTTTGACCTTTAACTATATTATATGAAACGATTTATTTTTGCTGTCATTGCATTATTTTTCTCGTCTTTTTCTTTTGCTAATGATCGTGGTCTTGACGACCGAATCAATGAGGCGTTTACCCCAATTGCTGATTGGTGGGGTGCAGTGGTTTTACATAATTTTCCGGGGACATCTATTCCGACTATTATTTTCCTACTTGTTGGTGGGGCTTTATTTTTTACGATTTATTTTGGGTTTATTAATCTGCGCCGTTTCCCTTTGGCGATTAACGTCGTTCGCGGAAAATTCGATTATGTCGATCACCACGAGTTAGATCAAAAAGCAGTAGTCAATGTGGTTGATGGTGATGCTGTCGACACTATTAAAGATGAAAGTAACGACGGTGAGGTGAGTCATTTTCAGGCACTTGCCACGGCTGTTTCTGGAACGGTCGGTAATGGAAATATCGCTGGAGTTGCCTTAGCCATTGCTATTGGTGGTCCTGGGGCGACATTTTGGATGATTTTATGTGGACTTATTGGTATGTCCACAAAGTTTGTTGAATGTACGCTTGGAGTTAAGTACCGCGATGTTGGAAAAGACGGTACTATATATGGTGGTCCAATGTACTATCTGACAAAAGGGCTAAAAGATAGAGGATTTGCACGTTTGGGTCGATTTCTTGCTATTACCTTCGCCTTGTTATGTATAGGTGCATCTTTTGGAGGGGGAAATGCCGCCCAGTCTAATCAAGCAGCTATGCAACTAGTGAACTCATTTGGAATGGATGGTGGCAGCGCTAGAACAATAATAGGAATTTTAATGATGATTTTTGTTGGGATAATTATCATTGGCGGAATTAAACGAATTGCATCTGTAACCGAAAAAATTGTTCCTTTTATGGCACTATTATATGTTGGTGCTTGTCTTTATATTATAATTACTAATTTTTCATTTGTTGATGATGCGTTTGCTATGATTTTCACTCAAGCTTTTAACCCCCAAGCAGGTTTAGGTGGGCTATTAGGAGTACTTATAACTGGTTTTCGAAGAGCTGCATTTTCAAATGAGGCAGGCGCTGGTTCAGCATCGATTGCTCACTCAGCAGTAAAAACTAAATTTGCTGCTTCAGAAGGGCTGGTTGCATTGCTAGAACCCTTTATCGATACAGTAGTTATTTGCACTATGACTGCCTTAGTAATCATTATTTTCAATGGAGACCAAACAATCTTTAATTATGGGGGTGAAAACGGGATTGTGATGATTGATGGTGTTGCTGCTGAAGGTGCTGCAATTACAGCTGCTGCATTTGCAAATTACATTTCTTTTTCTGGACCATTTTTAACAATTGCAGTTGTTTTGTTTGCGATATCAACCATGATTTCGTGGTCGTATTATGGTTTACAATCATGGATGTTTGTTTTTGGAAAAAGTAAATTATCAGATTATACATACAAGATTTTATTCTTATTATTCATAGTAATTGGTGCAGCAGGAGACATGTCAGCTGTCTGGACTTTCTCAGATGCTATGATTCTGGCACTTGTTTTTCCAAACATGATCGGTTTATTCTTTTTGTACCCAAAGGTTAAAGAAGAATTGCAAAAATATCTCAAAGCAATTCACACATAACTCACTTTAAGTTTGGCAAGTTGAATTTTTCTGTAAATGAATTTAATTTAGTGAATTAGGATTAAAATCTATTACGGATAAATTTAAACTATACTCTAATTACATTGCTAGAATTGCCTTATATTTGAAATAAAAAAATTGCACAAATGAATACGGATTTCGCTTCCTATGATATGATAGAGACTGCTAAAGAAACAAAACAACTTATCGCAGAATCGGCACGTGATTTTGCCCACCAGTTTATTAAACCACACGTGATGGATTGGGATGAAGCGCAGCACTTCCCTGTTGATGTTATGAGACAGGCGGGTTCTTATGGTTTTCTAGGAATGCTTGTTCCAGAAGAATATGGCGGTTCTGGTTTTGGTTATCATGAATATGTGGCTGTTATACAGGAAATATCAAAGGTCGACCCTTCCATTGGATTGTCGATTGCTGCCCACAATTCATTGTGTACTAATCATATTCTAAAGTTCGGCTCAGCGTTTCAAAAATCGCGTTGGTTACCCAAGTTAGTTTCTGGCGAATGTATTGGTGCATGGGGTTTGACAGAGCACAATACTGGTTCTGACGCAGGTGGGATGAACTCAACTGCTGTTCGAGATGGAGATCATTGGATTTTAAATGGAACTAAGAATTTTATTACTCATGGCATATCATTTGATGTGGCTGTGGTGATTTTTAGAACTGGCAATAAAGGAGACAGTCATGGAATGACTGCCTTTGTGATTGAGCGTGGCACTCTTGGCTTTTCTTCTGGAAAAAAAGAGGATAAACTCGGCATGCGTGCTTCAGAAACGGCTGAACTGATTTTTGACAACTGCCGCATTTCTGATGAAAATCGTATTGGCGAAGTTGGAGAAGGATTTATCCAATCAATGAAAATTTTGGACGGCGGCAGAATTTCAATTGCTGCATTGTCTCTGGGAATTGCTCGTGGAGCTTACGAAGCGGCACTTCAATATTCAAAAGAACGTATTCAGTTTGGAAAGCCAATTAGTAGCTTTCAAGGAGTCTCTTTTAAGCTTGCGGACATGGCGACAAAAATAGAAGCTGCAGAGTTGCTCACTCAACAGGCTAGTCAAATGATCAACGAAGGCAAAAAGATGACTAAGCAAAGTGCTATGTGTAAATTGTATGCTTCTGAGGCTTGTGTCAATATTTCCAATGAAGCAGTACAGATTTTTGGAGGTTATGGTTATTCTAAAGAATTTCCTGTTGAGAAATTTTATCGCGATGCTAAGCTTTGTACAATTGGAGAAGGCACTTCTGAAATTCAGAAAGTTGTGATTGCGAAGCAAATTTTAAAATAATCTGTTGCCGACTTGTAAATTAAACTTATATTTGCAACCAACATTAAAGGAAGGAGGTCTTAGTTTATGTTAATTATACCAATCAAAGATGGAGAAAATATCGATCGCGCACTTAAGCGATTCAAAAGAAAATTTGACCGTACAGGCGCTATGAGACAATTACGTGAACGTAAAACTTTTACAAAGCCCTCTGTTGCTCGTCGTGCTGTGGTTCAAAAAGCACAATACATCCAAAAATTGCGGGATAAGGAGGAAATTTAAAACTCTAATTAAAATAAAAATATTGCACCGAACATGAGTTTTTATTAACTTGTGTTCGGTGCTTTAGCTTATTGTATGTCCTTATCAGCTTTTATCGACTACATCACATTGGAGAAACGATTTTCTTCACATACCATAAACGCATATCGAAAAGACCTTGAAAGCTTTGCAACCTACACTAAATCACACTATCAACTTACAAATTTGGCAAAAATTGAATATGCAATCATTCGTGACTGGATTGTGCATTTATCATCTACCGGCCTCAAGACCCAAAGTATCAATAGAAAATGTTCTGCTTTAAAGAGTTACTTTCGGTTCCTACAAAAAATAGCCGAGATTGAACAGTCTCCAATGCAATTTCACCGTCAACTCAAAACGAACCCAAAATTGGTAGTTCCATTAACAGAGAAAGAGTTTGAAGCAGCGATTGAGATGTATGACCACAGCCATTTTGAAGGGTCCCGTGATGCCTTGATCCTAGAACTTTTGTATACAACAGGAATGCGACGCGCGGAATTACTTTCACTGACCTTGACTGCAATTGATCGAAATAACCGACAATTACAAGTTGTGGGGAAAAGAAAAAAAACCCGGATTATTCCATTGTTACCAAAAGTTATTTCACAAATTGATAGTTATTTAGCTCATCGAAATAAAATTGAAAAAGCTAAATATTCCAAGAGGTTGTTTGTAAATCGTAAGGGAGCAGAGCTTAATCCATCGTATATATATAAGTGTGTGACTACCTATCTTGCTAAGGTTTCTACAAAAGAGAAAGTCAGTCCACATGTATTACGACATACTTTTGCGACGCATTTGCTTAATCGAGGAGCAGACATCAACAGCATTAAAGAAATTTTGGGACATATAAGTTTGTCTTCTACTCAAATCTACGCTAAAGTACAAATACCAAAAATGAAACAGGATTATCTGACCGCCCATCCACGCGCTTAGTCGCAGGTTATAAAAAACACAGTTATGAAAATAAATATTCAATCCGTTCACTTTTCCATGAAGTCCAACCTTAAAAAGTATATTGACAAACGATTGTCAAAGCTCAGCCTGTATTACAATCGTATAATTAGTATTGACCTGTATTTAAAACTTGACAACCTTTCAAGTCAGACCAATAAATTCGTTGAACTACGCGTCAATATACCTGGTGAGGATGTAGCAGTTGGCAAAAAAAGTGAATCATTTGAAAAGTCGCTAGATATGGCTACCTCTACTGCCGAACGAATGTTGAAACGCCGAAAAGGAAAAGCTCAGATTTCCTAATCAATTTTTGAATCAAAAATGCTTTGAATAAAAAAAAATAATTAGATACATTTGCAAACCGCTTTAAAGCGGTAGTTGCCGATGTAGCTCAGCTGGCTAGAGCAGCTGATTTGTAATCAGCAGGTCGTGGGTTCGAGTCCCTCCATCGGCTCAACTAAATCAGTTCATTGACATTTTGGGGAGATACTCAAGCGGCCAACGAGGACAGACTGTAAATCTGTTGGTTTTTACCTTCGCAGGTTCGAATCCTGCTCTCCCCACAATATAAATTATAATAATGCGGGAGTAGCTCAGTTGGTAGAGCGTCAGCCTTCCAAGCTGAATGTCGCCGGTTCGAACCCGGTCTCCCGCTCAATAAGGTCATGCCAAACGACCTGCACTGCCGATGTAGCTCAGGGGTAGAGCGTTTCCTTGGTAAGGAAGAGGTCACGAGTTCAAATCTCGTCATTGGCTCTCTGATTTTTAGAGAGTTAAAAATTTCACTTTATATTTTAAATTTCAACTTAAACAAGTCACCTAGTTTTGTTTTAACTTGCTTTACACCATTATGTAATCGTTTTACTGTCTAGCAAAGTGGAAAAATTGAGCTTCTGAATACTATTTTTATTATTGATTTTTTGCAGTACAAAAGTCTATTATATTTCCAGTCCATATAAATCCAAAATTTTTACCATTCCAACAAGGTTTGTTAAGAATAAATAATTATATTTGCGCTCATTTTAAAAGCATAAACGAAAAACATTATGGCAAAGGAAACCTTTGATCGGTCAAAACCCCACCTAAATATTGGTACTATAGGACATGTTGACCATGGAAAAACAACCCTTACGGCTGCAATCACTAAAGTATTAGCTGACGCTGGATATTCAGAGGCGCGAAGCTTTGACCAAATTGACAACGCACCCGAAGAAAAAGAAAGAGGAATCACAATCAATACCTCACACGTTGAATATCAAACTGCAAACCGTCACTATGCACACGTTGACTGTCCTGGTCACGCCGACTATGTTAAGAATATGGTCACGGGTGCCGCACAAATGGATGGAGCGATCCTTGTGGTTGCTGCTACAGACGGTCCAATGCCACAAACTCGTGAGCACATACTTCTTGGGCGTCAGGTTGGGGTACCACGTATTGTTGTATTCTTAAATAAAGCTGACATGGTTGACGACGAGGAACTTCTCGAGCTCGTTGAAATGGAAGTTCGTGAATTATTAAGTTTTTACGAGTACGATGGCGACAACGGGCCTGTAATCTTGGGTTCTGCCCTTGGTGCATTGAACGGCGAGCAAAAATGGGTTGAATCTGTCATGAAACTCATGGAAGAAGTTGATAACTGGATCGAATTACCAAAGCGTGATGTCGACAAAGACTTTTTAATGCCAATTGAGGATGTATTTTCAATTACAGGTCGTGGTACAGTAGCAACTGGTCGAATCGAAACAGGCGTTGCAAACTCTGGTGATGGTGTTGATATTATCGGAATGGGAGCTGAGAAGTTAGATTCTACTATTACAGGTGTTGAAATGTTCCGCAAAATATTAGATCGTGGTGAAGCCGGTGACAACGTTGGCATCCTTCTACGTGGTATTGAGAAAACAGATATTAAAAGGGGTATGGTAATTTGTAAGCCAGGCTCGGTTACTCCACATGCTAAGTTTAAAGCTGAGGTATATATATTGAAAAAAGAAGAGGGTGGACGTCATACGCCATTCCACAACAATTACCGTCCTCAGTTTTATGTTCGTACAACAGACGTTACTGGTAATATTAATCTCCCTACCGGAGTCGAAATGGTAATGCCTGGTGACAACCTAACCATCGAGGTAGATTTGATCTCACCCATTGCTCTAAGCGTTGGTTTACGATTTGCTATACGCGAAGGTGGTCGTACAGTAGGAGCTGGTCAGGTGACAGAAATCCTAGACTAAAATATTTATATACGTTCATTATACAAGGTGTCATACTGATGCATGACACCTCTTGTATCAGATTTAACTAAGGTGTATCGAACTTCGACAAGCGAGGTACAGGAGCGCGAACACTAACAGAGACGGGTTTAGCTCAGTTGGTAGAGCACTGGTCTCCAAAACCAGGTGTCGGGAGTTCGAGCCTCTCAACCCGTGCAAATTGTAAGTATTGCTATGATTCAATATGTGAAAGAATCCTTTGAGGAACTAAAAAAACATGTGACTTGGACGTCCTGGTCTGAATTGCAACGGCTCACTACAGTCGTTATCGTGTTTTCGATTCTCTTTTCCCTTGCCATATGGGGTGCTGATTCTGTTCTTTCTCGTGCAGTTAAATTTTATTTTCAACTCATTTCATAATCATAAAGATGACAGATACAGATGTTAAAAAGTGGTATGTTGTTCGGGCAGTGAGTGGACAGGAAAATAAAATTAAGACTTATATCGAGTCTGAAATTGAAAGACATGGTCTTACAAGTTTTGTGGAGGATGTTCTCGTACCAACGGAAAAAGTGATTCAAATCCGCAAAGGAAAAAAAATCAATAAAGAGCGTGTGTTCTTTCCAGGATATATCATGGTTAAGGCCAATTTGTCTGGGGAAGTACCTCACGTGATTCGTTCGATTACAAATGTGATTGGATTTTTGGGTGAAACCAAAGGCGGCGAGCCAGTTCCACTTCGTAGCTCTGAGGTTAATAGGATGCTTGGGAAAGTCGATGAATTGGCTGTACAGTCTGAAAATGTTGCAATCCCATTTAAACTTTCAGAAACAGTTAAAGTGATTGATGGACCTTTTAATGGTTTTAATGGAACGATTGAAAAAATCAATGAAGAAAAACGCAAGTTGGAAGTGATGGTAAAAATATTTGGTCGAAAGACTCCATTAGAGCTTTCATACATGCAAGTAGAGAAAATATAAAAAGTGTTATAATTACCCGATTTCAAAGCAGCTTCCATGCGGCGAGGTCAATACGTTTAAACAATGGCAAAAGAAGTAAGTAAAGTAGTAAAGCTACAAGTTAGGGGAGGTGCTGCGAATCCATCGCCACCGGTTGGACCCGCTTTAGGTGCCGCAGGAGTGAACATTATGGAGTTTTGCAAACAGTTCAATGCAAGAACCCAAGATAAAGCTGGAAAAGTTTTACCAGTTGTGATCTCCGTCTATGCAGATAAATCATTTGATTTTGTTGTAAAGACACCACCTGCAGCCGTTCAACTCTTGGAAGCCGCAAAGGTTAAAAAAGGATCAGGTGAACCCAACCGAAGCAAAGTAGCAAGCGTAACTTGGGAACAAGTGCGCAACATTGCTGAAGATAAAATGCAAGATTTAAATGCATTTACGGTTGAGTCAGCCATGAAAATGGTTGCGGGAACCGCTAGATCAATGGGGCTAACAGTTAAAGGTCAAGCTCCTTTTTAACCATCAATTGAAATACAATGGCAAAAATTTCCAAAAAAAGAAAAGAGGCACTATCAAAGATTGATCGTGCGAGTTTGTATTCCTTGGCAGATGCTGCATCGTTGGTTAAAGAGATAACGACAACCAAGTTTGACGCATCGGTAGACATGGCTGTTCGTTTGGGTGTAGACCCTCGAAAAGCCGACCAAATGGTACGTGGTGTAGTTACTCTTCCTCATGGAACCGGTAAAACAGTTTCGGTTTTGGCTTTGGTGACTCCTGACAAGGAGTCTGAAGCAAAAGAAGCTGGTGCTGATTATGTGGGGCTAGATGAATATTTGCAGAAAATCAAAGATGGATGGACAGACGTTGATGTCATCGTTACCATGCCAAGCGTTATGGGTAAGCTGGGACCGTTAGGTCGTGTGCTTGGCCCTCGTGGTTTGATGCCAAATCCAAAAACGGGAACCGTTACTATGGATATTGGCAAGGCCGTAAGCGACGTAAAGGGTGGTAAGATTGATTTTAAAGTTGACAAAACAGGCATCGTGCATACCTCCATTGGAAAGGTATCTTTTGATGCTGATAAAATCTTGGGAAATGCCAATGAGCTCTTGCAGACATTGGTCAAACTCAAGCCGTCAAGCGCAAAAGGGGTATACATTAAGAGTGTATCCATGTCGAGTACAATGAGTCCAAGCATCCCTGTGGAATTTAAAAATGTTTAACGGATAGCGAATCTATATTATGACGAAACAAGAGAAAATGCAAGCTATCGAAGAACTAACAGCACAGTTGGCAGAAAATCAAAACATCTATTTAACAGATGTTTCAGATTTGGATGCGTTAACTACCTCAAGCTTGCGTCGCGCATGTTTTAAGGCGGGAGTAAAACTGACTGTTGTTAAGAATACATTGTTGGCGAAAGCCATGGAAGCTTCTGATAAAGATTTTGGTGACTTAACAGGTGTCCTTAAAGGAAACACAGCAATGATGTTTTCAGAATCAGGAAACGGACCTGCAAAAGTGATCAAGGACTTTCGTAAAAAATCAGATCGTCCGATTTTGAAAGGCGCTTATATCGAAGAAGCTGTTTATTTGGGCGACGACCAAGTAGAGGCACTTGTCAACATTAAGTCAAAGGATGAATTGATAGGGGAAATCATTACCCTACTTCAATCACCTGCAAAAAATGTGGTTTCTGCACTTCAAACAAGTAGTGGATCCCTAGCTGGAATTATAAAAACGCTTGCTGAAAAGGAAGCATAAAATTGTTAACATAAATTTATAATAAATACGTTCAAAATGGCAGATTTAAAAGATTTTGCAGAACAGTTAGTCAACCTCACGGTAAAAGAAGTGAATGAGTTGGCAGAGATTTTAAAAGAAGAGTATGGTATTGAGCCAGCTGCTGCTGCGGTTGCAGTTGCTGCAGGCCCTGCTGCAGGCGGTGACGCTGGTGGTGAAGAGAAGTCAGAATTTGACGTAATTCTCAAAGCTGCTGGCGGTTCTAAGCTTGCTGTCGTAAAATTGGTTAAGGAGTTGACTGGTCTTGGCTTAAAAGAAGCTAAAGAATTGGTTGATAACGCACCAAGCCCAATAAAAGAGGGCATAGCCAAAGACGAAGCAGAAGGCCTAAAATCTTCTTTAGAAGAAGCTGGAGCAGAGGTTGAGTTAAAATAAACCCTACTCAACAAACATAACTAAGGCCACGGATTTATCCGTTGGCCTTAGCGTCGTTTTTAAAACGATAGCAGCATTGCTGTATTAATTTTTTGTAATAAACACATTTTTGTTCATGTCTACAACTTCTGAAAGACTCAATTTTTCCTCGGCTATCCAAACGCCTGAATATCCCGATTTCCTGGACATACAAATCAAATCTTTTCAAGACTTTTTTCAACTAGAAACTAAGTCAAACGAACGCGACAATGAAGGTCTCTTTAACACTTTTAAAGAGAATTTTCCAATCTCCGATACCCGGAATCAGTTTGTTTTAGAGTTTCTCGACTATTTTGTCGACCCGCCAAGATACTCCATCATTGAGTGTATTGAGCGTGGACTGACATACAGCGTTCCTTTAAAAGCTCGCTTGAAATTGTATTGCACTGATCCTGAGCATGAGGATTTTGAAACGATAGTACAAGATGTGTTTTTAGGAACCATTCCATACATGACGCCAAGTGGTACTTTTGTGATTAATGGCGCAGAGCGGATTGTGGTTTCACAACTCCACAGGTCTCCAGGTGTTTTCTTTGGCCAGTCATACCATGCAAATGGAACGAAACTTTACTCGGCTCGAGTAATTCCATTTAAGGGATCATGGATTGAATTTGCGACAGACATCAATAGTGTGATGTATGCATATATCGATCGTAAAAAGAAATTACCTGTTACAACTCTTTTCCGTGCTATAGGTTTTGAAAGAGATAAAGACATTTTGGAGATTTTTGATCTTGCTGAGGAAATCAAAGTATCCAAAGCCGGTTTGAAAAAGGTATTGGGGAGAAAATTAGCTGCTCGTGTTCTTAATACTTGGTTTGAGGATTTTGTAGATGAAGATACTGGTGAGGTTGTTTCGATTGAAAGAAACGAGATTGTTTTAGATCGAGACACTGTTCTTGAAAAAGAACATATAGATCAAATTGTGGAAGCAAATGCTAAAACGGTTTTGCTACACAAAGAAGACCTTGCATCAGCTGACTATGCAATTATACACAACACTCTTCAAAAAGATCCAACCAACACTGAAAAAGAGGCAGTTGAGCATATTTACCGTCAGTTGCGTAATGCTGAACCACCCGATGAGGAAACCGCTCGAGGGATTATCGATAAACTGTTTTTCTCTGACCAAAGGTATAACCTCGGGGAAGTTGGACGTTATCGAATGAACAAAAAATTAGGACTTGATATTGAAATGGACAAACAAGTTTTAACTAAAGATGATATCATCACAATTATTAAGTATTTGATTGAGTTGATTAACTCTAAATCAGAAATTGATGATATTGACCACTTGTCAAACCGTCGAGTTCGTACAGTAGGAGAGCAACTTTCATCTCAGTTTGGGGTGGGCCTTTCAAGAATGGCACGTACCATCCGTGAGCGCATGAATGTTCGTGACAATGAGGTGTTTACTCCTATTGACTTGATCAACGCCAAGACCCTATCTTCTGTTATTAATTCCTTCTTTGGAACCAATCAGCTTTCTCAGTTTATGGATCAAACCAACCCACTTGCTGAGATTACGCACAAACGACGACTCTCTGCTTTGGGCCCTGGTGGTCTTTCGAGGGAAAGAGCAGGGTTCGAGGTTCGCGATGTTCACTATACACATTATGGTCGTATGTGTCCTATCGAAACGCCTGAAGGGCCAAATATTGGTTTGATTTCCTCCTTGAGTGTATTTGCGAAAGTAAATAACCTTGGGTTTATCGAGACACCATATCGAAAAGTCATCGATGGGGTCGTCGATTTCAGTGAAATGCAATACCTCACTGCTGAGGAAGAGGAAGAAAAACTATTTGCACAGGCACATGTTTCCAAAGATAAGGATGGAAAAATTAATGTGGATAAGTTGATAGCACGTTCTGAAGTTGACTATCCAGTAGTTGAGCCATCTCAAGTGGATTATATGGACGTTGCACCAAACCAGATTGCGTCGATTTCTGCATCTCTAATTCCATTTTTAGAGCATGATGATGCGAACCGTGCATTGATGGGCTCAAACATGATGCGTCAGGCAGTGCCTTTACTACGCCCAGAAGTTCCTGTTGTAGGAACTGGGCTAGAGCGTCAGGTCGCCAGAGATTCCAGAGTATTAATCAATGCTGAAGCAGGGGGTGTGGTGACATACGTTGATGCCAACATCATCAAAATTAAGTATAACTCTTCCGAAGAAGATCGTTTAATTAGTTTTGAGTCTGACGAAAAGGAATATCCATTGGTGAAGTTTAGAAAAACCAACCAAGGTTCTACTATCAACCTTAAGCCAATTGTCCAAGTTGGAGACCGCGTTGAAAAAGGTCAGGTTCTTTGTGAGGGTTATGCCACACAAAATGGTGAGCTCGCACTTGGTCGTAATATGAAAGTCGCTTTTATGCCTTGGAAGGGGTATAACTTTGAGGACGCAATTGTGATTTCTGAAAAAGTGGTTCGGGATGATATCTTTACCTCCATTCATATTGACGAATATGCTTTAGAGGTTCGCGATACCAAACTCGGTAAAGAAGAGTTGACCAACGATATTCCAAATGTCAGTGAAGAAGCCACTAAGGATTTGGACGAGAACGGTATGATTCGTGTCGGTGCTGAGGTAAATGCGGGTGATATCTTGATTGGGAAAATTACACCAAAAGGAGAATCTGATCCAACACCAGAGGAAAAGCTATTGCGCGCCATTTTTGGTGATAAAGCAGGCGATGTAAAAGATGCGTCTTTGAAAGCACCTCCATCACTCAATGGGGTGGTTATCGACAAAAAGTTATTTACACGTATTGTTAAGGACAAGAGACGTCGAACGCAAGACAAACAAGAATTGCTTGAGCTCGAGGATGAGTTTGAAGTGAAGTTTAAAGAGTTGAAATCAATTCTTGTTGAGAAGTTATTTTCACTTCTTAATGGTAAAACTTGTCAAGGTGTTTTCAATGACCTCGGTGAGGAAGTCTTGCCAAAGGGAAAGAAGTTTACATTGAAAATGTTAAATGCAGTTGATGATTACGCTCACTTAGTTAGCGGTACGTGGACTGTAGATAATCATGTCGACGGCCTAGTCAATAATTTGATGCATAATTATAAAATCAAAGAAAATGATTTACAAGGTGCATTACGGCGAGATAAGTTTACCATATCGGTTGGCGATGAACTTCCTGCAGGGATTTTAAAACTAGCCAAGGTTTATATCGCTAAGAAGCGCAAGCTAAAAGTTGGGGATAAGATGGCTGGGCGTCACGGTAACAAAGGTATTGTTGCACGAATTGTACGTCAGGAAGACATGCCATTCTTGGAAGATGGAACGCCAGTTGATATTGTTTTGAATCCACTTGGGGTACCCTCCCGAATGAATATCGGTCAGATTTATGAAACTGTTTTGGGTTGGGCAGGGCAAAAACTAGGGAAAACCTTTGCAACTCCAATTTTTGATGGCGCATCAAGTGACCAAGTAGACGAAATCTCCAAGGAAGCTGGTATTCCTCAGTTTGGACACACCTATCTTTATGATGGCGGAACTGGAGAACGTTTTGATCAACCAGCAACTGTGGGTGTGATCTATATGCTAAAACTCGGACATATGGTGGATGATAAAATGCACTCAAGATCAATTGGGCCATATTCATTGATTACGCAGCAACCACTTGGTGGTAAAGCGCAGTTCGGGGGACAGCGATTTGGGGAAATGGAAGTTTGGGCACTAGAGGCCTATGGTGCTTCCAGTACACTGCAAGAAATACTTACGGTCAAATCAGATGATGTGGTCGGACGTGCAAAAACATATGAAACGATCGTGAAAGGTGAGGCCATGCCTAAACCAGGGCTACCAGAATCTTTCAATGTATTGATGCACGAGCTAAAGGGTCTTGGACTCGATATACGTTTAGAAGAATAATTAAATCCGTTAGAAAACAATGGCAAGATTTAACGACAACCAGCAAACCATCAGTTTTAACAAAATTTCTATCGGTCTTTCATCACCAGAAACGATTCTTGCAGAGTCACGTGGTGAGGTTTTAAAGCCCGAAACGATTAATTATCGTACGCACAAGCCCGAGAGAGACGGTCTGTTTTGTGAGCGTATTTTTGGTCCTGTCAAGGATTTTGAATGTGCTTGTGGAAAATACAAGCGAATTCGTTACAAAGGGATTATTTGTGACCGTTGTGGTGTAGAGGTTACCGAGAAAAAAGTTCGTAGAGATAGAGTTGGACATATAAGTCTAATCGTTCCTGTTGCACATATTTGGTATTTCCGTTCACTTCCAAACAAACTTGGTTACCTTCTGGGTCTTCCTTCGAAAAAGCTCGACATGATAATCTATTATGAGCGATATGTAGTCATTCAACCAGGTGGGGCGACTAATGCCGAAGGGGAGCCAGTCCAAAAAATGGACTTCCTGACTGAAGAAGAGTACCTTGATATCCTTGAAAAGCTTCCAACAGAAAATCAATATCTTGAAGACTCAGACCCTGAGAAGTTCATAGCGAAGATGGGTGCAGAGTGTCTTATTGAATTGTTGAGTCGCATAGACTTGGACGGATTGTCCTACGATTTGCGTGACAAAGCCAACAATGAAACGTCCAAACAAAGAAAAACTGAGGCCTTGAAACGCCTTCAAGTTGTCGAATCATTCCGGGAAGCCAACAAGAACCGCGAGAACCGACCAGAGTGGATGATTATGAAGACCATTCCGGTCATTCCGCCAGAGCTACGTCCTTTGGTGCCTCTTGATGGTGGTCGTTTCGCCACGTCTGACTTAAACGATCTATATCGAAGAGTCATTATCCGTAACAATCGTCTTAAGCGTTTGGTCGAGATCAAAGCACCTGAAGTTATATTAC
>CACAZM010000018.1 GCA_902536935.1 uncultured Bacteroidota bacterium | reverse complement strand
TGATTGCTGCAAGATAAACTTAGGCATCCCTGCCATCTTTGCCACATGAATTCCAAAGCTGTGGGCGCTACCACCAGGAACTAATTTTCGTAAAAACAATACCTCATCTTTAAGCTCTTTAACAGAAACCGTATAGTTCTGAATCCGCTCATATTGCTCTGTCATTTCATTGAGTTCGTGATAGTGTGTAGCAAATAAAGTTTTGGGTCGGTGAGGATGTTCGTGTAAATAAGTCGCAATCGCCCACGCAATTGATATCCCATCATAGGTGCTGGTGCCTCGCCCAATCTCATCAAGCAAAACCAAACTACGTTCTGACAAATTATTGACAATAGCGGCGGTTTCGTTCATCTCGACCATAAAGGTTGATTCCCCCAATGAGATATTATCATTCGCCCCAACTCGCGTAAAGAGTTTGTCAACAATTCCAATTTCAGCCCGATCTGCTGGGATATAACTTCCTACTTGTGCCATCAGTACAATCAGTGCAGTTTGTCGTAGAACGGCCGATTTTCCCGACATATTGGGCCCTGTAATCATAATGATTTGTTGGTCTTTTTTGTTCAGCACCAAGTCGTTTGGTACATAGGATTCTTGCGGAGGCATTTGATACTCAATCACTGGATGACGCCCTTGAATTATGGTTAACGAATCGCTATCATTGACCATTGGGCAATGGTAGTTCATTGTCTTGGCCATGCTGGCAAAACCGCATAAACAGTCAAGCTCTGCCAACAAACGTGCATTTTGCTGTATACTTTCTATGTATGGTACTAGTCCCTCAACAAGCTCTTGATACAAGCGCTGTTCAAGTTGTGAAATCTGGTCTTCAGCCCCCACAATTTTTGCTTCATATGTCTTGAGTTCTTCGGTTATATAGCGCTCAGCATTGACTAGGGTTTGCTTGCGAATCCACGTTTCTGGCACCTTGTCTTTGTGTGTATTGCGCACCTCGATATAATACCCAAACACATTATTATATGATATTTTTAGTGAGCTAATCCCCGTACTTTCTGACTCTCTTTTCAGCATTTCATCTAGGATTTTTTTTCCGCCTCGAGCCATTGAACGATACTCATCGAGCTCAATAGAAAAACCATCGGCGATAGTGTCCCCTTTACCCAATTGCGCAGGGGCATCTTCGGATAATCTTTCCGAAATCCATTTGCAACAATCCTTACATGGTTCCAAACCATTCCCCAAAGACTGTAGGGCGTTCTGATCACTTTTAGATGTAATTTCTTTGATCTCAGGAATCAGAAACAGTGTGTTTTTGAGCTGGTTGATTGCTCTAGGTCCAATTCTTCCAGTAGCCACTTTTGCCATCAAACGCTCCAAATCCCCTACAGCTTGGAGCAAGTCTTGCATACGCTGTTTTTGGGTGGGTTGCTCATAAAAATCCGTTACCACGTCCTGGCGTCTTTGAATGGCTTTTAAATCGGTAAGTGGTGCAACCATCCAACGCTTGAGCATGCGCCCACCCATCGGTGTTTTGGTGTGATCCATAACCTGTAAAAGGGTGGTTGCCTGGGGCGCATTGGGGTATATTAGTTCCAAATTTCGAATGGTGAATGGATCCATCCACATATGTGCTTCTCGATCGTAGCGACGAATTTGCGTAATATGACCCAACTGCGCATGTTCAGTTTCATTAAGATAGTAAAGAATTACACCCGCAGCGACAACTCCAGCCGACAATTCCGATATCCCAAAGCCCTTAAGTGAAGCAACCCCAAATTTATCTTGAAGTTGCTCTGTAGCATAATTCTCATTAAACACCCAATCCTCCAAAAAATATGCTGGAAACTGTGTACCATAGCTTTCCACGATTTGCTTTTTCATCGGCTTGGCAACCAAAACTTCTTTGACATCCAATTGTTGAATCAGCATCGCCATTTCCATTTGACTTCCTTGGGTGAGTTGAAACTCCCCGGTGGAAATATCGAGAAAGGCCAAACCATGCATTAGTTTGTGAATATGTAGGGCTGCGACAAAGTTGTTTGATTTCTCATCCAAAACCCCTTCTGTCAAGGTCACCCCAGGTGTAATGAGTTCGGTCACACCGCGTTTCACCAATTTTTTTGTTGCTTTTGGATCTTCTAATTGATCGCAAATGGCAACTCTCTCACCTGCTCGAACCAATTTTGGGAGATAGGTTTCCAAGGCATGATGAGGAAATCCCGCAAGCTCTGTTTCACTCGTGCTACCTGCACCTCTTTTGGTGAGTACAATTCCCAAAATGCCTGCTGCCCGTACCGCATCGTTTCCAAAAGTCTCATAAAAATCCCCCACACGAAACAACAACAAAGCATCTGGATATTTTAACTTTATCTCATTGTATTGCTTCATCAACGGTGTTACCTTGGATGATGTTTTTGCGGCCAAATTCAATTGTGTTGTATTGCTAAAATACTTATTTGCTTTGGAACATTGTTTGCCAATCAAGTTGTATTTTTGATTCATGCGCAAACTCAAAAATAAAGAGCTCAACCGGCTGGATTTGGATAGCTTTAAACAAGCCCCTAAAAGTCCCCTTGTTTTGGTTTTAGACAATGTGAGAAGCACCCATAATGTCGGATCGATTTTCCGTACAGCTGATGCGTTTAGAGTCCAAGAAATTTTCCTATGTGGGATTACAGCAACCCCGCCCCACAAGGACATTCGAAAAACTGCTTTGGGTGCGACAGAAAGTGTGCAGTGGCAATACTGTGAAAACACCATATATGCAATTCAAAATCTCAAATCCAAAGGGGTCGTCGTTTTGGCAGTCGAACAGGCGGAAGGGTCAACAAGTTTGTCGGATTTTAACCCTCTCCCTGAAACCACTTATGCGTTGGTCTTTGGACATGAGGTCAAAGGTGTATCACAAGAGGTTGTCAGTGCTGCCGATGCGGTATTGGAAATCCCTCAAAAAGGCACAAAACATTCTCTAAATGTTTCAGTTAGTGTAGGGCTGGTTGTTTGGGAATTGTTTAGTTCGTTGACAAAGCGCTTCTAAGCCGATTGATCACTTTGTGGTAATCTCTGTCGTTTGTCACAAAATCGAGCTCGCTCAAGTCGATTTCAACAATGTTCCAGTCTGGATGAGATCGCTTAAAGTCTTGATAACCCTGGCGCACCTTATCCAAATATTCTGCATCAATCGTTCGCTCATAGCTCCGCCCTCTTTTTTTGATATTTGTCAATAACCTGGGGGTGGTTTGTTTCAGTAAAATATACAAGTCTGGCTTTTGCACATCGGGCATCATATTGTAAAATATTGTGCGATAAAGTGCAAACTCATCAGATGATAGGGTAAACTGAGTAAAAATCAAAGATTTGTGTACTTCATAATCTGACACAACACCTTGACCAAACAAATTGAGTTGTTCGGACAGTTCGCGTTGCTGTTTAAAGCGGTCCGCCAAAAATGACATTTCTAATGGAAAAGCATAGCGGTCTGCATCATCATAAAATTTGGGTAAAAATGGATTTTCAGCAAAACGCTCCAAAAAAATCTTTGACTGAAGATCTTCGGCTATTCGTTTGGCCAAGCTTGTCTTTCCACAACCAATAGTGCCTTCTACACAAATACGATTGAATTGTCTCAAAAAGTGAATTGCAGGCCGTTGTAATCCTTCGTGAAATGGAGAAATTTTGGTGGGATCGTAGCATGTCTTCTTCAGTTGAGCAACAGTTTGGTTAATATTTGGTACACTCTTTTCAGGAGCAATCTCACAAAGGGGTTGAAGGACAAACAAGCGATCATGAAATCGCGGGTGAGGCAACGTCAACTCGTTGGAGTAAAGAACCTCATCGTCAACCATGATCAAATCGAGGTCAATCATTCGATCTTGGTACAACCCGTCAGCAACTGGTTTTCTGCCCATTTTATTTTCTATAGCTTTAAGGACTTTCAAAATGGCTTTGGGTGTTTTTTCTGACTCAGCAACCAGACAAGCATTTAAAAAAATGGCGCCAGAAAAACCCACAGCTGGTACTTCATATATAGAGGAGCACTGCAAGACTTGACCAATTTCATTGTCGATCCGATTAACAGCTTGCTGAAGATTGGCTAGGCGATCGCCCATGTTGCTTCCCAAAGCAATGTATATATTTCTCATTTCCACATCACAAAAGTCGTAAAAGAAATCATATTCATTTATATTTGTAGAAATAAGCTTGCTATGCAGTTTTTAAAAAATTTACTCGCTTCAGTTCTTGGAACCTTCATCGCCATTCTACTCGCCTTTGTGTTTCTATTTATAATCATTGCTGGTGTGGCTTCATCAATTGACAGTACTGAAGAGGTGAGTGTAAAAGAAAAATCAATCTTGACAATCAACTTGCAAAAGCCAGTTACGGATCGCAGTCCAAATCAGTTTGAATTAGAAGCAGCTTTTGATCTCGATGCTGAGGCGGTTGGTTTGGATAAAATTTTGTCCTCTATTAGCGCAGCAAAGGACGACGAACGAATTGAAGGAATCAGCATTGAGCACACCTTTTTGCAGTCTGGGATGTCACAAACCCAAGCTATGCGTGATGCGCTTACAGATTTTAAAGAGTCTGGAAAGTTCATCTATGCCTATCATGATTTTTATACCCAAAAAGACTACTATTTCGCATCGGTTGCAGATTCTGTTTTTGTTCATCCTGAAGGCGGTATAGATATTAGTGGGCTTGCTTCTGAAGTTCTCTACCTGAAAGAATTTCAAGACATTACTGGCGTTCAGATGCAAGTGATTCGAAATGGTGCCTACAAAAGTGCTGTCGAGCCCTTTTTACGAGATGAAATGAGCGATGAAAATCGGCAACAAATCAAATCCCTCTTGGATAGCTTCTGGAAAGAAATGCTTGTGAAAATGGAAGAACGCACAGCTTTGAATTCCGAAAAAATCAATCAAATTGCATCGAATTTAGATGCCTCAGTTGCTGCAAATGCAGTGAAAATCGGGGTAGTTGATAATACACTCTTACGAAACGAGTACAATGAGTTGTTGAGAAACCAAATGGAATTAGGTGAGGACGATAAGCTAAACACCATTGATATTGAAGACTATCAACAAACTGTCAAATCCCATCTTGGCGATGGTAAAGATCGAATTGCCGTGATATATGCCCAAGGAGAGATAATTTATGGTGAGGGTGGTGAATTTCAAATCGGACAAGAGCTATTTATACGAACTCTCAAAAAAATAAAAGAGAATGATCGAACCAAAGCTGCGGTCATCCGCATAAACTCTCCAGGTGGCAGCGCACTTTCTTCGGAACTGATTTATCAAGAAATAGAAGCCCTACAAGAAGAAATGCCAGTTGTGGTTTCTATGGGTGACGTGGCTGCATCTGGTGGGTACTATATTGCTGCAGGAGCAGACTATATCTTTGCTGAGCCAACAACAATCACGGGATCGATTGGCGTATTTGGTATTCTCCCACTTGTTGAGGATTTGGCCAAAAACTGGGGCGTGCGTGCAGAACAAGTAAGCACGCATCCAAACGCATTGCTTTATAGCCCAATGAAGTCTCTCACTCCATCGGCAAGACAGGAAATCAGACAACAAATCAAACGTGTGTACTCAACCTTTTTGGAGCGTGTTGCAACGGGCAGAAATATGAGTGTTGAGGAAGTTGACATGGTTGCACAAGGTCGCGTTTGGAGTGGTTCTGACGCTTACAATATTGGCTTGGTTGACTCTTTAGGTGGACTTGAAGAAGCCGTTGCCTATGCCGCTAAGTTAGCAGAAACAGAATCTTATCGAACAACGAACTACCCCAAGTTTAGCGATGATTTTGAATCCTTCCTTCAATCTCTTCAGTCAAGTCCGTTTGGGCAAACTGACATTGAAAAATCAGTTCAGTATTTTCAATTATTATTTTCAAAACAAAAAACACAAATCGACCATATTCAGGCGCGGATTCCTTTTGAACTCAATATCCGTTAATGGACTCCTCAAAACATCTTGCCGCGCAAAAACTCTATCTATATCTTGCCGCACTATTTATCACCTCTTTAGTTGTATCTAATCTTATTTTTCAGAAATTTTTCTATTGGTATCCCTTCGATTGGGTAATCATGGGAAACAAATTGTTTGAGCTTTCTGTCGGCATCCTACCCTATCCCATAACCTTTTTGGTAACCGATTTGATCTCTGAAATTTTTGGTAGAAAGGCTGCAAACAGAGTGGTAGTTGCCGGTATTTTTGCATCTTTTTTTTCCATGGGTATTCTTCTGCTGGCTGGCATAGTCCCTGCGCTCCCAAATTCACCCATCGGAGATGCAACCTTCAAGAACGTATTTGCCTTATCGCCCATTGCTGTATTGGCTTCAATGATGGCGTATCTTTTTGCACAGTTTATCGACATTCGTATCTATCATTTTTGGAAAAACCTAACGGAAGGTAAACACCTATGGTTGCGAAACAACTTCTCTACCTTTGCCTCTCAGTTTATCGATACCTTTACAGTCGTTGGCTTGTTATGTGTCTTTGGTGTGTTGCCATGGGATACTTTCCTCGGTCTTTTAATCTCTGGCGTTGTATTTAAAATTCTAGTGGCTCTTATCGATACGCCCTTACTCTATTTGAGTGTCAATTGGATTCGTTCCTACTATAAGCTAGAGATAAATGAAGAAATCAAACTTTAACGATAAACACTCAATTTTATTTGTCATTTTTTGGCTGATATGCATCGTTGTTGGTCATGGGCAAGACTTTCGCCAAAGTTCCTTAGACTCCCTCTATGCTCACTATGAGCATTCGATTTCAAATAAATCCTTAGCAGGAGTTGAAACACTAATTGTTTTGAATGATCATATTGTTTGGCATCAAGCCCAAGGGGTTGCGGATGTTGCCGCTAAGACTCCTCTTAAAACCAATAGCATATATTACATCCAGTCCATGACAAAGCCCATCATGAGTGTTGCTATTATGCAGCTTATTGAGCGTGGCCTAGTGGCACTTGATGATCCAATTGAAATGTATATACCTGAAGTAAAAGATTTAAGGGTGGCCCTCAACCTTGATCTTGGAGTAGATAGCCCAACACAAAAGGTCAATAAATCTATGACAATTCTCGACTTGCTCACCCATACTTCAGGCCTATCTCATGGGCTTGGTGACAGTAATCTTGATAAGCAGATTTTCAAAGCGCTATATGATGAAACGCTAAACTATCGTTCTCATGAATCCCTAGAAGACAGGGTGTTAACACTTTTATCATTTCCGCTAGTGGCGCAGCCAGGAACACAGTGGTACTATAGTGCTGGCGCAGATATCTTGGCACTAATCCTTCAGCGAGTTACCAAACAATCCATACCAACCTATCTCAAGATAAATATTTTTGACCCCCTTGACATGAATGATACGGGCTATAACCTGGATGAATTACAATCTCGACGTGTAATGAAACTCCATAGTAGAAATGAAAGAAATACTGTCAAACGACACGAGCAGCAAGTCCCTACTTCAGGAAATACCATTTATGGAGGTACCCACGGTTTGTTTTCAACAGCTACTGATTATGCGCAGTTCTGTTTGATGATCCTTCACAATGGAACTTGGAATGGGGCTCAAATTCTCAAAGCAGATACTGTAAAGAACATCCGAACCAATCATACTGCTGATTTATATAGTGAAGAAGGAGCTGGATTTGGATTGGGGTTTTCGGTCATCTTGATACCGGAAAAAATGAATCGCCCAGGTGGGACTGGACAACTCCAATGGGGCGGTTATTTCAGTACACATTTTTTTATCGACCCAGAAAAAAAGGCCATTGGTATCACAATGACCCAGCAGATGCCAGGTGGGGAAGATATCAATACACCTTTTCAAAACGAGGTGTATAGGGCATTGAATTAAGCAACTGATAGAGAGACACAAACCCCTTCATGTCCACGTACATTAATGACTTTGTTATCCGAAAAAATAAGGTATTGCCCCTTTACACCCATAAGAGTTCCTGTAAATTGTTTTGTCTTCACAAGATTTACACTCGTTACACTTGGAGGCAGACTTTGGAGTGGGAACTGTAAATACAATGTTTTTTCTTGCAGTGCACTACTAGAATAGTCTTTTACTTCATCTGGAAGATAGGACAAGGCCCGTTTTCTTTCCGATACAAGGTCCATGGTTTCCGGAATATTGGTTAACATTTGTCGCCAATTGGTTTTGTCGTTGTAGTGTGCCTTGAGTGCAACTTCCGTAATTCCAGCCAAGTATCGGTTTGGTAGCTCCACAATCGGAATGGTTTGGTGAGCCCCTTGATCGATCCAGCGAGTGGGTACTTGTGTTTTTCGTGTTACCCCTACTTTAAGACCACTAGACACAGCCAGATAAACAATATGAGGTTGCAGCTGTGCTTTTTTTTCATAAGTCAAATCACGGTCTTCAATGTCCAAGTGGGCCTTACTGAGCTCTGGACGCATCACCCAATCGCCTGCGCTCGGCATTTCAAAAAAACAAGACTTACAAAAACCCTGTCTAAAAATCGGTTGATCAATACCACAGCTCATACAGCAAAAGCCAGTATGGGTCAAGGAAATTGATTTCCCGATAAGGTCATTGACACGAACAAACACAGATGGGAACTTCATATAGTAATCGATCGGTTCGTTTAGTTCCGTTCTCATCTTGCACAAAGGGCCTTCAATCATCGTTCTTTTTTTCGTTATTTTTGTCATAAATATACTCTATTTATGCCCATCCCGTTGCTCCATTCTGTATTGTCTTGGTTCCTCAAAAAGAGGGTACACCAGATTGAGCTATTTCTCAAATACCCCAACGAGGTGCAAAGCGAATTGCTAACCAAGCTAATCGATCAAGCCAAAAACACTTGGTTTGGACAAAAACATGGATTTTCATCTATCACTTCATACAAACAGTTTGCAGATCAAGTGCCTATCTCATCCTATGAGAACTTGGCTGATCTCATCAGTCGGACTCGAAAAGGGGAACAGAACCTGTTTTGGCCTTCCAATATCAAATGGTTTGCCAAATCAAGTGGTACAACTAACGCCAAAAGCAAATTTATCCCCGTTTCAAAAGAAGCTCTTAATGAATGTCATTTTAAGGCTGGTAAAGATATGCTGAGCTTGTATTTTAATAACAATCCCGATTCGCAACTCTTTCAGGGAAAGGCATTGCGCTTGGGTGGAAGTAAGTCTCTTTACGAAGAAAACAACACCTATTTTGGAGATTTATCTGCGATTATCATCGAGAATCTACCACTTTGGGCAGAGATTGTAAGTACACCTAGTCATAAGGTCTCAATGATGGAGGAATGGGAAACAAAAATGCAAGCCATCATCCAAGCGTGCGTCAATGAAGATGTTACCTCCCTAGCAGGAGTACCATCATGGATGCTTGTCCTTTTGCAAAAGATTCAAGAACAAACTGATCATCAAAATCTTTTGGAATTATGGCCAAATGCCGAAGTGTACTTCCATGGCGGAGTGAGCTTTAATCCTTATCGAAACGAATATCACAATATTTTCCCTAGTGACGATTTTCAATATTATGAAATCTATAATGCTTCCGAAGGCTTTTTTGGCATACAAGATCTAAATGACTCTGACGAACTCCTATTGATGCTCGATTATGGTATCTTTTATGAATTTATCCCCATGGATACCTATGGAACAAACAATCAAACTGCGATTCGCTTGTCCGAAGTCAAAACGGGAAAAAACTATGCTGTAGTAATCACGACCAATGCAGGCCTTTGGCGCTATCAAATTGGGGACACCATACGTTTTACCTCAACCAACCCTTTTCGTTTTAAAATCACTGGACGAACCAAGCACCATATCAATGTATTTGGGGAGGAACTTGTAATTGAAAACGCAGAAACCGCCCTTGCCGATGTGAGTAAAGCACATCAAACTTCGGTCATTGACTTTACTGCTGGCCCCGTTTTTATGAATGGGAAGAAAAAAGGAAAACACGAGTGGATTGTAGAGTTCAAATCACCTCCAAAGGATATAGATCAATTTATGAATGACCTTGACAAACGCTTGCAAGAGCTCAACTCAGACTATGAAGCAAAGCGATATAAAAACATGACTCTCGACTCTTTAGAAATACATATTGGAAGAGAAAACTTATTTCACGATTGGTTAAAAGATAGAAACAAACTGGGCGGACAAAATAAAATCCCGCGGCTGTCTAACAGTCGAGAATTTGTTGATATTCTACTAGAAATGAATCGCTAAGAAACTGCTTTTAGTGCTTGCAGTTTTGACTTATTGAGCTTATTGACTGCATAGGTTTTGGAGACCCGAAACTCTTTCTCTTTTGTTCCAGGAAGCTCAAACATCGCATCGGTGAGAACGGCCTCACAAAGCGATCGCAAACCACGTGCCCCCAACTTATATTCCACTGCTTTTTCAACGATAAAGTCAAGTGCTCCATCTGAGATACTAAATTCGATTTCATCTAAAGCAAAAAGCGCTTTATACTGCTTGATGATTGCATTTTTTGGCTGGGTCAAAATCGCACGTAATGCTTTGGCGTCCAGAGAATCCATATGAGTCAACACTGGCAAGCGTCCAATAATTTCAGGGATTAATCCAAATGCTTTTAAATCTGAGGGGACCAAATAGGAAAGTAAGTTGTTTGACACTCCGTAGTGATCGCCTTTTTTAGCAGCACTATAACCCACCGACTGCATGTTAAGCCGTTTAGAAATGTGTTTTTCAATCCCATCAAAAGCACCACCTGCGACAAACAGGATGTGCTCAGTATTAATTTCGATAAACTTCTGATCAGGGTGTTTTCTACCACCTTTGGGAGGTACATTGACTACCGTCCCTTCGAGAAGTTTCAGCAATGCTTGCTGAACACCTTCTCCTGAAACATCACGGGTAATAGACGGATTGTCACTTTTACGAGCAATTTTATCTATCTCATCTATAAATACAATGCCTTTTTCAGCCTTGCTTTGGTCATAGTCAGCCGCCTGGAGAAGTCTAGTGAGTATACTCTCCACATCTTCCCCAACATAGCCTGCCTCAGTTAGCACAGTAGCATCAACAATCGCCAAGGGCACATTGAGCATTTTGGCAATCGTTTTGGCAATGAGCGTTTTACCCGTTCCCGTTTCTCCAACCATCAAAACATTGCTCTTTTGGATTTCTACATCGTTTTTTTGTTGAAGCAATCGTTTGTAATGGTTATAAACGGCTACGGATAACACCTTTTTGGTATAATTTTGACCAATGATATAGTCGTCTAAAAATGCCTTGATTTGCTTGGGGTTTCCCAAAGAAATGTTTCCTCGATTAGCCTCCACCGCTTTATTTGTTGATTCTTCGAGAATTATTCCGTTGGCTTGTTCAATACAGCGGTCGCAAATGTGCGCGTCCAATCCAGCGATTAATAGACTGGTGTCGTCTTTCTTTTTTCCACAAAATGAGCAGGTAAGTTCTTTGTTTTCCATGGGGTGTTAGTTCCTAACCAAGACTTCGTCGATCATACCGTATTTTTTCGCCTCGGGGGCTTTCATCCAGTAATCCCGATCCGAGTCTTCGTAGACCTTATCGTATTTCTGTCCAGAGTGCTTGGCAATGATTTCGTAGAGTTCTTTTTTGAGTTTTAAAATCTCACGAGCCGTAATTTCAATATCCGACGCCTGTCCTTGTGCCCCACCCAAAGGTTGGTGGATCATCACACGAGAGTGCGTGAGTCCTGAGCGTTTTCCGTCGGCACCTGCACAGAGAAGCACTGCAGCCATTGAAGCTGCAATCCCGGTACATATCGTGGCTACATCAGGACCGATAAACTGCATCGTATCATAAATTCCCAAACCAGCATATACCCCTCCGCCTGGAGAGTTGATATAGATTTGAATGTCTTTGGTTTTGTCTGTACTCTCCAAAAACAACAGTTGTGCCTGAATGATATTGGCCACACTGTCATTGATAGCGGTTCCCAAAAAGATAATGCGATCCATCATCAAACGTGAGAATACATCCATTTGTGCCACATTCATTTGGCGTTCTTCAATGATATATGGAGTCATACTACTCACCAATTGGTCGTAGTACAAACTGTTGATTCCATGCTCTTGAATCGCGTATTTTTTAAATTCTTTACTGTGGTCCATTGTATTTGTTAAGGTTTAAAGATAGACAATTTATGATTTGTATGCTTGCTTGACAAAATCTTCGTAGCTCACTTTCTTGATCTTTAGGTTGGCCTCCTCACGAAACAGATCGGTCATTTTCTTGCTCATCAACTGATCAGAGATGCGCTTAATTTCGTCTTGATTCCCCAAAATACGCTCTGCAATATCGTCGAGTTCTTGATCGGATACATCCGTGCGACCAAACTGCGCCATTTGCCTTTGAATCATGTCTCTTGCAAAGGATTTGATTTGCTCACGATCGATTTTCAGGTCGTACTGCTCTACCAATTTTGCCTCAATCAATTGGTATCGAATACCGCGTTCGGCTTTGGCATATTCCTCAGCTGCTTGATCTTCGGAAATTGGATTTTCACCAGAGGTTTGCATCCATTTTTTTAAAAAGTCAGCAGGTAAATTAAATTTGGTGTTGTCAATCAGAGACTCGGTCACGTCGTTTAGCATTTTCTGATCGGATTGGGTTGCAAATTGACGTTCTGCATCTGCCATGAGTTTTTCTTTGAGTTCAGATACGCTTTTCACTGCGTCTTTCCCCATGACCTTATCAAAAAACTCTTGATCCATGTCGGCGAGTTCTCTGCGGTTGATTTCTTCGATTGTACAATTTACCCGAATCGACAAACCATGTGCCTTGTCGTGATCCAAACCCAATACATGCTTCAACTTGTGATCATCGGCAAAAAGCCCTTTAGTTTTGAGTTCGATGGTGTCGCCAACTTTGGACCCCAATACTTTTTTCTTTTGGGCTTTGCTTTTGATGTCATCGATAGAAAAGGTGGACTTGTTGTCCACGCCCTCAGCTGTAAACTGGGCTGTAACCTCAACACCACCGGCGACAATATTTTCGGCATGCAAGCTCCCGTATTGGCTACGCATTCTTTCGATTTGTTTGTCAATGGTTTCGTTGTCCGCTGTAATCTGGTAATGGGTAATGGCTTTTCGCCCTTTTAGTTTGACCTCAAACGATGGGCTTAATCCCAATTCAAAGTCAAATAACATGGTGTCGGCATCCCAGTCAAAGTCTTCGCGCTCAACAGGGAGTGGATTGCCCAATAAGGCAATTTTTTCTTTGCTGATATAGTTGGATAATGATTCCTGTAGCATTTTGTTTGCCTCATCCGCTTTGATGGCAGCTCCATATTGCTTTTTGATCAATCCCATGGGTACATTGCCCTTGCGAAAGCCAGGGATATTTGCACGTTTTCGATAGGAAGTGAGAACCGAATCGATTTTGGGACTTAAATCCCCCTTATTGATTGCGATTGTAATGACAGCATTTAGTGCGTCAACGTCTTTTCGCGTTATTTGCATAGCATTTATTTAAGGAAGCGCAAAATTACTTTATTTTAAAACGTTATACAAAGACATCATGTTTTCAAAAATTTTAAGATTATAGATTAAAATTTATATTTTTAGAAAAAGATTTAATCGTGGAAAATATATTGTTTGTTAGAACATTTTTAATTTTGGGTGGCATGTTGATATTAACAACAATTGCAGCAAGATTGAATAAAGCTTTTGAGACAAGGTTAGAGTTTGCATTTACAGTTTTTGGTCAATTTCTTTTTTTAGTTATTATATATGTTAATGCGGATAAATTTCCTTCTAATATAATTTCCTGCGCTTTATTCTCATTTTTTATTGGTTGGTCACTTGGACCGACAATTTCATATATAGGTGAAGGATTCAAATTTAGAAAGTATTTGAAGTCAAAAGGAATTCGTACCAAATCCATAAAAAAAGAAAAGTCTTGGTGGGGCGCTGAAGAGGAGAAGAAAACAGTTTATTATTACCAATCTGACCCAAAAGATTTTTTCGATGCAAAATCTGATGTTATTCAAAATCTAAGGTCTGATTTTGAAAAAAATATTTTAACTCACGACCGTTACAGCCAAGAATGGCAAAATATAGTTTTCCAAACTTTGATTGGAATTACCATGGCAATAATTTTGACTGCAGGCATTAATTATATAACTGACAGAGATTTTGGTTTTTTAGGTCCAGTTTTATTCATTCTTTTAATTTCCCTCATTGTCATTGGTATATCTAATACTTATGTTTTTAAGTCCTCAAGAAGACGTTTATTACAATCCTATTTTGGAGTATGTATTTTTACTTTTTATCTTATTTACGATTTTAATCAACTTGAAAAAGCAATTGCCTCTGGAGATACTTCTTGGGCAGTTGCTGTAGATATTGCTGTTAATCTTTATCTAGATATTATTAATTTGTTTATACACCTACTTGAAATTTTAGCTGATTAAACGAAATATCATTAATTTAATTTTAAATCATTTTAGAAAGTTCATAACTGCAGCCTCAAAAGCTATTGGGTTTTCAGTATGAAGCCAATGTCCAGCTTTAGAAATAACTTTAATTTTAGAATTAGGAAAGTGATTTTTAATTTTAATATGATCTTCTACTAAAATATAATTTGAATTTTCTCCTGACAAAAAAAGGGTTGGTCCATAATAATTTCCAAATGAAGCTTTCATTACCTCCGCCAACTTTTCTTTCAAAACTCTTACATTAATGCGTAATCCATAGCCATCAGATTTTCGATATAAATTTTTTAGTAAAAAAGATCTTGTAGTTTGGTCATTGACAAAGTTACTCAAGCGTTGGTCAGCATCTATACGAGATTCGGGAGGGAAGGTGTTTAAGTCCATTAGTCCTTTCAGAATTTGATCATGATTTGAAGTGTAGGCCTTTGGAGCAATATCAGCAACAATCAGTTTTTCAACTTGTTCGGGATTAGACGACGCATAATGCATCGCAAGCTTGCCACCCATGGAATGCCCTAAAACGACGACTCGCTGCAGTTGATGATGATCACAATATGCCGTCAAATCCGCTTCCATATCGGCATAGGAAAATGCATCACTGTGAAAGCTACGCCCGTGATTACGCAAGTCGATAAGGTGCACCTCAAAACGAGCTGCCCATTGCCTGCCCATTGTACGCCAGTTGTCGGACATGCCCAAAAAGCCATGTAGGACCAACAAGGGCTTTCCAGTTCCTAGAATTTGACTGTGGAGCAAACTCATATGAGTTTGACACGGTATTGATTCACTACATTTTCAAGTCCAAAATAAAGCGACTCGCAAATAAGTGCATGCCCGATTGAAACTTCGAGCAAATTGGGAATATGCTGATGAAAATAGGAGATGTTTTGTAAGTTAAGGTCGTGCCCAGCATTGAGTCCGATTTCGTATTCAACTGCAGATTTTGCCGTTTCTATATATGGTGCAATCGCGGCTTTTGGACTTTTTGGAAACCCATTTGCATAGGCCTCTGTAAAGAGTTCAATGCGGTCTGTTTCTGTGGCTTTTGCCCCATCAACTTGTTTGGGGTCAGGATCAAGAAAAATAGAAGTCCGAATGCCATTAGATTTAAATTCTTGTATGACTTCCGTCAAAAAAGATTTGTGTTGAATGGTATCCCAACCGGTATTAGAAGTAATCGCATCTTCGGCATCGGGCACTAGAGTCACTTGAGCGGGCTTGACCGCTAAAACAAGGTCCACAAACTTGGGAATGGGATTGCCCTCGATATTGAGTTCGGTTTGTACTACCTCTTTTAGTTCGTATGCATCTTGATATCGAATATGGCGCTCATCAGGGCGTGGATGTATGGTAATCCCTTGTGCCCCAAAGCTCTCCATGTCTTTGGCGGTTTGTACAAGATTGGGCATATCGCCTCCACGTGCATTACGCAAAGTGGCGATTTTGTTGACATTGACACTTAAACTCGTCATTTTCTTTTTTTTGGCAAAAATACATGGAATGGAGCAGTTTGTCCACTTTTTTCGTTATTTTGGCTATAGTTATGCATGAAGAAACTGTCTATCAAAAACTAACACAACTGAGCATTCGCAAAAATCGCGTTGACTTTTTGTTGTCAGACCTCACACATCTTCTAGAGCTTTGTCATGTGGAAATTACTAGTATGCATCTTGAACGTGAGCATGAGGATTGTGTAGATATCATACTTAAGGTTGACCCACAAGATCTCAAGCACCTCATACCGACACTTCGCCGATTTGACTATGAAGTGCTTAGCAAGCATGACGAGGATAATTTTGAAGATAAATTGAAAGAACACGCTTCGTATTTAGACAAATACTTATCGATTTAGTCGCCCATGAAAATTGCTGTGTACAGCTCCCTTCACGACGAATCTTGCCAACAAACCGTTCGTTATCTTTTAGAATCCGCTCACTCGATGGGTCTTGCTGTGACTTGCCATGAGGCAATTTGTACATGGTTAGAAAACCAAACGCTTTCCTCATTTTCAACACATATAAATCTGGGTGAAGACACAGATGTCTTTTTTTCAGTTGGTGGGGATGGTACCCTTCTCCGCTCGTTGGAGTTGATTCGCGATACAGAGATTCCAGTGATTGGCGTCAACACAGGTCGACTTGGGTTTTTGGCTACCCTTCAGGCTGATGATATAAAAGTTGCTCTACAATCATTTGTAGAACGTCAATACAGCGTAGAGAAGCGGACTTTACTTGAAGTAATTGTCGAGAGTGCCTCGGCAGATATTACCGCTTTCCCTTTGGCATTAAACGAAGTTGGAGTGAGTCGAAAAAACTCAACTGCTATGATTACGGTTCACACCAAAATCAATGGGGAACCACTCAATTCCTACTGGGCAGATGGTTTTATAGTTTCTACGCCTACTGGGTCAACGGGGTATTCGCTCAGCAATGGAGGTCCTATTATAGATCCAAACAGCAAGTCCTTGGTGCTCACGCCCATTGCGCCACACAATCTCAATGCGCGCCCTTTGGTTATTTCTGAGGATGAAGTGATTGAACTCCAGGTATCTAGTCGCGAAGACGCCTACCTACTGTCTTTGGACTCACGAATTCACACCATTCCAACAGGACATAAGATTCGTATACAAAAAGCAGCATTTCCCTTACATTTAATACGCCTGAACGGAGATAGCTATTTCAAAACCTTGCGCAACAAACTCCATTGGGGGAAAGACCGACGTAATTAAGCAATAAATGTAAATCCTGATTCGTTTAGCATACGTAAATACTGTACAGTTTTGAGATTCATTCTATTGTGCTTGATTATTCCCACGACATTTGCCAATGCGCAATTTCGAGAAGTTGGGCTATTTCTAGGAGGTACGAACTACATTGGGGAGGTTGGAAAAACAACTTTTGTTAATCCCTCGGTCAAATCACCCTCGGCAACGCTATTTTACAAAAGTAATTTTTCACCCCGTTTTACCTTTCGTGTCGAACTAGGGTTGAGTTCAATTCAGGGTATCGATTCCATATCGGCAGAACCCTTGAGAAAAGAACGTGCTAACAGTTTTAGCAATTCGATCAACCATACATCGGCCATACTTGAGGTTAATTATTTTGAAATGGATTTCTCTGACTTTAAAACTTCATGGTCACCCTACTTATTTGCGGGGTTGAGTTATTTAAAATTCCGAGACTTGTACTATCCAGTTAGTGAATCCGTTGCCAATTATCAAAACAATGAGTTTTCATTTGCGATTCCCATTGGGGTTGGTATCAAAACTCGTTTGGGCATGAATTTTCTATTGGGTTTTGAAGTCAAAGCACTTTACACCTTTAGCGACAATCTCGATGGAAGTTTTCCTACATTTGTCGACGAAATTGATCAACTGCCAGCATTTGGAAACAGTTTAAGCAACGATTGGATAATCTATAGCGGATTTTCACTTTCCTATTCCTTTGGCCGTGGTTGGTTTATAGAAGGTCTATTATGACAGCAATTGACATTGATATCAAAAGGTTGCCAAAGCACATTGCCATCATCATGGATGGAAATGGTCGCTGGGCAAAGCTGCGAAAACAACCCCGTGTTTTTGGTCATCGTGAAGGGGCAAAATCGGTGCGTAAAGTTGTAGAAGCTGCTGCCCGCTTACGAATAAATAATCTGACCTTGTATGCGTTTTCAACTGAAAACTGGAATCGACCAAAACACGAAGTCAAAACTTTAATGAAGTTGCTTGTCAGCGCTTTAAAGCGCGAACTACCTTTGATGAAAAAGAAAAATATTCGACTGAATGCGATTGGACATACAGATATGATGCCCGAAAATGTTCAATACGAATTGCAAGAGGTCTTGGACCAAACCAAAACGAACACGGGGTTGGTACTTACCTTAGCCTTAAGCTATGGTGCTAGAGAAGAAATCCAGCGTGCAATTCAAGAAATCAGCCATAAAGTTAAAAATAACATAATTTCAGTTGAAAATGTTGACGGAGACATAATAAATAAGCATCTTTACACGCAAAATTTACCAGATGTCGATCTGCTGATTCGTACAAGTGGTGAAGTCCGATTAAGTAATTTTTTGCTATGGCAAATAGCATATGCAGAATTGTATTTTACTAAAGAGCTTTGGCCCGATTTTGACGAGACTTCCCTGCACAATGCGATCACAGATTATCAACTAAGAGAACGTCGATTTGGAAAAACGAGTGAGCAAATTGCTGAATAATATCACCCCTTGGATTTTTTTGTTTCTAGCTGCATTTAGCAGTTCACTGGCACAACAAACCCCCTCTTTTGATCAGGGAAAACTGTACACCTTGGGTAAAATTGAAGTCACTGGTATAAAAAGTTTTAGCCCACAAACTGTCGTTGCTTATACTGGGCTTCGGACTGGACAACAAGTTCGAATCCCTGGAGATGACATCAGTGCCGTAATCAATAAACTTTGGAAACTCGAGCTATTTAGTGACATCAACTTTTATCTCACTCGAGTGGAAGAGAATACTGCTGATATTGAGATCTACATTAAAGAGCTTCCAACACTTTCTGATTTTACCGTCATAGGGGTCAAAAAGAACAAACTACAAAGTTTGATTGACGACACAGGGTTGAAAAAAGGTCTAAAAATCAGTGAAAACTTTTTAGAAACCACAGAAAATTATATAGTCAATAAATACCAAAAAGATGGCTTTTTAAATACTAAAGTTACTATCGAAACCAAAAAAGATACGGTTGGTAGCAACAGTGAAAAAATGCTGATCTTCATCGATCGTGGTGACCGTGTGAAAATCAACTCTATTACATTTTTGGATAACGACGAATTCAGTGATGGTATGTTACGAAGGCAGTTCAAAAACACCAAACGTAAGTTCTTTGGTCGCTTTTGGAAAAAATCAAAGTTTATAGAATATGATTACGACCAAGACCTGAATAATCTTATCGACTTTTATAAAGAAAAAGGGCATCGCGATGCCCGAGTGGTTTCTGATACAATAATTTCCAGTGACAATGAGATCGACGTTCAAATCAAAGTGGTTGAGGGAAACAAATACTATTTTGGAGACATTAACTTTTTGGGGAATAGTGTCTATTCCGATCGAGACCTTGCCCGCTTATTGGGAATCGATAAAGGCGATACTTATAATGGGGTATTGCTCCGCAAACGTATAGCAGATCCCACCAAGCCAGATGGAGAAGATTTGACCAACCTGTATCAAAACAACGGTTATTTATTCTCGTCTGTAAACCCTGTCGAAATCAGTGCCGAGAATGATACCATCAACTTCGAAATTCGAATTATTGAAGGAAAACCAGCTTACTTTAATCGAATCACGGTAGTCGGTAACGATCGGACCAATGACCATGTAATTTATAGAGAAATCCGCACCAAACCAGGCGCACTGTACAGTAAAGATCTGGTTGTTCGATCAGTTCGAGAATTGGGTCAACTCGGTTTCTTTGATCCCGAGCAAATTTCTCCCGACTTTAAGAATGTTGACCCAAATGCTGGCACGGTTGATATCGAATACGGTCTAGTTGAAAAAGGTGCCAGTCAAATCGAGCTTCAAGGCGGATATGGTGGTGGAGGCTTTATCGGAACCCTAGGGTTGAGTTTTAGCAATTTTTCGATGCGAAACATCTGGAATAAATCGGCATACAAGCCTGTTCCCATGGGTGATGGACAACAGTTGTCCTTGCGTTTGCAAAAAAGTCGTTTTTACGAAACTTATAGTTTTTCATTTGCAGAACCGTGGCTTGGCGGTAAACAGCCTGTTCAATTTTCAACTTCGATCTCACAAACCACTCAATATCGATATAATTACTTTACAGGTCGTGCAGATACAAGCCAGTATTTTAAAATCCGTGGCATAAATGTAGGCTTGGCTAAACGCTTGCAAGTACCTGACGATTACTTTACCCTTTCTCAAGCAATTGGTTATCAATACTATGATTTAAACAATTACTATACGGGCTTATTCACCTTTGGAGATGGCGTATCTAACAATCTGTATTACACATTTGCCCTTTCCCGGAATAATACCTATACAAACCCAATTTTTCCACTAGGCGGGTCTCAATTTTCAGTAAGTGCAAAGGTTTCTTTTCCCTATTCTTTAGTCAATAATATAGACTATGCTAATCTGGGAAATCAAGCTACCTATCAAAATACAGATGGGACCCCAGACCAAGCGAAAATTGATCAGGAAAAATTTCGATGGTTGGAGTATTACAAATTGAAATTTTCTGGCTCATGGTACAGTACTATCATCGACAAACTGGTATTGAAAACACATACTGAGTTTGGATACTTGGGGGCTTACAACACAGATCGTGGTATTATTCCATTTGAACGATTTTATTTGGGTGGTGATGGACTCTCACAGTATGCACTCGATGGACGAGAAACAATAGCGATGCGAGGGTACGAAAATCAATCTTTATCGAATCGGGATGGCGCCACGATTTACAATAAGTTCTCATTGGAGTTGCGGTATCCAATCACCCTCAAACCGTCGGCCTCCATTTATGCTTTGAGTTTTTTAGAAGCAGGTAACTCATTTAACAATTTTAAACAATATAATCCGTTTGATATGAAAAGATCTGCTGGATTTGGGATTCGAATTTTTATGCCTGCTTTTGGTCTTCTCGGAATCGATTTTGGATATGGGTTTGATAGCCCTGTTGAAGGCGATCTTAGTCCCCATGGCTGGGAAACTCACTTTATCATCGGTCAGCAATTTTAATTTGTTTTGAAAAAAATCTTATTTCTTGGTCTTTTTTTGAGCTTTACTACATTGATTATGGCCCAAAACCGGGTTCGTATCGGCTTTATGGATATGGATCGTGTACTTGAAAATCTCAATGATTATAAAGATGCCAATGCGGCTTTGGAGGATAAAATCAGTTTTTGGAAAGAAGAAATCAGCAACAAACAAAGCAAAATTGATGATCTGCAGCAAAAATTGGATCTCGAACGACCTTTATTGACAGAAGAATTGATTGAAGAGAAAGAAGAAGATATTGCCTTTGAACAAGAAGAGCTCAATACCTATCAGCAAAAACGATTTGGCTCCCAAGGCGATTGGTTGGCGCAAAGGGTTATTTTTATTCAGCCTATTCAGGATAAAATTTTGGAAGCAGTTAAAGAAGTTGCAGAAAATCGAAAACTAGATTATGTATTTGATCGAAGTGCTGAAATTTTGGTCTTCCATTCAGAAAAAAAGTACGATATTAGCAACCTCGTTGTAAAATATATCAATCAAAAAGACAAGAAAAAAGCACGAGAAGAACTCGTTGAATCTCGTAAACAAGAGCAAAATGCTGCTCGCCAAAAGATTTTAGAAAATCGTAAAAGAGAAATGGACTCAATACGAAAGGCTAAAGCCAGTGAGCAGAAAAAAAATTAAACCTCAATAGAATGAAAATTAAATTTACACACTATATAACAGCAATCTGCATTGCTCTTTTGAGCTTTACTGCCCAAGCACAATCTAAGGTTACTCACATCGACTTTCAAAAACTCGTGGGTGAGATGCCCGAGGTTATCGCTGCGCAGGAAGAAATTCAAAAACTCGAAAAGGATTACACCAATGAGATTGAATCTTCTTTAAAAGAACTGCAAACTAAAATGCAAAATTACTCTGCAGATGCCGAAAACCAGACTGACCTAACAAATCAAAAGCGTCAGCAAGAATTACAGGGTATGGAGCAAAATATCCAACAGTTTCGTCAAACAGCTCTACAAGACGTGCAGAAAAAACAAGCCGACTTACTACGCCCTTTGATTGAAAAGGCACGTGCCGCGGTCGAAAAAGTTGCAACCGCACAAGGTTTTGACTATGTGATGGACTCCAGTCAAGGATCTTCCGTACTCATGGCCAAAGGAAAAGACCTGATGGCAGACGTAAAAACTGAACTTGGCTTTTAATACTTTTATGTATTAAAATTTTTAAAACTGCCCTTTTCAGGGCAGTTTTTTATTTTTACACTATGGGTAATCATCCAATAGGCGTATTTGATTCGGGAGTGGGCGGCTTGTCACTGTTACGTGAGCTTCGATCCTTGCTGCCGTACGAAAACTTTATCTATATATCTGATAACGCATTTACTCCATACGGCGCCCTAACTCCCAAGAATATCCGAGAACGAAGTCAGACACTGACCCATTGGCTCTGTGAACAATCATGTAAACTCATCGTCGTGGCGTGTAATACCGCAACAACAAATGCTATCGAATTGTTGCGAGAAACCAACTCGATCCCTTTTGTCGGAATCGAACCAGCAATCAAGCCAGCTGCCCTACAAACCAAAACAGGAGTTGTTGGTGTACTTGCAACCAAAGGAACCTTAAGTAGTGGACTCTTTCACAAAACCTCCTCGGCCTTTGGCCTGGGAGTTCGGATCCTCGAAAAGGAGGGAAAGGATTTGGTCAAGATGATCGAAAGTGGAATGCTACAGAGCGAAGAAATGGAGCAACTCTTGCAAAGCTATACGCAACCCATGATTGAGGAAGGGGCAGACCACTTGGTTTTGGGGTGTACACACTACCCCTTTTTAACTCCCATTTTAACTCGAATCCTGCCACAACATATCAAAATCGTTGACTGCAACGGTGCTGTCGCCAAACAAGTCGAGCGCGTCTTAAATAATAAAGAATTAGGTTGTGAGTCACAACATTTTGGGAATACCACTTACTTCTGCACGGGGGGTTCACAAACCATGCTTCAATTTGTTTCTCCTAATGATGTCATTGAACTTTCTATTCAGTAAACCAACCCGCATACATGGTATAGTTATCGGCTATTCTTTCGATTTCACCTTTGAAGAGTTCGGGAGAAATATCCTTAATCTTTTTTGCAGGAATCCCTCCAAAGATCGTACCCGATGGCACGTGTGTTCCCTGCGTTAGGACTGCCCCAGCAGCAATAATGCTGTTAGATTCAACCACACAGTCGTCCATCACAATCGAACCCATTCCAATCAAAACATTATCGTGGATTGTACACCCATGCACAATGGCATTATGCCCAATCGAAACACGATTTCCGATAGTTGTTGGAGAACGCTCATAGGTCGCATGAATTACTACACCATCTTGAATGTTGACTCGGTCTCCAATTCGTATACTGTGGACATCCCCTCGAATGACTGTGTGGTACCATAACGAACAATCCTGACCCATCACCACGTCACCAACGACAACAGAAGTCTCGGAAAAAAAACAATTCTCCCCATGAATAGGCGTTTTTCCACGTACGGTTTTTAAAATCATATTTAAATGTACAAAATCAAAGGGTTTGATGGTATGGTTTGTGTATTTTTGTGAAAAAATGAGCTATGTTTCAGTTTACCATTGCACCAACTGACCACCCAACTCAAATTCGTTTTGAAAGCAACCAGCCCTTAGGCGACGATCAAATCGACTTCTCCAATGTTGACGATGCTGGGGGTTTCCCATTGATCCAACAATTGTTTTACCTCCCCTTTGTCAAGCATGTTCGTTTGACTGAAAATTGGATCGAAGTTGAGCGTTTTGATATCCTTGAGTGGACTGATGTACAAGAAGAAGTTGCATCACAACTCGCCGATTACCTCAATCAGGGTGGACAGGTCAAAAAACAAGTCGATCAAAAAGAAGCTATTTCAGTTTATGCAGAAAGTACGCCTAACCCTGCTGTGATGAAATTTGTTTGTAGCAAACGTATTGTGGGCGAAGTTTATGAAGCTAAGAATATTGATGAGGCAATGAACTCCCCTCTGGCGACTGAATTGTTTCATAAGCCCTATGTCAAAGAAGTGTTTATGGATGAGAATTTTATCTCAATTACCAAATATGAAATCGCCCAATGGGATGAAATTGTACAAGACCTTCGTCAATACCTTCGCGATTATATCGCAGACAACAAGACCGTGGTCACTGGAGATGCATCCCCAAAAGAGAATGCTCCACAAACTCAGTACACGGGCACCGCTTTGAAAATTATCCAAATTATCGATCAACATATCAAACCCGCCGTTGCTTCTGACGGAGGAAACATCGTGTTTGATTCATACGATGAAGAGCTTAAATCAGTTCAAGTCATCTTACAAGGTGCTTGCAGCGGATGTCCTTCCTCTACTTTTACGCTAAAAAACGGAATCGAGCAATTGCTACGCGAAATGTTACCAGGCAAGGTTGAGGCCGTTACAGCAATCAACGGTTAGGTTTACTGTCCCAAGACGTTCTTTTTTTGCGGGGTTGTTTGAAATGCTTTTAGATAGTCTACATCAAAATAGGCGACATCCTCAAAAACCTGTTTTTCAAAAGCATCTTGTGCCTGTTTTACCATATGTGCTGCACTAGGGTATGATGAGTCTTTCGGGAAAATAAATTGCGTGTTTTGATGGATAGTCTTTTCGCATTTTTCAAGTCCAGTTCCCACAAAATAAACCGGTCCTTTTGCTGTCCATTCGGCAAAGCTATTAGATGTAATTACATGAGGGCTGGGAGGTTGTACACTCTGGTATTCGTGAGTATAAATCGCACAATACACCTCGTCTCTGCGAGCATCAAGAGTCGCAATGATATGACCATCGCTTGGTGAGATTTCACGTGCAACAATATCCAGAGTTGGAATTGCGATTAGGGGAATATCATTGCCGTAGCATAACCCTTTGGCGGCAGCAGCTCCAATTCGAAGTCCTGTATATGATCCCGGACCTGAGCTCAAAGCAATAGCAGCCAAGTCGGAAGTTTTTAGATTGTGTTTTGACAATACCTTATCAATATACATATGCAAGAGTTGGGCATGATGATAGTTCTCATGGTTGGATTGTGCCAAACTAGATAGCTCGCCGCCTTCACAAAGTGCGACCGAACACTGTGTTGTTGTGGTTTCTATACAAAGTAAATGCGATAGCATACCCAAAAATAGCAAACAAAGTGCTACCGACTATAAGTCAGCAATTGGAATTCCAAAATACAACTCCAAAATTTTGATTTTGAAAATAAAATCATACTTAGCGCGCAACCATGCAGACTGTGCAGATTCAAATTGCAATTTAGCTTGACTAAACTCAAAAGCAGTTGCTGCTCCTGCTTCAAATCGGCTTTGTGCATAGCTGTATGCTTTGCTTCGTGCATCCAAGGTTTTTTGAGCAGCCGCATATGCCTTCTGAGCTCCTTTGCTGTCGTTATAGGCCTGATTGATGCTATTTTCCAAGTCTAAAACCTGTTGTTTATACTGAAATTCAAAGCGCTCAACATTGATTTTTGACCGCTCAATATTATTTTTCAATGAAAACCCATTGAGTATAGGAATGTTGAAACTCAAGCCAAAACTATGGCCATCATTGAGTTTCAATTGATCTTCAATTGGAAGTGCTGCAACGACTCTTTGATTATAGATTGGGCGAACAACAGATTCCCCGGTCGATTCAACAACGCCAACCTCAACCAAATCAAATGTATTGGTTTGCTCCAAGCGATCGGCATACGAAATTCTCGAGCTATACGAATAAAAGCCCGAAAGACTTGGTTTGCTAACCGATTTGGCAAGTTGTAAATCGGTTTTGGCAATGTCAATATTTGTCAGCGCCAATTTGATATCGTTACGATAATCAAGTGCTTTTGTGACCAAATCTGTTGGACGTTGACCCAAGATTTCCTGACCCTCAATTGCGAAGTCTTCATCTGCAATTTCGAAATTTTCATAATCCTGAATAAGCAGTAGCTGCGCCAATGACAACTTTGCCATGGTATATTGGTTTTGAGCGACAACCAATTGCTGTTCTTGTGAAGCCAAAACGGCTTGCATTTCAAAAAGATCCCCCTCGGGCAAAACTCCTGCTTGTACTTGTTCTTGTGTTAGCTGGAGTTCGAATTTGGTCAACTCGAGTTGTGACTGTTCAATACCAACTGCTTCACGACTAAATACCGCTTGCAGATATCCATTGGCTACAAATAAGGCCACATCTTCTTTCATGTCTTCAATTTGGTATTGACTGGCGAGCAGATCAAGATTGGCACGAAGCAATTGTAGTACATTTTGGCCACCGCGATAAAGGTCAACGCCAACGCTCACAGAGGCATTGGTAAATTGTGTGGTCACATCTTCCAAAAGCCCAGTCGTGATGTTTTGATTTAGACCGATATTCCAAGAGTGGTTTGCTCCGACATTCACATTGGGTAAAAATCCACCAATCGCTTCGCTTTTTGCGGCTCGTGCATCTAGGGTGGACAGGGCTGCCTGACGGATTTGGATGTTGTTTTCAAGAGCGTGTAATACTGCGCTTTTGAGTGTCCACGGAGCTGTTTGTGCTTGTGTCGTAGCTATCCCCAAAACCAAAATGAAGAATAGGAAGACGATCCGTAGCGTTGTTGTGATTAGATTACTCTTCATTTTTGTCTAGTTTGTCTGGTTCCTCAGTTTTGTTCCAAACTTTAATCAAATCGCTTTCTTCAAGCCCTTCTACAATTTCAACATTGATCCCATCAGAGATTCCAAGGATCAGATCCCGACGCTCAAAAATTTGTTCTGCTGTTTGTACCTCCACATATGGCTCCTGTGTCTTGTTGTCAAATTGAAGTAATGCCTCACGAATGGCAGGCACGCTATCCTTTTGTTGTAGTACCAAAGATGCATTGGCGCTGTAGCCTGCTCTTACTGTAAAGTCGGCTGGTAAAAATACGTCCGCTTCGATTTTAAACTGTACCGTACCCTGTTCTTCACTTCCTTTTGGTGCAATAAACCGTAAGTTTGCGTCAAACACTTGATCTGGCACTGCTCCCAAACTAACCTCGAGATTGGTGCCTACGCGAATTTTGGCGACTTCGGACTCGTCCACCTGTCCTTCAAAAATCATTTTTCCAAGGTCAGCGACAGAAGCGATGGTTGTTCCCGCATTAAAGCTGTTTGATTCGATAACCTGGTCTCCCTCCTCTACAGGAACTTCAAGCACGGTTCCTGAAACAGTCGCTCGTATGTTGGTGTTAGCTGATCTGTCCCCACCCGCTGATCCTTCGCGAATAATCTGCAAATCATTTTCCACGTTAACCAACTCTTGCTTGGCTTGTTTATAGCTAAGTTCGGCTGCATTAAAATCACGTTCTGAAAGAATACCTTTTTCATACAATTGCTGATTTCTAGCAAAATCTTTTTCCGCATTGACCACAACAAGCTTGGCATTTTCAACTCGACCCTGCGCACTGTTTAGCGTTTGCTCGTTGGGAACAACTTTAACACGCGCCAAGAGGTCACCCGTGTTGACGAGATCTCCTTCCTCAACGACAATCATTTGAATTATCCCAGGAATTTGTGGTTTGATTTCAACCTCATCCTGAGGGATGATTTTGCCAGTTACCAAAGTCGTTTCACGGATATTTGTCCGAAACAAAGTCTCCGTTTCAAATACCGTTGACGGTGTTGCATTGGTTCTAATAAAATAAGCAGTGGCAAACAAGACTCCCCCAACGCCGATTATGATAAGTAGATATTTCAAGTATTTATTCATTATAATAGGTATTATTATTGTTATTCTTCTCGTAGCGCATCAATTGGTTTAATACTCACTGCACGTTGTGCAGGAATTAGTCCGATGAGTGTCCCGAGTGTAACCATTAAAATCAATGCCGCAGCAATATAAGATAAGGGTACAGTCGGATTGGTATATGGAAAAGTCAAACTATCAGCTGTTAGTGCGTTGATGATCGCCAGCACAAACGATCCCAAAACAATGCCCATAACTCCAGCAATTAAACTCAAAAATACAGACTCGAGTATGATTTGACTTCGCACCTCCTTTGGGGTTGCCCCCAAAGCCCTGCGAATACCCAACTCTTTTGTGCGTTCACGAACGGATATTAATAGGATATTACCAATTCCGATAATTCCAGCAATTATGGTTGCAACGCCAACAATCAACGACAATAGGTTCATCCCCCTTGAAAACCCAATGACTCGATTAAAAATCTCGCCCAAGTTAAAAGACCCAAAAGCACGTTCATCATCTGGGTGTACATTATATTTTGAGCGCATCGCTGTCTTGACATCTTCTTCAACTGAAAGAATATCCGCATCATCGTAAGCAGCAATCGCAAACCAACTCACCTTATCGCCAGTATTATACAGCTTTCGAAAAGTCGTAAAGGGTATAAATATATCCGAATCACTCTCAAAACCGCCTCCCGGCACGTATTTATGTACGCCTATGACTTGAAAAAATACACCGCTTATTCGAATATATCCGCCTATGGGGTTTTCTTTATCTTCAAACAATTCGGATTGTGTGCGTTCGCCAATCACACAAACTTTTCGTTCTTGGTCGATATCTTCATGATTTATAAAGCGACCCCCATCGTAAATGAATTTTGTAGCGATCTTCGTGAATATCGGATAATCCCCATAAATTGAATAATCCCCGCTTTTATTGTTTCGAACAACACGCGGTGCAGCACTCCCAAAAATTCCTCTTGCATTTCGCGGTGCTATATACTGAAGTTCCGGGACACGGTTATACATATACTGTGCATCTTCCATTTTCAGTTGTAAGTTTCGTCCTGTTTTAAACCCATCGTAGGGTTTGCTTGTAGTTTGGGCCCATAAAAACATACTGTTAATGGCTACATTTTGAAATTGTCGGTCAAACCCATTGTCAAGCCCCTTGGCTGCTCCAGAAAGAGTGATATAGATAAATATGCCCCATAACACGCCAACAATGGTCACAATGGTTCTCAGGCGATTTTTTTGGATCGATCCAAAAATCTCCTGCCAGGTATCTCGATCAAATAGAATTTTAAACATTATTCGTCTCTAAGGGCTACAATCGGTTTAATACGTGCTGCACGCTTTGCCGGGATATAGCCCGCAATGGCTCCAAAACCAATTAGTAAAAAAGTGGCAAAAACAGCTGTACCTATATTTATTTGTGGATTATATATAAAAAAATCTTCCAGATTGTCACCAATCAGTGCGAGTGTACCAACACCAGCAAACAAACCTATATAGCCAGCTACTGAAGTGATAAAAATGGACTCGTGTAAAATCATTCCAATAATCGTTTTTGGTGTAGCGCCTATGGCTTTACGTATCCCCAATTCTTTAGTGCGTTCCCGAACAACATAGACCATAATATTACTGATGCCAATGATGCCTGCGATTAGCGTTCCCATCCCAACAAAAGTTACAATATACTGCAACACGCTGGCAAAATCCTGGTTCTGCTTTAGATCGCTAGCAACATTTCGAATATAAATACCAGCTGGATCATTTGGATCGATATGGTGTTTTCGTTTTAAAAACTTTTTGATGTTTGCTTCTAGTTGTAATGCCCCTTGATATCCGATTTCAGGGCGAAACGTCAATACAATCTGATCGACTCGATCCGTTCCGCCTGACAATCTCTGTTGGGTCGTATATGGGATATAGACCATCCTTTCCTCGTTATCTCCACCTTCATCATAAAAAAGACCAACGACTTTGAAGGCAATGTCATTGATAATGACAAACTTACCGAGAGGGTCTTCCGATTTAAACAAATCTTTTGCAACAAGGCGGCCAATCACCGCATGCTTACTGTATTGCTCAAGATCGATTTCATTAATATAGCGACCCGCATATACCAAGGATTTCTCAATGTCTTGATGCACAGGGCCAACAGCGCGTACCGTGTAAGAATTACTCTCTGTAAGATAACTGACTTGCGAACCTCTAGAGATTCGAGGTGTAATTCCTTCAAGAAACAAACTGAAATCCGTCTCTAAATCTTTTAAGTCATCGTTTTTAAATTCAATATTTCGCCGTGATTTAAACCCTTTGTATGGTTTGGTAGTTTGGGCAGGATAAATCCAAAGGGTATTGGTCGCATCGTCAAGAAAAAATTCTTGAAATGCATTTTTCAGTCCATTCCCAAAGCCGTAAAGTGTAACAAAAATGAAGATCCCCAATGAAATCGTAAAACCAGAAAGAGCTGCTCTTAATTTGTTTTTACGAAGGGTTTCGAAAATCTCTAGCCAGCTATCTCTATTCCACATAATCTTTCGCTTTTTTCTGTTTGATTTTCTTGTCCTTAACAATTACGCCATCTCGTAAAAACACGATTCGTTTACACATATTGGCAATATCCGACTCGTGTGTAATTACAACAATCGTTTTGCCTTGGTCATTAATTTCTTGTATTAATGCCATCAGCTCACAAGATGTTTTGGTATCAAGGGCTCCTGTTGGTTCATCCGCAAGAAGTACCATTGGATTTGTAACGAGTGCTCGAGCAATAGCTACCCTTTGCTTTTCTCCTCCAGAGAGCTCACTTGGAACATGGTGTGTCCGTTCCCCTAAGCCAACTTTTGTCAACTGCTCTTTTGCCTTTTTTTGTCGTTCTTTTCTAGGTAATCCCTGGTAATAAAGCGGGAGTGAAACATTTTCGAGTGCAGTTTTATAAGAGATTAGATTGAATGACTGGAATACAAATCCTAAAAACTTATTTCGATACTGTGCTGCTTTGGTTTCGTTTAGTTTCACAATTGGTGTATTGTCAAGAGTATATGTACCAGAATCCGCCTCATCCAGCATCCCCAAAATATTAAGCATTGTTGATTTTCCAGAACCTGATGCACCCATAATAGCAACTAACTCACCTTCTTCTACCGTCAGGTTAATCCCTTTTAATACATGCAATGGATTAGTACTGAGGTTGTACGACTTGTGAATATCACGAAGTTCTATCATGGGAATCTATTGTATTAAAAAAAACTGTTTATAAATCGACAGGTAAATATAATTGAATTTATTATGCGTGCATAATAAAAGTGCTATTTTTTGTAGAACTTACGATAAACAATAAATCCAATTGTACCAACTAGGAGGTAAGGCATCATCATCAAATAAACAATACCATCGTTGAGTTGTTCGGCCATTTTTGCGTCTGCACCTGATTCCAAGACCGCTCTACACATCGAACATTGCGCAGAGACGAGCTCACTTGCAAACAATAAAGTAAATATCAAATGGTATCTAATCAGTTTCATGTGTAATAAGGTGAAATCATGAGGTAAACAACCACTCCTGTAATGGTCACATAAAGCCAAATGGGGAAGGCTATCCGTGCGATTTTTTTATGAGCCACAAAATCCACTAATACTGTCTTCGAATACGCCAATAACACCAAGGGAATGAGTACAATTGACAAAATGATATGTGATATCAAAATTGTAAAATAAATCATTTTAGAGGTCTGACTAGCCACAAATACACCATCAACAATCCCATACGGAGTTGGATCGGAGGTCATATGATAGGCGATATACATCAACAAAAATGCGAGAGAAAACAAAATATTGACCTTCATCAAGCGTTCGTGCAACTTACGCTTTCCTTGTTTGATTGCCACCAATGCAATCAGTAAAAATATCGCTGTCAAGGCATTTATTCCAGCATAGATTGGTGGAAGTTGGTCGAGGGGTTCCACATTTGGGATTCGAACACGAAACAAAATGGCAACCACTACAGGGATGGCAATTGAGGTCACCGTGATGAGTCGATTATACAGTTTTTTCTTATTCATTTTCTAGCAATTTTGGGATGTCTTCCAATAGCATTTCTGTACCTTGTTGGTCAACATCCTTTTCATCGATGCCAAGATAATAAACAATTGGATTACCAGCACTATCGGTGCGCGATCGGATAAATCCTTCTTGATCGACCAAAGCAAAGTATCCTTGATGTTCAAAGCCCCCTGCCACATCTGGATTGATGCCTGCAAAAATGTTAAACCCACGATTCGCAAGATCATAAATATCACTTTGTTCACCAGTCAGAAAGTGCCAATTTGGACTAAACACTTCATAGGACTCTGCGTATGTTTTGAGCTGCGTAGGGGTATCTGTTTTGGGATCAATTGTTATGGAGGCAATTCCAAAATCGTCTCGATGACCAAAAACCGCCTCTATTTTTTTCATATTGACATTCATTCGTGGACAAATCGTGGGGCAACTCGTAAAAAAGAATTCAACGATATAGACTTTTCCAAAATAATCTTCATTGGAAATGAGTAAGCTATCTTGATTTGTCAGAACAAAGTCAGGTACTTTTTTATTCTCCCCATTTAGGTTTATATAGACCATTTCTTCTTGAGAGATGCTCAACCGGTCGGAAGACACCCAATCTTGATGTTGAATACGATCAACAATTTTGGGCACAAACAAAATCCCAAAAACCAAAAGAATAAAAGATATCCCAATGTATGCGTTCTTTTTCACGGTTTATATTTTTCGATCCGTGTTGTACTTCTTTAGAGCTAAACGGTATTCTGCCAAAATGACCTTTACATCATCTACCATATTGTTATGAATATCGGCAACAGAGCGCGCGTCATACCCAACATTTTCATTGTCGTCCCGCCCTCGTAGAGAGCCATCTTTATCAATGATAAACACATATGGCGATCCGAGCGTTTTATCCAATTCCAAGGGGGTGTTAAGTCGATCGAAGACCAGTTGAATCTGAATAGGATCCAAAAAGACAAACTTCCATCCCGTAGTATCCACTTGCGTACTTCGAGACAACTCATCTACCAACTGTTGGCAACTCTCTTCTGTTCCTTTTGGCTGAACCATCAAAAACTGAAAGTCTTCAAATTCCTGAAATCGTTTATAAATTTTTTGATTAAGGTTTAGGGCATTCCCTTTTTGTTGAGACACATCTAATCCCAAAAATCCTACAATGGTAATTTTGTCTTTGAATTTCTCGTCCGAAAACGCTGCAACATCAATAACTGTATTGGTGACAACAGGGAGTTTTGCAAAATGATTAATCCCAGAGGCAAAGAAAAGGTAAACCACTAAGGGGAGTACAAACAACACAGTAAGTACAATGTACTTTTTCACACTGAGAAAATTAAAAATCCCAAGTTACAAAGCCGTCCAACATCACCTTGTAGATGTAGTCGGCTTCAAGAAGAAGAATAAAAATAAGGTAAGGAATCAATATAAGCAGTGGTAAAACAATTGAGCTTGTAAAGCTTCTTCGCTCGTCGCGCAGGTGCATGAAATCCCATGCAATATAGTATGCTTTAATGATGGTGAGAATGATGAAAATCCAGTTGAGAAGTTTCATTCCCAAAAACGTATTCATCAGAACTTGTGGCTTAAAAATCCCAAGTACAACCTCAACAATGGTTACGATGGATAAAAAAATCAAAACGCCCCATATTTTTTGGGTAACCGACTTAAAGGTTAAACGCCCACGAAAAATTGATAACTTGTGTTCTACTGCCATAATTACACCAAATAAAAGAATGTGAATACAAAGACCCAAACGAGGTCAACAAAGTGCCAGTACAATCCGACCTTTTCCACCATTTCGTAGTGTCCTCGTTTTTCATAGGTTCCAATCACAACATTGAAGAAAATGATGAGATTGATCAGCACACCTGTAAAAACGTGAAATCCGTGAAAGCCAGTAATAAAGAAGAAGAAGTTGGCAAAAAGCGGACTCCCATATTCATTTCGGATCAAGTTGGCCCCTTCAACAACATGTACGGCTTGACTGATTTTGTCAATCGAACTCTCTCGATCCAATACGATCTTATGCCCTTGGGCATCATTTTGTTGGGTTTTAATCAGCAGATTATCATTGGCCAAAAATCCAGCAGTGACCTCCTCAACTGAATAAGTCGGCAGTGTAGATTCAGTTACATACCATACGCCGTTTTTTGCTTCGTGTTGGGCGCGTTCGGTAGGAATCGATGTCGCAAATGAACTCAGGTTGACACGCTTGCCCGTTTCTGCATTTACAAACTGTAAAATCTGCCCGCCTTGGGTTTCGACAGCACCATACTGTCCATTGATAAAATTTTTCCACTCCCATGCTTGTGAGCCCAAAAAGATAGCGCCTCCAACAATGGTAAGAAGCATGTAAAACGCAACATTATTTTTCTTCATATGATGCCCTGCATCAACTGCAAGTACCATCGTTACTGATGAAAAAATCAAAATAAATGTCATCAAGGCCACATAGTACATGGGTGCATCTACACCATGTAAAAAAGGAAAGTGATTAAACACCTCATCCGCAATCGGCCATGATTCAATATACTTAAAACGAGAAAAGCCATAAGCAGCGAGAAAGCCCGAAAAAGTAAGGGCGTCGGAAACGATGAAAAACCACATCATCATTTTCCCGTAGCTCGCATTTAACGGTTTGTTACCGCCTCCCCAAATGTTTTCATTTTCTGATTTGTTTGTCAACGTTGCGTCCATAAGAATCCATTACAGTTTTGGTTGTACAAAAATACGTGATTTATCGTAAAAAATATAGAAAGAGAAACAAATACACCCACAAAAAACCTAAAAAATGCCAGAAGGTATGAGCGAGGGAAAATCCAAGTGATTTTTCCGCATATTTCCCACGGCGATGATTGATTATCACCACCAATAAAACAACGAGTCCTGCGACCAAATGCGCGAGGTGAACTAACACTAAGACATATAAAAACGAAGTAGTGACATTACTTTGCGCACCAGTGAAATAGTATCCCATATCAACTAAACTCGAAAACCCTTGGAATTGCAAGAATACAAATGCTAACGCGAGGATTAAGGTCACCCATAATAAGCTTGGTGTCGCTTTTGGTTGTGTTGTCAATTTCTTTTTGGCTTGCCAGAAAGTCATACTGCTTAACAGAATCACAAGCGTACTCCAATATAAAGAGATTGGGAGACTAAAGTCGTCCAACCAGTCTGGCCTTGACTTACTAACAACATAAGCGCTGGTAAGTCCTGCAAAGGTCATCGAGATACTGATCATTGAAAACCAAAGCATCATTTTTTTTGCGCGAATATTTTTGGATTGTTCCATTATATCAATTTATCAATTACATAAATAATCTGAATCCATGAGATGTAAATCACACTAACAATCATCAGTTGTCTAGCCGATTGATGGTCGAGTTTTTGATACAAGCGCATGGCAGAAATAATAAGCCCTAATCCAGACAATGCAACCAAAATTGCTGCAACAAGTGAAATTTGTAAGGAGCCTGTAATCCCCAACACTGGGAATATGGAAATTACGAGAGTCCAAACACTGTAAAGTACGGCTTGTAAAGCCGTTTTTCGATCTCGTTTCCCACTGGGGAGCATATTCATCCCCACTCGATCGTAGTCCTCAAACATCAGCCAACCGATCGCCCAAAAGTGAGGGAATTGCCAAAAAAATTGAATCATAAACAAGGTTCCTGCCTCAAGTCCAAAAGAGCCTGTGGCAGCGACCCAACCAAGCATAAAAGGAATTGCTCCCGGAAAGGCCCCAACAAAAACAGCGAGTGGTGTTTTTGTTTTCAAAGGCGTATAAACACTGGTATAAAGAAACATGGAAATGGCAGCAAACATCGCGGTTTTGGGATTGATTGCATAGAGAGCTATCAAACCCGAAATGGAGAGAGCAACAGCAATCCAAAAAGCCGTTGTTTGGGTCATGTTACCCGATGGTAGTGGTCGGTTTTTGGTGCGCTCCATTTGGGCATCAATATCACGTTCTATAATCTGATTAAACGCATTCGAAGCTCCTGCTATCGCTAAGCCACCAAACAGAAGTAGACTCAATTCGTTGGAGTCAATCAATTCACAGCCTAAAATATAACCAGTTATACTCGAAAAAACAACGCTGAAGCTAAGACGTGCTTTTGTCAGCTGCGCAAAATATTGGGTAAAGACCAATGCTACGCTTAAAAATCCTGAATGTGGAGTAGTTGTCTTAATCATTGTGCAATTCGGCTACAAAGATACTGCACCTTAGTACTTTAGGCAATGATTCTGTATAAAAAAACCCGGCGAAAACCGGGTGTATTATTTACTGTAAGCGGAAAGTAATTGGAATACTAAACGGAACTCGAACGGGACGACCTCTTTGTTTACCAGGAGTCATTTTGGGTAATTTTCCAATAATCCTTTGTGCTTCTTTTTCAAGATTTTTATCTGGGCCTCGCGTACGAATTCCAATAATGTCCCCGTTTTTAGAAATCACGAATTGCACATAAACTCTGCCTTGGATTCCCATTTCTTGAGCGATTTCGGGATAGCGGAAGTTTCTACTGATATGACGCTGG
>CACAZM010000017.1 GCA_902536935.1 uncultured Bacteroidota bacterium | reverse complement strand
ACCATGCATCCACGGACAGCTGAATTTTCTGCTAAATCTGCTCGTACAACAAGTTCGTTATACCACTTTGAATAATCTTGACTACGTGTTGTTAAATTTTGCCCCATTTTTAGTTTGGCATAGAATTTGAAATATTAATTTTAGCAAAGCTAATTAAATTTGAAGAGTTTAACCCGCAATCATGTCATTATGAAAACACAAGTTTCCAACACCCCATTTTTTTTGTTGCCTTTGTTTGCTGTTTTGTTTCTCATCACTAGTTGTGGGTCTTTCAGTACAGTTGGATACTACAATGACGGTATTTATGGCGATACTCCTCCGCCTAAAAAACAATACACTAAGAACACTGATAGCAAGTACTATACAAAGTATTTTGGAGATAAAGCAAAAGAATTGGCTGATAATAACCAAGATGTGGAAATAGATTCGCTTTCCACGCCCTCGCAAAGCAGTCGAGATATAGATAATATCAATATTAATGTATATGGCTATGGGTCGCATGGTTTTTACCATGATTATAATTATCACTGGAACGACTATTATTATCGCCCTTGGTGGAGACATCATCGATATCGACCCTGGTATTCTTGGTCTTATTACTACGAGCCTTATTATGGATGGTCATACTACAGCCCTTATTATGCATATTATCCTTATTCCTATTATGGCTATAACCCTTATTATCATTATTATGGATCGAGTTACTACATAAATCCAAAACAATATGTGGCAAGTAGCGGGCGGCGAGGTGCTCCCGCAAGGGGAACTTCATATTTGAGAAGTAATTCAATAAACTCATTGAGTGGGGATTCTTACCAAATTCAACGCCGGTCTTCAAATGGTACCATCAATACTGTAAACTACAATGTTGGACGGCGTATTTCGAACAGCACAACAACTACGACAACAAGAGAAAGTCAACAAAAGAATAATTCTGATTTTATGAAGCGTGACTACTCTAGCAAGCGAAATTATCGATCAAGTTCAAATATTAGCAACATGTCTAGATCAAACAATTCATACCAATCCAGGCAGACAAGGTCTTCAAACAACAGCTACAATACCTCTAGTTCAATCAATAGGTCCTACAGCTCTGGAAGCTCTAGTAGCTCGAATGGATCATCGTCTAGGTCATCCAGTAGTGGAAGAAGATAAAATCAATGACCAATACCTTGATTATGAAAACGCATTTACTTCCATTTTTTATTACTTTTTTGAGCTTCTTTACATTGCCTGCTCAAAACTTAGATCTGGTTCATGTCATCAGTCAGAAAAATATAAGCGGAAACGCTCGTTTTGAGGCTATGTCTGGTGCGTTTGGCGCCTTGGGTGGCAATCTTTCTGCGATTCATATCAATCCAGCAGCGAGTGCCGTATTCAATACCAATCAGTTTGGCTTGAGTACATCGACACAATCAATTGCAAACAACACTTCATATTTTGGCACTTCTACTCCCACTGAAAATCGAAATAGTGGGCTCAACCAGATTGGTGGTGTATTAATACTGAAGAATAACAATACAGATTTGGCATGGAAAAAAATTGCCTTTGGATTTAACGCACAAATGCAAAGCTCCTACAACAATTCGATTCAAATTAACGGCACTAATTCTGAGAATGGTTTGGACACTTATTTTCTGGATTATGCAGCTGGAAAAAATGGGGGCCTGTTTGGTTTGAATGATGGGGAAACAGTAAGAGATGTTTATCAATTTTTTGGAGAGTCTGCTGGATATGGATTTGAATATCAACAGGCTTTTTTAGGATACCAAGGGTATATATTTGATTACTTTGATGACGATGGTATATTTGTTTCGAATGCGATTTATTCTTCTGTTAAACACAATCATAAAATTCATACAAGTGGAGACAAATGGGATATGGCATTTACAATTTCGGGCCAATACAATGATTGGTTATACTTAGGTGCAAACATGAATATTTCTGGTATTGAATACCGTCAAATCATTTCAACAACAGAAAGTGGCTATGACTCAGACTCCCCAATGCGTGAAATCTTTTTTCAAAACGATCTCTACACCTATGGTGGTGGCGTATCTTTACAATTTGGTGCCATCGCCAAGCCAAACAAAAACTTTCGATTGGGAGCGAGCTATAAGTCGCCGACTTGGTATTCCTTGAAAGATGAGTTTTCACAGTTTTTGGAAACTCAATCAAATGATGCTGATGGAAATTCATTTAATGATGTAATCGACTTAACCAGCACCGTAAATGTTTACGAAGATTATACCATCAAAACGCCAAGTGAACTACGCGGAAGTTTGGCTTATATTTTTGGTAAAAGGGCGTTGATATCTTTTGATTATATCTTAAAGAACTATCAAAACACACACATTGGGCCCAACGATAATGATGTGTTTATTGCTCTCAATGATGAAATCGATCAAAGCTGGACTTCAGTATCAAGCTACCGAATAGGGGGTGAATTTCGACAAGGCGGTGTAAGTTTTCGGGCTGGATATCATCATGAAGAGTCCCCATACAGAAACACTAGCATCCTAGGGGATCGATCGGGATATTCTTTCGGAATTGGTCTTAATTTCAGATCGAGTGTCATCAATTTATCTGTGCTAAACAGTGAGCAACGCCGAAGCCATCAACTCTATGATACTGGGCTGTCAGATCTTGCAGAAAACGATATCGATTTCAAGCATTTTACATTAAGCTGGAATTTTAATTTCTAGTTTTGTGTTAATTTTTTAATACCTAATAAATATTTATATTTGTTTAGTATTATATGATTATGAAAATAGAAAATTTACTGAAAGACAGCATAGACGATTTTGATGCAGACGATCACTTCAGCGCTACTGTTGAAACTCCAATCCGCGAGGATGCTTTTGATTTATCTGACGAAGAAAAAATGGCAAGAATTGAAAAAGATGTTGCCAACATCCTAGATACTCTAGGAATGGATATGACAGACGATAGTCTTAGTGGAACTCCTCGCCGCGTGGCAAAAATGTTTGTTCAGGAAATATTTGGTGGACTAAATCCAAAAAACTTACCTAAACTATCTACGTTTGAAAATAAATATGAGTATGGTCAAATGTTGGTAGAAAAAAATATTACACTTTATTCAACTTGTGAACATCATTTATTACCTATCGTGGGCAAAGCACACATTGCATATATTTCTAAGGGAAATGTAATTGGTCTATCTAAAATGAATAGAATTGTTGATTACTATGCCCGAAGACCTCAAGTTCAAGAACGACTAACTCGCCAAATTGTACAAGCTCTACAATCTGCACTTGGAACAAAAGATGTAGCATGTGTGATTGATGCAAAACACCTATGTGTCAATTCAAGAGGGATTCGTGATGTTGATAGCAGTACTGTAACCTCAGAGTTTGGTGGGTCGTTCAACAATCTAGAGGTTAAACAAGAATTTCTAGACTATATTCGTTTGGAAACGTCATTTTAAAAAACATGATTCCCATAGAGGAGCATCAGCTCTACATTTATAATTCCTTAAGCGGAACCAAAGAGGAATTTGTGCCCATTAATAGGAATATGGTTGGGATTTACGTTTGTGGACCAACCGTTTACAACAATGTTCACCTTGGAAATTGCAGAACCTTTATCTCTTTTGATATCATCTTTAGATACCTAAAGCACTTAGGTTATAATGTGAGATATGTGCGTAATATTACAGATGCAGGACATCTGGAAAATGACGCTGATGAAGGGGAAGACCGTATTGCTAAGAAAGCGAGAATAGAAGAAATTGAACCTATGGAAGTGGTTCAGAAATACACCGTTGATTTTCACAAAACACTTACCAAATTCAACACCCTCCCGCCAAGTATTGAGCCAACCGCTACAGGGCATATTGCTGAACAGATTGAGTTGGTCAAACAGATTTTGGATGCTGGTTTTGCTTACGAAGAAGAGGGCTCTGTTTACTTTGATGTATTCAAATTCAATGAAAGTTCGACATATGGAAAACTAAGTGGCCGAAAGCTTGAGGACATGATCCACAACACCCGTGAGACGAGTGGTCAAAGCGAAAAGCGTAATCCCCAAGACTTTGCGCTATGGAAAAAAGCACAACCCGAACACATTATGCGTTGGCCTTCGCCATGGGGCGACGGTTTTCCAGGTTGGCATTTGGAGTGTACCGCAATGAGCACCAAGTATCTTGGCAAACAATTTGATATTCACGGTGGGGGGATAGACCTAAAGTTCCCGCATCATGAATGCGAAATCGCACAAAATGAGGCTGTTTTCAATTGCTGTCCCGCCAACTATTGGGTACACGCAAATATGATGACACTGAATGGTAAAAAAATGGCAAAAAGTACAGGAAATAATATTTTACCTGATGAAATCTTCAGCGGTAAAAATGAAATCATGGAGCGTCCTTTCTCCCCTACCGTCACTCGATTTTTTATGCTTCAGGCGCATTATCGATCAGTCCTTGATTTCAGCAATGATGCCATGCTTGCTTCTGAAAAAGGGTTTTCAAAATTGATGCAAGGGCTATCCCTTCTCGATTCACTCGATACTGCTAAGGAAACAACTGGCTTCGATCTTGTTGAATGGAGGCAAAAGTGCTACAATGCCATGAATGACGATTTTAATACGCCTATCCTTATGGCTAATCTGTTTGATGCGGTCAAATTTGTGCAACATATCAATGATGGGAGAGAGAGCATTAGCAATGAGGATTTAAATGCCCTACAAACAACACTTCACAACTTTGTGCATGATGTGCTCGGTCTAACCAAAGAAGAGCAAGGAGGCGATCATTATTTAGAAGACGCCCTACAACTGCTGATTGAACTGCGAAATGATGCAAGGAAACGCAAGGACTTTGCTACCTCTGACAAAATTCGTGACGAACTATCAAAAGCTGGTATTGTATTACAAGATGGTCCACAAGAAACCACTTTTACATTGAAGTAGTGAGAAAGGTTTTGATTTTTCCGTTCTTGGTCTGTATCAAAATTTATCAAACTGCGATCTCTCCGTTTTTTCCAGCAACATGCCGGTTCAATCCTAGTTGCTCTCACTATGCAGCAGAATCACTTCAAAAACATGGGTTGTGGAAAGGACTACGCTTATCGATCAAACGCATTGTAAAATGTCATCCTTGGGGTGGAAATGGCTATGACCCTGTACCCTAATCGATCAACATCAAAATAGTATATTTACAAAAATTCCAATTATGATTTTATACAAGTTCGAATGGGCACCTAGTGAAACCATTTTCAAAATCGGATCGTTTGGTCTTCATTACTACAGCTTGATGTTTGTCATTGCGTTTGCGGTTGGCTTCTACATGATGCGAAAATTTTATCGCCATGAAAAAGTTTCTGAAGAATATCTCGAGCCCTTGTTTGTTTTTACCATCGTTGGCACACTGCTTGGAGCACGTTTGGGTGAGGTGTTTTTCTATAATTGGGATTATTATCAGAACAATTTAGCCGAAATTCTTTTGCCTATAAAAGTAACCCCTGATGGAATAGAATTTACGGGTTATCGAGGACTGGCAAGTCATGGGGCTGCGATTGGGATCATCACCTCCCTGTACTTGTATCAAAGAAAATACACCTATAAGCCGTTGCTTTGGATTTTGGACCGTTTGGGTATTACTGTAGCGTTTGCAGGAATTTTTATCCGTATTGGAAACTTCTTTAACTCTGAGATTGTTGGACTGTACAGCAACAGCGATTTTGGGATTGTTTTCCTAAACAGAGGAGAAATATTACCGCGACATCCAGTACAACTTTACGAGTCTTTTGGCTATCTGATTGTATTTCTTATCCTTCGTCATCTGTATTGGAATACCAATCGAAAAGATCAAACTGGCTACCTCTTTGGTTCCTTTTTTGTTTTGTTATTTGGTGTGCGATTTATCGCAGAGTTCGTCAAAGAAAGTCAAGGTGGGTTTGAGACATCACTTGGACTGCTCTCTACTGGACAATGGTTGAGCATCCCACTTATTTTCATTGGGTTTTACCTTGTCCGAAGAGCTCAGTCAAAAGCCAAATCGGCTTAGTCCTCCTTTTTTTCTTCGAGTGATTTGTTGCGAAGTGTATCGAACATAATTGGTGTTGCGATAAACATCGAAGAATAGGTACCGACGATCACACCGACGATCAAGGCAAACATAAACCCACGAATCGCTTCACCGCCAAACAGAAAAATAGCAAGCAACACCACTAGTGTAGTCAACGAAGTGTTCAATGTTCGACTCAAGGTGCTATTCAATGCGCCATTAACCGTTTGATTATACGGCCAACTGCTATGTGCTTTTGCATATTCACGAATTCGGTCAAATACAACCACGGTATCGTTCAGAGAATACCCAATCACGGTAAGTATAGCAGCGATAAAGGCCTGATTGATTTCCATATTAAATGGCATAAACGTGTAGGTTAAAGAAAATATCCCCAATACCAACAACACATCATGGAATACTGCAGCAACTGCACCAAGAGAAAATTGCCACTTTCTGAAACGCAATAAAATATACAAGAATACGACGATCAGAGAACCAAATACAGCTAAAAATGAATTGTTTTTAATGTCATCGGCTATTGTTGGTCCGACTTTAATAGATGACATAATCCCAACTTGTTTTTCTTCACTCGTGGTTACAAAACTGTCATAGCTCATACCGTCAGGTAGATAGGTTTGTAAAGCACCGTACATCAACTGTTGAATTTCATCGTCTACGGCAGCACCTTCGACATCGACTTTATAATTTGTAGTAATTTTGAGTTGGTTATCGTTACCAAAAATTTTCGCTTCAGCATTTCCTAAGACCACAACGAGGTCGGACTGCACTTCAGCCGAGTTGATGGCTTTGTCAAATCGAACCGTGTAGGATCGTCCACCAACAAAATCTACCCCTTGGTTGAGACCTTTGGTAAACAAAGATGCCGCTGCAATGACAATAAGAAAACCTGAAAGTATATAGGAAAATTTTCGTTTTGTTAGGAAAGTGATTGCCAAATTTCGAAACAGATTTTTGGTAACAGAGGTAGAGAAATGCAGTGGTTTCTTTTTTGCAACTCGAGAGTCTACTAAGATTCTTGTGATAAAGATCGCTGTGAATAATGAGGTCGCGATACCAATTAAAAGAGTTGTTGCAAATCCTTTGATGGGTCCTGTTCCAAATAAAAATAAAATTAATGCGGTTAGACCAGTTGTAATATTAGCATCTAAAATGGATGAAAGAGCATTTTGAAATCCATCAGAAACAGAAAGTCTGAGTCCTTTTTCTCGCGTCAGCTCCTCACGGATTCTCTCAAAAATCAGTACGTTGGCATCAACAGACATTCCAATAGTTAACACAATACCAGCAATACCTGGTAGAGTCAGTACAGCCCCTAAGCCAGCAAGGATACCGAAAATCAAAATGAGGTTTAATGTCAAAGCGATATCTGCATAAAGTCCTGCTCGACCATAGTAAAACATCATCCACACCAAAACGAGAAGCAAAGCGATTATAAAGGAGTTGATTCCACTTTCAATGGCTTCAGCACCCAAAGATGGGCCAATGATTTCAGATTGGATAATCTCAGCTGCAGCTGGGAGTTTACCTGCACGTAGTACATTGGCCAAGTCAGTTGCTTCATTAACTGTAAACTGACCTGAGATTTCTGAACGCCCACCTGAAATGGCACCTTTAGAAACACCTGGAGCAGAGTAAACCAAGTTATCGAGAACGATAGCGATATTTCCGTTTTCACGAAAAGCTTTGCCTGTCATTTCCTCCCAAGCACGAGCTCCTTTTGCATTCATTTGCATACTCACAGCTGGGGAATTGAATTGATCATAGGTGCTTCGTGCATCAACAATCACACTACCGCCTAGTGGGGGTGTGTTTGTACGATTGGATCGAATAGCATACAAGTCAATGAGTTCAGAGTTCGGGTCGGATTTACTCCATAAAAATTTGGTAAACCTCAGTTCGGCTGGTAATAAATTTCTCACCTCAGAACGCTGAAGATAGCTATCAAAAGTACCTTTATCCTTTTCGGCAATGCGAGCAAGAACTGGACCAGGAAAATCGATGTCAACGACAATATCAAAAATGGGATTTTGAATAATAGATAACGAGTCTTGCTGTGCCTCAATATCAGCCAACAAATCATCGATTTCTGAATTGTCATCTTGTGGTTTTTCTGAAGTATCCTGAACAACAGTTTGCTTTAAAAGCTCATTTGCTTGAAACAAGAAGGAAGTCAACTTATCTTTTGATTCGGTCTCCCAAAATTCGAGTTGTGCTGTACTTTGTAACAAGTTTTTGACACGCTCAATATCACGTGCTCCTGGAAGTTCGACGAGTATACGCCCAGAATTTCCAAGTCGTTGAATGTTTGGTTGGGTAACGCCAAACTTATCGATACGCTTGCGTAAAACTTCAAAGGCAGAAACAATAGACTCGTCAATTTTTGTACGAATAATTGGCTTGACCTCGTCGTCGGACATATCAATCCGAATGTCGTCACTCAGAGTTCGGTTTGCAAAAATACCTGGGCTAGCCAGGTTTTGATCTCCTTTAAGAGATTCAAACGCTGAGAAAAAGCTTTCTACATAGCTTTCGTCAGATGACTTTTGAAGTTCATCAGCTTGAGCAAGCGACTGATTGAATAACGGGCTTCGTGTGTTTTCAGCTAAACCTTTTAGAATGTCTTTCACAGAAATTTGCAGAATCACGTTAATCCCACCTTTCAGGTCAAGACCTTTATTGAGTTCTCTGACCTTAGCATTAGCGTACCCAAAATGCTGGTCTGTAGAAACAGAGTCGAGATACTGGCGTTCTATAGCATTGAGCACGTCAAAATAGTTTGGGGTATTTTTATCGACCTTTTCTAAGGAATATACACGAGCGTTATCCTCGGTTCGATTGACAATAAATGTGAAAGAGAGTTGGTAAATGCTTACCAACACAAATAATACGGCGAATAATTTAACCAGTCCGTTATTTTGCATGATCGTTTGTTTTAATCAAAAAGCAAGCAAATATAATGCTTACTTCTCATACATGTATAATTGTTTGTTTACTTGAGGATTTCTGATAGCGCTTCATTCATCGAACGTACGGCTGCAGCACTTTTTTCAAAGCTTACTGATTCCTTATCATTCAAGTTTAAATCCATGATTTTTATACAGCCATTTTTACCTATAATTGTTGGAACACCGATACAGATATCCGACTGACCATAATCCCCGTCGAGCATCACTGAGCAGGGAATAATTCTTTTTTGATCGTGTAGAATACTATTAACTAAGTAAGCAACTGAAGCACCTGGCGCATACCATGCCGACGTACCTAGTAACTTCGTCAAAGTTGCTCCTCCAACCATTGTTGCGGCAGCGACCTCTTCTAGTTTTTCTGAGCTGAGAATCGTCGAAATCGGAATTCCATTGTAAGTGGCAAGCCGGGTTAGCGGGATCATGGTCGTATCGCCGTGACCTCCAATGACCATACCGTGTATATCATTGGCAGGCTTATCTAAGGCCAAAGACAAATAGGTTCTAAAACGACTGCTGTCTAGGGCTCCGCCCATGCCAATCACTTTATTTTTTGGCAAGCCTGTGGCTTTTAACGTCAAATAGGTCATGGTGTCCATCGGATTTGATACAACGACAATAACGGTATCAGGGGAATGATTCAATACCTGATCGGCAACGCTTTTGACAATTCCTGCATTGATACTAATAAGTTCCTCCCGCGTCATTCCCGGTTTACGGGGAACCCCAGAAGTTATAACAACTACATCGCTATTTGCTGTTTTTGCATAGTCTGAAGTGGTGCCAGTGATTTTTGTATTGAATCCTAAGGTAGTTGCTGTTTGCATGATATCGAGGGCCTTCCCCTCAGCAAACCCCTCTTTAATGTCGAGCAAAACAACCTCACTCGCCATGCCTTGATAGGCAATTGCATCTGCACAAGTGGCCCCAACATTACCAGCGCCAACAATGGTTACTTTCATTTTTTTTTAATATAAGAGTTACTACTATGCCTTTGTTATTTGTTTAGACGTCTATATTTGCATATTTTGCGTTTTTCTCAATAAACTCTCTACGTGGGGGTACCTCATCGCCCATAAGCATTGAGAAAATACGATCGGCTTCACCACCATTATCGATGGTAACTTGTCGAAGCGTTCTATGCTCGGGGTTCATTGTGGTTTCCCATAACTGAACAGCATTCATTTCTCCTAAACCTTTATAGCGCTGTACAGAGCTTCCTTGACCAAACTCATTTTGTAATAAATCACGTTGGTCATCACTCCAAGCATATTGCTGTTTTCCACCTTTTTTAACAAGGTAAAGTGGTGGTGTAGCAATGTAGATATAGCCGTTTTCGATAAGCTCACGCATGTAGCGGAAGAAGAAAGTCAAAATCAGCGTTGAAATATGGCTTCCATCAACGTCAGCATCACACATGATTACAATTTTGTGGTAGCGTAACTTTTCTAAATTCAAGGCTTTGCTATCCTCTTCTGTTCCAATCGTAACACCCAAAGCGGTGTAGATATTGCGAATCTCTTCGTTTTCAAAGACTTTATGTTGCATTGCCTTCTCGACATTGAGAATTTTACCTCTCAAGGGAAGAATCGCTTGAAAATGACGATCCCGACCCTGCTTGGCGGTTCCGCCTGCGGAGTCACCCTCAACCAAAAATACCTCGCATTCTACGGGGTCTTGAGAAGCGCAATCTGATAATTTTCCAGGAAGACCTCCCCCACTCATTACCGTTTTTCGCTGAACCATCTCACGTGCTTTACGAGCAGCATGACGGGCTTGCGCAGCAAGAATAACCTTATCAACAATGATTTTTGCATCATTAGGGTTTTCTTCCAGATAGTTTTCAAGCATTTCAGAAACCGATTGAGAAACAGCAGAACTAACTTCTCTATTCCCAAGTTTTGTTTTTGTCTGACCCTCAAACTGAGGTTCTGCGACCTTGACAGAAACAATTGCTGTCAAACCCTCTCTAAAGTCATCCCCTGAAATTTCAAATTTAAGCTTGTCAAGCATGCCAGAAGCATCTGCATATTTTTTCAGCGTTGAAGTCAGTCCTCTTCGAAAGCCAGATAAATGTGTACCTCCCTCATGGGTATTGATATTGTTGACGTATGAATGCAGGTTTTCGTTGAAGGACGTATTGTAAACCATGGCAACTTCAACAGGGATATCATTTTTTGATCCCTCCATCGCAATCACATCGGCGATTAATGGCTCACGATTTGCATCCAAAAAGCGTATAAATTCGCGCAAACCCTCCTTGGAGTGAAACAACTCCCCCTCTTCATTTGGGTCTTTACCTCTCAAATCAATCAGGCGAACCGAGATTCCTTTGTTTAGAAATGCGAGTTCACGAAGCCTCCCCGCAAGGGTGTCATAATTAAACTCTATCGTTTGTGTGAAAATGGTCGTGTCTGGCCGAAAAGTGACTACAGTACCTGTTTTATCTGTTTTACCAGTATTTTTAACTGCGTAAATTGCCTTTCCACGTTCGTACTCTTGTTCCCAAATTTCTCCATCACGATGAACGGTTGCACGCAAATGTTCTGATAACGCATTTACACACGATACCCCGACCCCGTGAAGGCCTCCAGAAACTTTATAGGAATCCTTGTCAAACTTTCCCCCGGCACCAATTTTTGTCATCACGACCTCAAGAGCCGAAACGCCTTCCTTTTTATGAATACCAACGGGAATACCTCGACCGTTATCTTCGACAGTTAATGACTGGTCAGTATTGATAATTACCGTGATTTCATCACAGTGCCCAGCTAGGGCTTCGTCGATTGAGTTATCGACGACTTCATAGACCAGATGGTGTAATCCACGAACGCCCACATCTCCGATGTACATTGAGGGTCGTTTTCGAACGTGTTCCATGCCCTCCAGGGCCTGTATACTGTCTGCTGAATATTGATTTTTTTGGTTGCTTTCACTCATAGTTCTTTGGTAATTTATTTAACTAAATCACAATCTATCAAAGATACTTTTTATTGAGGAAAATTAACCGATTAAGCGACCTCTAAAAACGTCAAGTTATTAACAAAAATATGTCGAAAAAAAAGGACTAATATGCATCATTGTGAACCGCTCCGATTGCGCGTCCGGAGGGCTCATTCATATTTTGAAAAGAGGCGTCCCAAGCTAGGGCTGTTGGCGTGCTACAAGCAACCGATGGTACAGAGGGAACGGTCAAAGCCGCAGTGTCGGATGGGAAATGCTCTTCAAAAATTGATCGATAATAATATTCTTCTTTTGTTCTTGGGGGTTGCGTTGGAAAACGGTGATGCACAACTTCCATATCGGTTTCGCTCACTTCTGTCTCAACGACTTCTTTTAAGCTGTCAATCCAGTTGTACCCTACCCCATCGCTGAATTGTTCTTTTTGCCGCCAAGCAACGCTATCTGGCAAATATTGTTCGAAAGCTTTTCGAAGTACCCATTTCTCCATGCGTTCGGCTGTAATCATTTTATCTTTTGGATTGATTCGCATCGCTACATCCATAAACTCTTTGTCTAAAAATGGAACACGACCCTCAATTCCCCAAGCTGCTAAAGATTTATTAGCGCGCAAACAATCATATTGATATAGCTTATCGAGTTTGCGAACGGTCTCGTCATGAAATTCTTTAGCGTCAGGAGCTTTGTGAAAATACAAATAGCCCCCAAAGACCTCATCAGCACCCTCGCCAGAAAGCACCATCTTAATTCCCATCGACTTGATGACTCGTGCCAACAAGTACATGGGCGTTGATGCACGTACTGTTGTGATGTCATAAGTTTCCAAATGATAAATAACATCTCGTATCGCATCGAGCCCCTCTTGCACGGTAAAGGTCACCTCATGATGAACCGTTTGGATATGTTTGGCTACCTTTTGGGCCGCGGCCAAATCTGGTGATCCTTCTAAACCAACTGAAAAAGAGTGTAATTGAGGCCACCATGCATCCTTCTCATCGTCTGATTCAACTCGTTTATTTGCAAACTTTTTTGCTAATGCAGAAGTAATTGATGAATCCAAACCACCTGAAAGGAGAACTCCGTAGGGAACATCACTCATCAGTTGTCTATGAACTGCATCATTCAATGCTTGCTGCAACTCACCAATATCAGTTTTGTTGTTTTCAACTGCCTCGTAGTTTCGCCAGTCACGATCATACCACTTTGTTAGTTTGCCTTCAGTGCTATCATAATAATGTCCGGGAGGAAAGACTTCGATTTTTGTACAATAACCCTCAAGAGATTTAAGCTCAGAGGCAAAGTAAAGTGTGCCGTTGGCATCCCAACCCATATAAAGCGGAATAATTCCCATGTGGTCACGAGCAGCAAAAAAAGTATTGTGCTCAGCATCAAAAAGAACAAAAGCAAAAATCCCGTTAAGCTCATCAACAAAATTGAATCCTTTGTCATTGTATAACGCAAGTATAACTTCGCAATCAGAGCCTGTTTGAAATGAGTAATTTGGCGTTTGCTTACGTAACTCTCTGTGGTTGTAAATCTCCCCATTTGCGGCTAAAACAAGCTGCTTGTTTGCACTGTAAAGTGGTTGTTTCCCAGATGCAGGATCAACAATGGCCAACCGCTCGTGAGCCAATATTGCATGTTTATTCACATGAATACCACTCCAATCAGGACCACGGTGTCGAATCTGCTTTGACATTAATAAGAGCTTAGAACGTAAACCGTCGATTTCTATTTTTTCATTGTATGCACATACAATACCACACATATCAAATTTTTTAACAAAGATATATTTTATATATATAATTAAAACTAAAAATTATATTTTTATATATATTCTATATAAAATCATAAATTTTAATATAAATTTTATATATTTAAGAACAAAAATAAGTCAAAAAGATTAAGATTGTTTGTGTGATAGTAATTAATTTAGAGGCCGAATCATGAACAAACATATTATTTCGTTTAAAAACGCTACGATCTCACAAAACAAAAAAGTGGTTTTGCATGATGTTTCTTTTACTCTTGATCCAGGAGCGTTTGTTTATCTGATCGGTAGGACAGGGACTGGAAAAAGTAGCTTACTAAAAACGCTTTATGGCGATGTAAAGCTCCGAGAGGGAAAAGGAGAAGTTGTTAATTTTGATTTGCTAAAGCTGCGAGAGCGGTATATTCCAGATTTGCGAAGACAACTTGGGGTTGTTTTCCAAGACTTTCAACTTCTTTCTGACCGCAGCGTCGAACGAAATCTTGACTTTGTCTTACGTGCAACTGGCTGGAAATCAGCTGACAAACGAATAGAACGTATTTCTAAGGTATTGGAAGCTGTGGGACTTGAAGACAAACTCAAATTGTTCCCACACGAACTTTCGGGTGGAGAGCAACAACGAATTGCGATTGCGCGCGCTTTGCTAAACGAACCAAAACTCATCTTAGCCGATGAGCCAACGGGAAATTTAGATCCAATTACAAGCGAAGAAGTGATGAAACTCCTTCATGAAATCAACCAAAAAGGAACGACGATTTTGATGGCGACGCATGATTTTGGGTTAATATCAAAATTCCCCAAAAGAACCTTGATGTGTGAGGATCAACAAGTGGTTGAGGTAAAAAAGAAAAATTAAAGTTCTTCAATTAAGGATTGCCATTCTGCAGCAATTTTGTCCATGGATAGATGGGCGACTGAATTCTTAGCATTTGCATTAAGTTTGTTGTACAGACCTATATCTTCAACCATCCGATTCATTGCATTAGTCATTTTTTGTTTGTCATTTACTTTAACGAGTAATCCGTTTTTTTCATGCTGGATAATCTCTCTTGGACCTGTGGGACAATCATAAGAAACAACTGGAGTGCCACATGCCAAAGACTCTATCAATACCATGGGAAAGCCTTCTAACTGACTTGTCATAATCAAAAATTCTGCTTTTTTGAAATATACATATGGATTAGTAACAAAACCCATAAAATGTATTTTTTTTGAACTATTTAGAGTACTAGCGTAAGTCTCTAAGCTTTGCTTTATTTTTCCTTGACCTAAAAAAATGAGATGAATGTTTTTTTTGTGAAGTATAGAGTTTTCATAACATTCTAATGCATGATCAAATTGCTTGACACAATCATCCATTCGTCCAACACATAAAACGTATTTATCTTTGAATGAATGATAGCTATTTTTGACTCTATTGATAATATTGAAATCAAAACCATTATAAATTGTTTGTGTGTTATTTAACCCCAATAAATTTAATTTGGTTTCAATATCGTTAGAAACGCTAATAACCTTAGTTAATTTTTTATATACAGGTCTGAATAGGATTCTAGGTCGAGGAAAATAGATTTCCAAATCAGAACGATGGCAAACAAAAAACTTTTTGGCTTTTATTTTATAAACAAAAAGGTGTGTCAATAATTCACGTATTGGACTTCTTCTTGCCCTTGAATCAATAATTGTATGGGGAGATAAACGCTTAATTAATTTACTCCATCTCAAAAAGGCTAAAATGGTTTGAAATGGAAGAATAGGTGATCCTTTTACTAGTCCAAGTGAAATATGCTTTCCACTATAATGATAATTAACATCATCATAAGCGGTTATCAAAGTAACCTCATATCCCATGTTGGAAAGAAAAATTGACATGTCCGCCATCACTCTTTCTGCACCACCCCTGCCTAAGGATGGTCCCACTAACAAAATATTTTTTTTTTCAATCAATTATATTGTACCAATTAAGCTCTAATAAATTATAAACATAACCCACACATTGACTAATTTTGGAACTATGATTAAACTTTCGGTTCATATTTTAACATATAACTCAGAGGCGTTTATTTCAAAGTGTCTAAGTTCAATAATTGAGCAACAAACCAACTTTTCGTATGAAATCGTAATTGGTGACGACGCATCTACAGATAAAACAGTTAAAATCATCAATTCTTACACAAAAATACATGATAAAATAAAATTAAAAGTTCATGACAGTAATTTGGGGGTGTTAAATAATTTTATTGACACGCTACAAAGATGTAACAGTAAATACATCTTTGATATTGCTGGCGACGATTGGTTGTCAGACCCCTATGCACTTCAAACTTTGGTGGATGAACTGGACCAAAATCCAAACTATAGTTTTGTCGATAGTGGGTTTGATTGTTATTACGAACGATCTGGAAAAATCAAATCATTTATTAACAAAAGCGTCCTAAAGTCCAGTAAAGTCGCATATATAGCAAGACACAAAGTTTACGGTACGAGCTTTATGGGGTGTTGTTACAGAAAATCTTCAATAAAAAAATATGTGAATTTTGATGAATATAGAAAACAACAAATCGATTTTGAAGATTACCCAATTTTGACAGATTTAATGATGAATTCTGACTTTGGGCTGATCCCAAAAGTATTAAGCGTATATCGCAAACACAGGGATTCACACTCTCACCAAGCGGATTCTTATTTGAGAGCTAAATTATATTTTGCTGAAAAATACAACTACTCCAAAGCAGAGGTGACAAAAATTCATCAAATTCATGATAACTACATGCTTCACAACGCAAGCATAATCAGTGACAAAAAATCTGGGCGCCAATATTATAAACCCTTACGACAACCTATTCTTCGTAATTTTGTGTATTTCTTATCTAGTCAGAGTCATCTTGCACGAATATTTTTTACCCTTTTTCGAAAAATTTAAAGCGGTTTCCAAAGTAAATCGACGCCCACAACAAATACAAGAGATAAGTTACTGCATAGGCAATTGATGCGCCACCAAACCCATAGAGATTGATGAACATCATACTAAACCCTAAAAATAAAAGACCAGAAATAAGTTCTGACAACACAAACACGACAGTTAGTTTTTTTGCGATCATAATAAATGAAACGGTAAACGAAAGCAGTTTTAAAAAGGTCCCCAACAACTCCCATTTCAGCAGAAAAATAGCTTCCAAAAAATTTGTCGTGTATAACAATGATATGACATCACTGCCAAACAAAAAGATTAACAGCATCGCAGGAAATGCTACAGTAAATAAAAATTTGACACCCCAAAGAACAACTTTCAACATTTCCTGTCCTGTATTGGCTTCAACGAGTTTTGGCAGGTAATACAAGGATATTGATGAAATTGCCAAACCGCTCATAAACAGAGATAATCGACTATACCCTTCCCAGTAGGAAGCAAGTTCAACCCCCGAATGTTCAACAAGCAAAGTTCGAATTGTGATGAGTACAGAGGGAAACACAATTGCAGCAACTGCTGACATTGCTGTAAAAGACAGTACAGGCTTAAATACAAACAGGCGAAAAGGTTTATCGAAAAGCATCTTACCAAAATGCCATGATTTACGAAAATGAAAACAATAGGTCAAAAGCAAGATCACACTTGGAACAAACACGCTCAAAACCAGTCCGAGCTTGTTTGCATAATAAATCAAAGCGGTAGAGACTCCCAAAGTCAATAGAGCAGAGATCAAAGTTGATTGCACGATGATTTTATACGATTTCAAGCCATGAAAAAAGGATTGCATCAGGGTATGAATAACAAAACAGAGCAAACTCAACACAATTCCCCCTGTAAGCCAAGGAATAAGTTCACGATCGTTTTCACCCAGCTGTAAAAGGTCCAAGATTTTATAGTATGTAACAAAATAAAGAGCAATGGATATAAAAAATCCAAGGAGCATAATTGATAAGCATGCCTGTAAAATAAACGTATAACGGTCTTTATATTCTCCAGAGAGGTACTTCACAGCACCTTCGTATACCCCTGCCCCACTGATCTGCTGTAGAATCGTGAATACACTTTTTAAATTACCTACAAACAACAAAGCAGGAGAGCCTAAAAACACAACAATTACTTTGTTGATAATAAGTGAAGAAATGGCTTTGACAAACTGCGCAATCCCGTTTAGAACTGTGTAAAACGTTCCTTTTGAAATCATCAGTTGATCAGCTTTTCGAGGATGGAGTAGTTTGAAATGTTGACCTTATAAAAATCATGGGTCAAGGTGCTTCCTCCAAAACTCTCTTTCCAATAACTCAATGTGTGATTAAGCACTCGACCATTGTCCTCATTGGAGTGACCAAAACTAAAATAATCAAATGCGCTACTTTTCTGTTGAATAATGTGAGCGAATAGTGCAGAAAGTGCATCCGTAGATTTTCCATAAGGAGTTGCAGAAATATACTGTGCCAAAGATGTTTTTCGGGAATTAAATAAGGTTGTTCCGCCTAGAATTTTATCTCCTTTATAAATATCGTATTGTTTGATATGTTCTGGAAATGTTTCTTTTAAGAATTGAATTTCGTGTAGAGAATGGACGGGTGTACCCCCATGGCTAATCTGCAAATTGGGAATTAGCACTTCATTCCAAAACGGTTCCATATTGTCAGTTTCACGAATTTGGAAATCGTGTGAATTGGCCGATTTAATTTTTCGCTTTCGATTTTCATTGGGTTTAAAGGAAGATGGCCGTAAACAAATCGAAGCATCTCTGCGATATAGTTCCGCTTGGGTGACAAACAAAGCATACTGAACTTCTTCGGATGGCAGCAGGTGGTAAAGAGCTGGCGTTTGCTTGATGATAAGATTCAAGAATCCATTGTGATCGTAGTATTTTAATAGCTCTGCAAAAGCAGCCAAAGCATCACTGAGCTTTATTTGTTTTGGCAACACCAATCCTCCATAACTCAAACCTTGATGGGAATAAATTGTTTGTTCACTACTGTTGGCCGGAAAAACGGCTATGAGCTTTTCGTTCTTATAAACCAAAAGTGAGGCATCTTTAAAACGGTCGCCATGATAACCGATAAATTTACGCGTGAGCATAAAAGTTCCATTTTTGGATCTTTTTACAAAATCATCCCAAACATCTCTGAGGGAATCCGTATATCGCTCAACATTAAATCCTTTCATGCACTGAACAGAAAACGTAAAATTACTCAATAAATTACCCAAATTGTTTTTCCTGTCGTTTGCGCTCGTTTTCGTCAAGGTAGATTTTTCGCAATCGTTGGGAGTTTGGAGTTACCTCCACATACTCATCTTTTTGAATATACTCCAATGCCTCTTCTAAGCTAAACTGAATCGGAGGTGCGAGCTTGACCTTATCATCAGAGCCCGCAGCACGCACATTGGATAATTTTTTGGTCTTTGTTACATTCACAACCAAGTCATCCGCTCGCGAATTTTCACCAATAACTTGTCCCGTATAAATTTCCTCCCCAGGGTGGATGAAAAATTTACCACGGTCCTGCAATTTGTCCAAGGAATAAGGGATGGCTGTTCCCTTCTCCATCGAAATTAAAGAGCCATTGATTCGACCTTGAATCTCCCCTTTGTATGGTTCGAATGCAGTAAATCGGTGATTCATAATGGCCTCCCCTGCTGTCGCTGTGAGGAGTTGGTTTCGCAGGCCAATAATTCCACGTGATGGGATCTTGAATGAGCAAATCATTCGTCCTCCCTTTGACTCCATCGCTACGATCTCTCCCTTTCGTGTGGTAACCATTTCAACTGCTTTTCCTGAAACTTCCTCTGGCAAGTCAATGGTAAGTTCTTCTACTGGTTCACACTTTTTTCCATCAATCTCTTTAATAATGACTTGTGGCTGCCCGATTTGAAGTTCATACCCCTCTCTCCGCATGGTTTCGATCAGCACGGACAAATGCAAAACCCCACGTCCATATACGATAAACTTGTCAGCTGTATCGGTTTCTTCCAATCTCATGGCAAGGTTCCGTTCTAGTTCTCTCTCCAAGCGGTCTTTGATATGACGAGACGTTACAAATTTTCCTTCCATTCCAAAAAAGGGTGAATCATTGATGGTTAACAACATACTCATCGTAGGCTCATCAATCGCAATGGTTGGCAGCCCCTCTGGAGATTCGATATCTGCAACAGTATCACCGATTTCAAAATCATCTAAACCGACAATCGCACACAAGTCACCCGCAACCACTTCTTCTACCTTTTTTCTTCCAAGGCCGTCAAAGACAAGTAATTCTTTGATTTTGGACTTCACGATTGAACCATCCCTTTTAACTAATGATACTGTATCAGATGATTTTAGCACACCCCGGTTTAAACGACCAATAGCAATTCGACCCGTAAATGAAGAATAATCCAATGAGGTAATCAGCATTTGTTTAGTTCCCTCTTCTACTTTTGGGGAAGGGATGTGTTTGATGACTGCATCCAGTAAGGGTTCGACCGAATCTTTTTGAACTTGATAATCCTCCGACATCCAGTTGTGTTTTGCTGATCCGTATAAGACTGGAAAATTAAGCTGCCATTCTTCTGCACCGATCTCAAACATCAAGTCAAAAACCGCTTCATATACCTCTTCAGGAGTGCAGTTTTCTTTATCGACTTTATTAATAACGACTATGGGCTTTAACTTTAAATCAATTGCTTTTTGCAAAACAAAGCGAGTTTGAGGCATGGGTCCCTCAAAGGCATCAACCAACAACAAAACGCCATCAGCCATGTTGAGTACACGCTCAACTTCACCACCAAAGTCGGCGTGACCAGGCGTGTCAATAATATTGATTTTATTGCCCTTATAAAGAACAGAAACGTTTTTTGATAGAATCGTAATACCGCGTTCACGTTCTAAGTCGTTGTTATCGAGGATTAGCTCTCCTTTGGATTCATTTTTACGAAAAAGTTGGCAGTGGTGAAGAATTTTATCAACTAAAGTCGTTTTACCATGGTCTACGTGTGCAATAATCGCAATATTTCGGATATTTTCCATTTACAATTTTATCGGCGCAAATGTACATTATTTACAGGGAGTATATCGGATTCGAAAGCAAATCCTAAATTCCTATTTTTACATCATGAAATCATTTAAAGATCGCCTATCGACCTCAAACTCCTTTTTCCTTCTCGCTGGACCGTGTGCCATAGAGGGGGAGGGAATGGCGATGCATATCGCAGAGCATCTGGTTAAGGTTACCGATCAACTCGGAATCCCTTTTGTTTTTAAAGGAAGTTTTAAAAAAGCAAACCGCAGTCGGAATGACAGCTTCACTGGGATTGGCGATGAGAAAGCATTAAAAATACTACAAAAAGTAGGGAAAGAATTTTCGGTTCCAACAGTTACTGATATCCATGAGATTGATGATGCAAAAAAAGCTGCTGAATTTGTTGATGTGCTTCAAATTCCTGCTTTTTTGGTTCGACAGACAGACTTAGTCGTCGCCGCTGCAAAAACTGAAAAATATGTCAATCTGAAAAAAGGACAGTTTATGAGTCCAGAGAGCATGCAACATGCCGTTCGGAAGGTGACTGATTCTTCAAATGAAAAGGTTTGGATAACAGATCGCGGAACCATGTTTGGATATCAGGACATGGTGGTTGACTTTCGTGGAATTCCTGTGATGAAATCCTTTGCGCCCACGATTTTGGATGTGACCCATTCTTTGCAACAGCCAAACCAATTAAGTGGTGTTACAGGTGGCCGCTCTGAAATGATTGAAACCATGGCACGAGCAGGTGTTGCTGCAGGTGTTGATGGTCTGTTTATAGAAACGCATTTTGACACAAATCAGGCAAAAAGTGATGGAGCAAATATGCTTCCATTGGAACTTATGGAAGGCCTTTTAAAACGCCTTCATAGGCTTTATCAAGCTGCTGCGTCATTATAATTCATATTCAGCTGAAAAATGTTTATTTTTGCACCACTCTTAATTTTGAGCATGTTCATTGAAACACATCGGGGTCGACTGGTATTGACAGCGAGATAGATGTGACGGTAAGCAAGTCGAGCGCTGGACTAAAGCTCGTAAATCTCATAGTACCACCATTTTAAATGGCGAGAATAACTACGCTCTTGCAGCCTAATCGACTGAATTATAGTAAGTCCAGGCCTTTGTCCCACTAGGTGGGAAGGTAAGATGTCTTGGTGCGGCCCTTGTTGACGGCAACACAATTCAAGGCACCATTAATGTCAACATAGAAATCTTGGCGCTTCGACAGGATTTTAAATCAAAGAAGATAAGGTATAGATAGGCGGTTTTCGGTCAGTCTATTCCCGAAAATCAAACGAAAACTAAACTTGTAGAAAGCGGTTGTATCACTTGTTTGGACGAGGGTTCGATTCCCTCCGACTCCACATCAGTTGAGAGTCGTATTTTTCTAAAAAACGGCTCTTTTTTTTCACTATTTTTATACCCATTTTTGTGGCGAATAAAGTTGATGCGATCCTTATTTATAATTTTTGTTGTAATCACCAACGCTTTTTCTCAAAGCAACCCTGAAGCAACCTACTCCCAAAAAGACTCTATTGTCAATCTTGAAGATATTGTTGTAACAGCCACAAAAACCCCAAAAAGAAAGACCAATTCACCCATCATTATTAATGTCATTAACAGCGAATCGATCCGTAATGTTCAGGCATGTAATCTTTCTGAAAGCCTTTCATTTCAAACAGGTTTGAGGGTTGAAACGGACTGTCAAACCTGTAACTACACCCAATTGAGAATCAATGGGATGAGTGGCGGATTTTCTCAAATCCTTGTAAATGGGAGACCTACTTTCAGTCCGCTAATGGGATTATATGCATTGGAGCAATTTCCCTCCAACATGATTGAAAAAATTGAGGTCATGAAAGGTGGTGGGTCTACACTATACGGGTCTAGTGCAATTGGAGGAACCGTGAACATCATTACTAAAATTCCCAAGGAAAATAGTTCACAAATAGAGTTTAACACTCTATCAATTGATCGACAATCCAATGATTATTCAATTCTTGGAAATTCGAGCATTATTTCTGAGTCTAGAAAAGCAGGTTTGTTTTTGTTTGTAAACAAAAGGGAGCGCGAAGTCTATGATAACAATCAAGATGGTTTTTCCGAACTCCCCTATTTAAACAATATTTCTTTTGGTGCCAATATGTATTATATGCCTAAAGAAAATCAAAAATTGGATGTTAGTTTTAGTTCCATTTACGAGTATCGATATGGTGGTGAAATAACAATTCAAAACCCTGCACACCTTGCAGAGCAATCAGAAGAAAGAACGCACAACATTTTTGCGGGTGGTATTGATTATCAAATCAATTTCAACAATTACGATTCCTCATTGATTACGTATTTAGCCTATCAAAATACAGATCGAGAGCACTATACAGGCATTAAACCCGACGATGATGCTATTGAATTGGATGCGTTCTTAAAGAACCCTCCATATGGGGATTCCTATGTCGAAACCATCAATACAGGCTTCCAGCTAAACCATATGATAAGCCCATTCTTTTCTGGAGATAATGTGCTAACATTGGGGGTTGATTATTTGCATGACCGTGTTTTTGATGAGATACCATCATACAGCTATTTGGTAGATCAAGTATCAATGGATCTTGGTATTTTTTTTCAAAGCGATTGGGAAATCAATCGAAAGCTAAGTTTGTTGACTGGTTTGAGGGGCGATTTTCACAACTATGTAGACAAAGCAATCTATAGCCCTAGAGCCTCATTTCTATACAAGGCAAATGATAATGTACAGTTTAGGTTTGGATATGGAACAGGTTTTAGAGCCCCCCAAGCATTAGATACTGATCTTCACATAGCTTTTGCAGGAGGTGGAATTTCAAGAGTGAAATTGTCACCCGAATTGAAAGAAGAAAAATCTGAAAGTTTGAATCTTTCAGTCAATTACGACAAAGCCAAAGAAAATTGGATTGCTGGCTTCACGGTGGACTTGTTTCACAACCAACTACAGAATGCTTTCATACTTCAGCCCATTGGGCAAGACGCGTTTGGGGAGATTTATGAAAAACAAAATGGCCAGGGCGCCTTGATTAAGGGCATAAACCTCGAAGCAAGAGCCAATTTTAATAGAATAATTCAACTCGAAGGAGGCTATACAATTCAGTCAAGTAGGTTTGACAATGCAATTGAGTATATAGATGGAATTCCTGGTATTAGAGAATTTATAAGAACACCTGACAATTATGGTTTTGCCGTTCTGACTTACTCCAATAACAACATCTCAAGCACCCTAAACTATGTTTATACAGGGAGTATGAAAGTTCCCCATTTCGCTGGAGCACCCAATCAACTCGTTGATGAAATTTTCACTACGGATTCATTTTCCGAGCTTAGTCTGAAATTTAACTACAACATTCCAACTGTTTTGAGTTCTTTAGACTTATATGTTGGAATTAAAAATATCTTTAACCAGTATCAAAGTGATTTTGATATCGGTAAAAGCAGAGACAGCAATTACATTTATGGACCTGCTCAGCCCCGAACTACCTATTTTGGTATTAGACTAAAATTTTAAAAAATATCCCCCAAAAACAAAAAATTATTCTAGAGGATAATCGTACTGAAAGCGGGACTTAAACCAACAATTCTAAAGCTTAAAGATTTATCATTTTTGATAAATCCTCTCTAAAATAGTTCGACTTCACTCCCCTAGGCTCCACAAATTATTTTCGGTAATAATAATTTATTCATGGAAATAACTTTTTAGTAAAATAGTTAAATCCTCTCCAAAAAAGTTCGATTTCACTCCCCTATTCTCCCAATTATTTTTTAGCATAATAATTATTTTAAGAAATACTAATTGCACAAATAATATATCTGATTGAAAAATGATATGGTTGATTTTGAAAATTAGATTGAATTAATCTAATTAAATTTGATCTTAAGTTACATAAGTTTTAACTATTTAATTACTTAATGAAAAATAGTTTAGAAAAAATAATTAAAGTGATATATTTTGCAATTGCATAAACCTTTTCGCTTTTACTGTAGTCAGCATAAATTAAATCTTTATGAAGATCATTTAAGCTTGTGTAGTATTTTGATTTCAATGAATTAAGGCGAATATCTATATGGTTAAAATTTTGAGAATATAATAATGATGAGACTAGAAGAGATATTGCTATTGCTGTTATAAAAATACTTGAATGAATTTTCATTGTTACGAAAAATTTTTAACCAAAATACAATAATGTCTAAATGCGGATGTAATGACATATGCATATGCCAGGAGTTCCACTTCATGAGATTTGTCTTATTTACCTTGCCATTGGCGTTTAATAAGATTTAGATATAACTTTATCCATTCGCTAATAGGATGTTTTTTTCTTTGTGGGTTTTGTTATAATATATCAGTCCAATATCGGAGTTTGGCTGATCAATTGCATTTCTGGAAGGTTTGAGATGTCGTATTGGTATAAATCTGTATCGCCAACAACCAAAGCATGCGGATAATCAATGATAACATCGTAAGCAAACTTAATAGGGGTGCTATTTACGATGTTTGGTTCTGTAGGAGTACTCACATCAACAATTTTAATGCCTGCTGTTCCATCACAGATGATGAGATGATCATTGTAGATTCCTAAACCATGGGGATTATACATAACTTTTCGAGAGACTACCGAAAGAATTCGAGGGTCTTGAATATCAATGATTTGAAGCTCATTGATATCGGTAAAACAATTTGTTCCTCCACGCAGAGTCACATAGGCATAGTTTGCGTCTGCCACAACAGGGTCACAGCTTCTCATGTGTTCAATTCGATTGATGTAGTCAGGGTCTGCAGCATCTGAAACGTCATACAGAAGCATACCATTGACTGAACCAACAAACAGTAAGTCATTCAATTGAAATAAGGTTTCGGCTTGGGTTTGGGTATTTTTTTTGATCCATGGGCTTGGACGGTAATCACTTCCAATTCTAAATAAAACCAGCTCATTGAAATTAATAGTATACAAATAACCATCTATCGGCAAAAATCGTGTCATAGAACCCGCTGTGCTTGTTTGCTGGACGCCATCAATATTTCCATCTTCAGAAGAAAGTGCTACGTCTGGTATCGCAACATCATTTTCATAACGATAGTCGTACAAACTACGTTTTTCACGTATAGTTTCAGTTTGCCAATCCACAACAATCCCCCGATTTTTATCGGGATACTCACGGTATTCAATATATGAGTTGGGCTCTTCCCATATCTCAAATGGGAAGTTCCAAAAGGCATCGTAGTCAAATACCTTTTCAACAGTATAGCTCTCTTTAAACTTTGGAGATAATACATCACGGATATCAAATACTGCCAAAGAAGAAAACATATCGACATAAAGATGATCATCGACAATAGACATGTCTAAATTACCAGGGATAGATATGAACGAAAGGTTTATCGGATTTGATGGATCAGTATGATCAACGATGTGAATTCCTTCCATCGGTTCGTTGACAAATACATAATTTTGATAGGTAATAATCTTTCCTAGAGATGTTTGTTCTTTAGGCTCTACAACAACAACTTGGTCTGCAAGTGAAGATGCCGTTTCGTAAACTGGTGTAACGTAGGTAACATCTACCCATTCTTCATCAGTGGTATTGACACTGTCCCACTCACAGGAGGCGGTAAAAAAAATGGCGAATAAAAGTAAAAGCTGTGGTTTCATCGTTTAATTGGTTTTAGAAATCACCAAACATCATGCCATATCATCTGTGACAAATTAGCTATTCTGGGTACACTTCGCGTAAATTATGAACATTAATCAGCTTCTCAACTAAAACTTTTTTGATTCGTTCAATTTCACGCAAACTGATATCGGCCTCATCAAATTGATTTTCCTCCGCTTGTTCTTCAATAATTTTTTCTACGAATTGTGCGATTCCCTCTGCTGTTGGTTCTTGTAAACTTTTTGATGCTGCCTCAACACTATCTGCCATCATCAAGATAGCAGTTTCTTTAGAATATGGTTTTGGTCCTGTATAGCAAAACAAAGCTTTATCTATGTTTTCATCTTCCTTTTTCGCCTTGTGGTAAAAATAACGTGTAGGTGAGGTGCCATGATGAGTGCGTATAAAATCAATAACACGGTCTGGTAAATTGTTTCGCTTTCCAATTTCGATACCCTCTGTTACATGATTCAAAATCAGGCGACTACTCTCAAAAGGATCAAGTTCGTGATGAGGGTTATAATTAGTGGATTGATTTTCACTAAAATACAATGGGTTATTCATTTTTCCAATATCATGATATAAGGCCCCAACTCGAACAAGTAAGGCATTTGCATCGACTTCATTAGCGGCCGCCTCGGCTATATTTGCAACCTGCAAAGAGTGATGAAATGTACCTGGCGCCTTCTCTGAAAGGGTTCGAAGCAATTTGGAATTGGTATCCGAAAGTTCAAGAAGGGACAAATCAGAAACTAGACCAAAAATCTTTTCAAACACATAAACCAAAGGGTGCACAAATAGAATTCCCAATCCATTGATCAACAAAAATCCAAGATGATCCAGCGATACAGTTGAGAGATTTGCTTCATATATCAAATGGAAAGACACATAAGTAATCACATAAGAAATAACAATAAGAACAACAACCACAAAGAGGTTAGCTCGCTTATATAAATCTGTAACAGATAAGGTAGCGATTGCACCAGCCACGAGCTGCATAAACAAAAAGGAAAAGTCACTCGGCACCATAAAACCAATGAGCAACAAGCCCATTAAGAATACAAAAAAGGCAAGTCGTGTATCAAAGAAAGTTTTTAGAAGCAATGGGACAATACATAGAGGCACTACATACACAAAGTTGATGTTGTTCGCCATGGCCAATTTGATGGCTGCCATCATGATTAAAACTGTAGAAAACACAAAAACAAGTTTGGTGTTATTTTCATAAACCAATGGGCGATAGCGCCATAGAAACAAAAAAATGAGAAATATAATTAGTGAGACCAGAAGAACATATCCTACCACGATTGACTGCTCACTGGAAGACCATAAATCACTGAGGTATTCGACTTTCAAAGAGTTCAAAATTTGATACCTCCTTTGATCGACCACCTCGCCTTGTGCAATGATGCGCTCTCCTTCAGCAACCACCCCACGAGTAGGAAGGATAAGCGACAGTGATTCTTCCAACTTTTGTCTAGTTAGGATAGAGTCAAGCACAAGGTTTGACTCAATATATTCATTTAAAATCAACCTGTTAGAGGCATTGGCAATAACACTGTCTAGAAGAGGGCTTTGGTTTGAAAATGGAATAGAATCATTTATTTTCAGATCAGAAAATAACAGTTTTTGTGCGCTGTTGTCTTTGATTAGTAAAATTGGCTTTGTACTTTGTACAGCAAACGAAGCGTCAACAAGCCCCGGCATATAAAGACTAGTCAGATAACTATCCCATGCCTGTAACAAAACTGGTGAGGAAATCGGGGTTCCCTGTTGTCGAATCCACTTTCTTGTTCTTTCAAAAGATCTTTGTTCAGCTAAGGTATCTCTGGTAAAGATGAGTGGGCTTTCTTGCTCTATCGCAAGGCGTTCAGCATTAAGCTCCTCCTCTGATTTGGCAATCGGAAAGTCAAAAGGGGCTAAAAGTGTTTCGTATGGCCAGGGTTTTCCAGTTTGAAAACTGTACTTAAACCCTCCACTGCGTGGAAATAGATAAACCAAACAGACCGTCGTGATCAAAAAAAGGATGATCTTATAGATAAAAGACTGGTGTTTGTAGAAAAATTGCATAGCTGTCTTGTATGTCAAAAATACGTTTTCTCCTATTCTTTAGCCAATCGATTCCAATTTGTTTGTATTTTTGGTGTATGCATTATGGAGTTTGCCCATTAAGTATTGTCCCCTTACGGGCAGAACCAAAAAACACAAGCGAACAAACTTCACAACTACTTTACGGAGAATTTTTTACTATTCTAGAGCTTCAAAAATCTTGGTCAAAAATTCAGAATCAAGGAGATGGATATGAAGGGTGGATCAACAACAAGCACTTTCTGTTTATTGAAAAAAGCATCTTTAAAAAACTCCAAGCTACTAAAAAGAGATATGCAGGAGATTTGGTTGACTTTATTTGGAAAGATAATGATATTCTCTTTCCGGTCCCGATTGGAAGTTTGGTGAGTTCAGCCCAAATCCTAGGTCATAGATTTGAGGGAAAAGAGCTGATTGAAACCAACCCAAAAACCAAGCTTGTTAGTACAGCACTTCACTACCTAAATAGCCCATATCTATGGGGTGGCAAATCCCCATTTGGTATTGACTGTTCTGGTTTTGTACAATGTGTTTATCAGCTACATGGAATCCAGTTGCCACGGGATGCCTACCTCCAAGCTGCACATGGTGAAACTCTTGGGTTCATTGACGAAAGTGAGCCAGGCGATCTCGCATTTTTTGATAATAATGAGGGAAAAATCACCCATGTTGGTATCATTATGCCTGATTATCATATTATTCATGCATTTGGGCAAGTGAGAATCGATCGTTTAGATCAAACTGGCATTTTTAACAGCTTACAAAATACGCACACACATAAACTTCGTGTTATTAAAAAAATTTTGTAGAAAAATAATCTCGAAGCTACTGCCCTAGGGCTTCGAGCTTTTCTTTCATCTCATTAAATTTAGCAACATCTCCAATCGTGCCAAAAATATTTTTCATCGTGGTCAATGCCTCAACATTTGTTGGATCGATTTCAGTAAGGTTTTCTAATACTGGTACAGCTTCTAAAAACAACTCTTCTCTTTGCTTTTGCAATTGTTCGTATTTGATGTTATCAGCGCGAGAATTCCCCAATGAGTTCATTTTTTCAACCAACTCTGGTTCGCCGTCCAAAATAAGTGCAGCCAAGTTTAGGTATGATGAAGCGTATGATGGATCTAATTCAATAGCTTTCTCGTAATAAAAGCGAGCTTTATTACGGTCTCCTTGTTCAGAAGTTATCACACCCAAATTGAAATATAGAATGTGATTGTTCGGGTCTCTCTCAATCGCCTCTTTCATCAGGTCAGCAAACTTTTGTTTGTCACCCAATTGAATGTATAGGTTTGCCTCTGTAAGTATCAGACCAACATCTAAAGGATTTGCTACTCGAGCATCTTTAATTGCCCCGATCGCCAAATCATTTCGTTTTTGCATAACATAAATTAATGCAATGTTTTTGATAATTTCTGGGAGTTTAGATTTTGTCATTTCAGTTCTGAAATTTGAATACTCCTTAAATTTTTTGAAAAGAACAAAATTTTCAGCAGAAACCTCAACCTCTTGCCCTGTTTCATTTTCGGTAGCATAAAATTTTTCTACAGAACCCGTGTAATCTAAATCCCTAAGTTCTTGGTAATAAGTTAGAGCTCGATCATAATCCCCGCCATTTACCGCACTGGAAGCAGCATAATACAAATAGTCTGCATTTTTCTCTTTGTCAATATTGTAAACCAAAATTAACAAGTCTGTAGCCTCGGCGAAATTCTCATTATTATTTTCATCAATTGCTTTGTTTACCGCTTCTACGCTTAAATCGTTTGTCATTTTGTTGATTTCTAATAAGTGTTTAGAAGATCCATTTTCAGCTTCGAATTGCCGAGCGGAATCAAAAGCATTAAAAGCAGCTTTGAAATCTTTTTTACCGCCATAGATTTTCCCAGCTAAAAAATGATATTGTGCCTGATATTTTAACTCCGAACCCACGATCATAGACTCTATAGATAACAATTGATTCAGAGCAGTATCATATTCTTGACTCTCCACGAGTTTATCTACTGCTTTGAGTTCTTTTTTTTGACCAAAAACGGACAAAGAAAATATCAAAATAAAAGGGATAAAGGTTTTCTTAAACATAAGATTTCATTTGGTTGTTAATCATTAAGATTATTTTTCAGTTTCAGAAGTCATATCGACCTCGATATCTTCCACATCTTCTATGTCTTCGTCATCTTTCAGCACTTTTGCAACAGCGGCGATTGTGTCATCATCACGAAGATTAATTAGGCGAACCCCTTGGGTTGCTCTACCCATGACTCTAAGGCTTTCTACTTCCATACGAATAGCAATACCTGATCGGTTGATAATCATCAAGTCATCGCTGTCGGAAACATTTTTGATCGATACTAGACTTCCCGTTTTATCTGTTATCGAAATAGTCTTGACTCCTTTTCCTCCTCGATTGGTCATGCGGTAGTCTTCCAATTTGGAACGTTTTCCATATCCATTTTCAGAAACGACTAATATGTCAGAATCCATATCATTTACAGAAACCATACCAATAACCTCATCTGCGTCATTAGCTAGTCGGATACCACGAACACCTGAAGCATTACGACCCATCGGTCTGGTTTTGTTTTCTTCAAAGCGAATAGCTTTACCGGACTTTACCGCTAGCACAACTTGCGATTGACCTGTTGTCAGCTTTGCTTCCAACAAAACATCCCCATCCTTGATCGTAATAGCATTAATTCCGTTTGATCGAGGTCTTGAATATTGCTCCAAAGAAGTCTTTTTAACTTGACCTTTCTTTGTTGCCATGATGACATAGTGGGAGTTAATGTAGTCATCGTCTTTTAAGTCCTGTGTGCAAATAAATGCCATCACCTTATCGTCTTGTTCGATATTGATCAAGTTCTGGATAGCGCGTCCTTTTGAAGTTTTAGATCCTTCTGGAATCTCAAATACGCGTAGCCAAAAACATCTTCCTTTCTGAGTGAAAAAAAGCATATACTGGTGGTTGGTGCCAACAAATAAATGTTCTAAAAAGTCTTCATTTCTTGTAGTTGATCCTTTTTGACCAACTCCACCACGGTTTTGTGTTTTGTATTCTGCAAGGGGAGTTCTTTTAATGTAGCCCGCATGCGATATAGTAATTACAACCTTTTCATCTGGTATTATATCCTCAATACGGAAAGAGCCCCCAACAAAATTGATCTCTGATCGACGATCATCACCATATTTTTCAACTACATAATTTGTCTCTGTCTTAATAATACCCATGCGACGGTCTTTATTGTCGAGAATATCCTTCAGATCTTCAATAGTTGATAAAAGCTCGTCATATTCTGCACGCAATTTGTCTTGCTCCAGCCCTGTCAATTGGCGTAAACGCATTTCAACAATGGCTTTTGCTTGCAATTCTGATAGACTGAACTTTTCAATTAACTTTTGCCGGGCTTGTTCTGCATTGGAAGATGCTTTAATTAATTTTATGACCTCATCTATATTGTCAGAAGCGATAATCATACCCTGAAGGATATGTGCTCGCTCTTCCGCTTTTTTGAGTTCAAAAGTCGTTCGGCGTACAACAACCTCATGACGGTGGTCGATAAAATGGCCAATAAGTTGCTTGAGGTTTAATAATTCAGGGCGGCCATTGACCAATGCGATATTGTTTACACTAAAAGAGGATTGTAAAGAGGTGTACTTATACAACATATTGAGAACAATATTGGGCACTGCATCTCTTTTTAGAATATAAACGATTCTCATCCCCTTGCGGTCGGACTCATCACGAATGTTGGAAATCCCTTCGATTTTTTTGTCATTGACAAGATCTGCGGTCTTGCGAATCATTTCTGCCTTATTCACTTGATAAGGAATTTCTGTTACAATAATACATTCACGACCATCTACCTCTTGAATATCCGCCTTCGCTCGAAGCACAACTCGACCTCTACCCGTGTGAAAGGCTTCCTTAACTCCCTCGTATCCATAGATAATTCCACCAGTTGGAAAGTCGGGAGCTTTGACATAAGTCATTAACTCGTCAATTGTAATATCTGGGTTATCAATTTGGGCAATAATTCCTTCTGCGACTTCTTTGAGGTTGTGAGGTGGCATATTGGTCGCCATACCAACAGCAATTCCTGAGGCGCCATTAATCAAAAGGTTTGGAACTCGTGTTGGAAGAACAGTAGGCTCTTTGAGAGTGTCATCAAAATTGAGTTGGTGATCAACGGTATCCTTGTCAATATCGGCAAGCATTTCTTCCGAAATTTTTTGCATCCTTGCCTCGGTGTAACGCATAGCAGCCGGACTATCACCATCAATTGATCCAAAGTTGCCTTGACCATCAACCATCAAGTAACGCAAACTCCACGACTGTGCCATACGAACCATCGTATCATATACAGAGCTATCACCATGGGGGTGATATTTACCTAATACTTCTCCAACAATACGTGCAGATTTTTTGTAGGAACTGTTGGAGCGAACTCCCAAGTCGTGCATGCCATATAGAACGCGACGATGAACGGGCTTCATGCCGTCTCGGACATCTGGAAGTGCACGTGATACAATGACAGACATTGAATAATCAATGTATGCAGATTTCATTTCATCCTCAATATTAATTGGGATTAGCTTATCTAGAGTTGACATAAAATATTATGAAATTTATTTGGTTTTTAAGGTATTGCTAATTTACTGATTCGTTAAGTATTAGTAGATTGATATTTTTATGTTTTTAAACAAATTTATTAACACATAATTCAAAAAATTGACTTAATTTTTATTCACTTTTCCATTGTATTTATATAATTTTTTTGTTGATTAGCAATATAAAGACCATTAGTTAAGTCGAAAAAGAAAATTTAATATGGATGATAACTTTTCTCCACGTGTTAAAGACGTAATAACTTATAGCAAGGAAGAGGCACTTCGCCTTGGCCATGACTTTATTGGTACCGAGCATCTAATGCTTGGTATATTACGTGACGGAAGCGGCAAAGCCATATCTATTTTAAGTGCCTTGGAAATTGATCTTGATTATTTGAGACGAAAGGTCGAAATTCTTAGCCCTGCTAATTCTTCACAAGATCAATCTGTTTATAACAAAAAAAATTTACATTTAACTCGTCAAGCCGAACGCGCTTTAAAAACAACTTTTTTAGAAGCTAAGCTTTTTCAAAATCCTTCAATTAACACTGCACATCTGCTCTTGTGCATATTGAGAAATGAAAACGACCCTACTACTAAATTACTTCAAAAACTCCAAGTTGACTACGAAACTGTGAAAGATCAATTCAAACTTATCTCTTCTGATGAAACTGAAGATATTATGGATGTATCTTTGTCATCCCCAATGTCTGAACAATCAGAAGATGATGCAAATCCAAAGAAAAATAACCCGTTTTCCTCAAGCGAGTCAAAATCAAATAAAAAGTCGAGCACCCCTGTTCTCGATAATTTTGGTAGAGACCTCACTTCCCTAGCAATCGAAAATAAACTCGATCCTGTAATTGGTAGATCAAAAGAAATTGAGCGTGTATCGCAGGTTTTGAGTCGACGCAAAAAAAATAACCCATTGTTAATTGGAGAGCCTGGAGTTGGTAAGTCTGCTATTGCCGAAGGACTCGCACTTCGTATCACTCAGAAGAAAGTTGCTCGTGTACTCTACAACAAACGAGTAGTTACCCTTGATTTAGCTAGTCTTGTCGCTGGTACCAAATATCGAGGGCAGTTTGAGGAGCGCATGAAAGCTGTGATGAATGAATTAGAAAAAAATGACAATATCATTCTATTTATAGACGAAATTCACACCATTGTTGGCGCTGGTGGAGCGACTGGTAGTCTGGACGCTTCTAATATGTTTAAACCTGCATTGGCACGAGGAGAAATTCAATGTATTGGTGCGACAACCTTAGATGAATATCGGCAGCATATTGAAAAAGATGGCGCACTCGAACGTAGATTTCAGAAGGTGATTGTTGAGCCAACTTCAGTTGATGAAACAATAGAAATTTTACAAAACATTAAAGACAAGTATGAATCTCATCACAATGTAAATTATACCGAAGAAGCTCTTGTGGCTTGTGTAAAACTTACAAATCGATATATGTCTGACAGGTTTTTGCCGGACAAAGCGATTGATGCTATGGATGAGGCAGGTTCTCGAGTTTACATCAACAATATGGATGTACCAGACGAGATTGTTAAACTTGAGTTAAAGCTAGAAAATGTTCGTGAAGAAAAAAATAGCGTTGTCAGAAAACAGAAATACGAAGAAGCTGCCAAGCTTCGTGATGATGAAAAACGAATTGAAAAGGAATTGATTTTCGCACAAGAAGAATGGCAAGAAACTCAAAAAGAAAATCGAGTTACTGTGAATGAATCAGATATCGCTGACGTCGTCTCAATGATGACTGGTGTCCCCGTCAATCGGGTAGCTGAATCGGAAGGTATTCGTTTAACAAATCTAGCTGCTGAGATTAAAAGCAAAATCATCGGGCAAGATCAAGTCGTTGAAAAAATAGTTCGTGCTATTCAAAGAAATCGAGCTGGCTTGAAAAACCCCCAAAAACCAATCGGCTCATTTATCTTTCTAGGCCAAACAGGAGTTGGCAAAACACAGTTGGCAAAAGTCCTAACGACCACTCTATTTGATACACCAGATTCACTGATTCGAATTGACATGAGTGAATACATGGAAAAGTTTGCGATTTCTCGACTGATTGGAGCACCTCCAGGGTATGTAGGATACGAAGAAGGTGGACAACTTACAGAAAAGGTCAGAAGAAAACCATATTCAGTTGTTCTACTCGACGAAATTGAGAAGGCCCACCCAGACGTTTTTAATATGTTGCTCCAAATTCTTGACGATGGTTTCATCACAGACTCTCTAGGAAGACGTGTTGATTTCAGAAATACAATCATCATCATGACCTCAAATATCGGAGCTCGTCAGGTGAAAGATTTTGGTTTAGGAGTCGGATTTGGAACAGCAGCTATTAAGGCTCAAGCCAATGACCATACAAAGAGCGTTATTCAAAATGCATTGAAGAAAACATTCGCTCCTGAATTCTTAAATCGAATTGACGATGTAGTGATTTTTAACAGTCTTCAGAAAGAACATATTGCTGAAATCATCAAAATCGAATTAAAAGAACTGGAGGGCAGGATTCACGAACTTGGTTTTTCACTGAGCTTGTCCAAGAAAGCAATCTCTTTTTTGAATGAAAAGGGCTTTGATGCTGAATTTGGCGCTCGTCCACTCAGTCGTGCCATTCAGAAGTACATCGAAGATGTTCTCGCAGAGGAAATCGTCAATCGCAAAATTCCAGAAAGTGCTTTGCTTGAATTTGATTGGGATGGGAAAAGTGAAAATTTAACCCTTTCGATTGCGCATGAAAAGAATCCTGCAAAGTCGTAATCTCTCGTTATTTCAATCCTAAATCTTCGGTTTAATTTTTGACTGACATTATTTTTTACAAATCCTAGTATTTCAACCTTAAAAATTGATATTTTTGCGCTTTGCTAAGCAAAGTGCTTGTTTCTGTGGCTTGTTTGCAATGAACTAAAATATGATAATAGCAAAATTTGGTGGAACTTCAGTTGCCGATAGTAGCTGTATTTCTCGCGTACTGGACATCATTCAAAACAATCCCAAAAAACAAGTTGTTGTTGTCTCTGCCTTAGGTGGTATCACAAATATGATTCAAGATTCTGCGCAGTGCGCAGCAAATGGAGATTTAAAATACCAAGATACTCTTTCTGAAATTGAAGAGCGGCATTTTGCTTGTATAAAAGAATTGATCCCGATTAAGGCACAAAGTCAAGTCTTGAGCCATATCAAGCAACAAATAAACGCATTGAGTACGCTGCATGAAGGGGTTTACCTTCTGCGAGAATTATCTCCGAGAACCAAAGATCATATGCTTGGCTTTGGAGAGCTACTTTCTTACTACATTATAGCCAAAACAGCAATTGCGCAAAATCAAGACGTTGGTTTTGAAAACGCAAGACACCTTATTTTTACCAAAAATGAAATAGAAAAAAATTCGGTTAATTACCAAAAGACTCTAGAATCTATACAGTCCTATTTCAAAAAACAAAAGCATCGTGTAACCATTGTACCTGGTTTTGTTGCGAGTGATGAGGATGGTGCTCCAACCACACTTGGTCGTGGTGGTTCAGATCTTACTGCAGCACTAATTGCAAGCGCCTTAGATGCCGAAAAACTTGAAATCTGGACCGATGTGAGCGGTATGTTTACTGCACATCCCAAATATGTCAAGCAAGCTCGTGCTATTAAACAGTTGTCCTATCACGAAGCAATGGAACTTTCACACTTCGGTGCAAAAGTAATTTACCCACCTACACTCCAACCAGTAGCCAAAAAGAATATCCCTGTCATTGTAAAAAATACATTTCACCCCGAAGACGAAGGAACACTGATTACAAACGAAAAGACTTCTAACGGACAGGCGGTGCGTGGGATCAGCTACATCGAAAATATTGCTTTACTTACTCTTGAGGGAAGTGGAATGATTGGGATTCCAGGGTACTCCAAAAAACTTCTCTCCGTTCTTGCAAAAGAAAAAATCAATGTAATTATGATGACACAGGCCTCATCAGAGCATTCGATTTGCATTGGGATTGAAAGTAGTATGGCACCTATTGCAAAAAAAATGATTGAAGGCGATTTTGCCTATGAGATTGAAACACAACGAATCAATCCAATCTCCGTTGAAGACGAGCTTTCGATTATTGCTCTTGTTGGAGAGAATATGAAAAGTCATCAAGGGATCAGTGGGAAAATGTTCAGTGCACTCGGGCGAAACAATGTCAATGTTAAGGCAATTGCTCAAGGGGCATCAGAAAGAAACATTACCGCAGTTATCGACTCTTCTAATACAAAACAGGCGCTGAACATATTACACGAGGCGTTCTTTGAAAAACATATCAAACAAATCAACCTATTTATTACAGGTGTTGGAAATGTAGGAAGTAAACTAATTGAGCAACTTCATAATCAAAGTGAATACTTGCAAAGCCAATTGAAGTTGAATATAAAAGTTGCAGGTCTTTCAAACTCTCGAAAAATGTTGACCGATGCCGAAGGAATAGACTTGAGCAATTGGGAAGACCAGCTCACTAAGGGCGAAAAAGCCGATCCAGATGCATTCTTTGAAATTGCGAAAGGGCTTCACTTACGCAATTCTATATATGTTGACAACACCGCCAACGAAAAAATTGCGCATACCTACCCGCCTTATCTTAAGTCTAGTATTTCTGTGGTAACATGTAATAAGATCGCTGCCGCAGAAACCTTTGCGTATTACAGTAATCTCA
>CACAZM010000016.1 GCA_902536935.1 uncultured Bacteroidota bacterium | reverse complement strand
TCATTTTCCTCAAGTTCTGCTACTTTTAATCCTCTTAATCGGATTTTGTTAAGTTTGATTTATGAGGGGTTCAATTTTCATTCTATTAATTTCTTTAAGCGTTTTACTTTAATTACTAATCACTAAATTAAAAAAATGATAAAATGGTTTATTTTTTACGTGACGCTAATAATTGCTATGCTTATTAATGGCTATTTTGGGATTTACAAAGAAAATTGGATTTATGCCGAAGCTATAAATATGTTTGGGGTTTCAGTTTTATGTTTTGCTATTGCATATGAACAATATTTGAAGAAAAAGAAAAAATGAATACCCTAAACCATAGGCATATCTTCTTCTTTTAGTTCTGTTATAAAATTTTTTAACTTTATATAATTAATAACTAATAAATACAAAATGAAAACAAAAATTATTCAACCGTTCTTGGTTGTACTAACATTTATATTTGTCTCTTGTACAACAAACCCTGGGGCCTCCAATATTGCATCACTAGCTGAAAGTTGGGTTGCTTCATCATATGAAAGTAAGGATGCTGCTTTAAATATGGTTACAGAAAATATGAGTGACAAAGGATATAATATTGGCGCTCGATATATTGGGTTTGGATTTAACTTTAATGCTGACGCAATGGAAACAGATGGGATGGTAGTAACAAACGTTATTCAAGGTAGTCCAGCATCATCTGTTCTTAAAGTTGGCGATAGATTTATTTCAGTAAATAAAGTGTTAGTAACACAAGAATCAGTTGATGATGGCAGTCTTTCATTTAGAGGAACACCTGGTGTTCCAGTTTCCGCAGTCATTGAAAGAGATGATGATGAAATTTCAATTACTGTTGAAAGAGGGATTGTAGAACCAACATACTCAAAAGCACAAATCATACAGAATATATCAAATGCTGATGCTGACAACTGGGGCGATAATTCACTTGGATATGAAATTCGTGAGGTTGTAACAGATGCATCTAAAGGGGTTGTTTATGTTAAAACTTGGGATAAATTTTTAGATGATGCTTCAGGTCTTGAAGCAGAAGCGCTTACGCTTACAAGATTTGAATTTGACCAAGATGGTAAAGTTTTAAATGTAGGTAATATGACAGAAAGCGAATTAATATTAAGGCAAACTGGATGGGCCATTACCAAATAAATTAATAAGCCTCTTTTATTAGAGGCTTTTTTATTTTAAAACATCCGGCATATCACTTTCCTCAAGTTCAGCTACTTCTAATCCTCTTAAATACGTTAGAGATACCTTTAAACTTGAATACCCCATAGCTCTTTGTAGTTTGTGTATTGAGTCCGTACTTTTAAAGATTTCTATATCCAGTGCTAGCCGCTGATTTGTTTTAGTATCCTTAAATGTTGATAGAATGTATTAATTTACATCTTTTGTTTTTGGATATAGTCGCCAAAACGTCTAAATTATAAAGCTTAAGAATATAATCTAATTATATATGATAAGGCTGCTATTACTTTTAAGTTTTTATTTTTTGAGTTATTCTCAAAATAGCAATGTTGACATAACAATCTACAAAAAATCAATTTTAACAATTATTGATTCAAAATCAACAATTGAAGTTTTAGCAGATGGCTTTAAAGTTGCCGAGGGCCCGCTCTGGGATTCAAAAAGTGAAAGATTACTATTTAGTGATGTAAAACAAAATAAAATTTTTACTTGGGACAGTATTTACGGAGTACAAGATTATATTTACCCAAGTGGATCAACGGGATACGCCCCTAAACCTACTAAATCCAATAAAGGTTCAAACGGACTCGCATTTAATGCCTTAGGTGAAATTATTCTTTGTCAAGTTAGCGATAGAAAAATATCCTCCATCAAAAATAATAAAACAGAAAAACCGAAATTTAAAACACTAGTAGATAAATACAATGGTAAAAGATTTAACGGGCCGAATGATTTAGCCATAAGTAAAAGTGGTGCTATTTTCTTTACTGATCCGCCTTATGGATTTTTTGTAAATGGGAAAAATGAAGAGGATAAATATAGAGAAATCAGTTTCAATGGTGTTTACAAGTTGTCAACTAACGGTAAGATTTCAGTTATAACGTCCTCAATGTCACTTCCAAACGGTATCGCAATTTCAAATGATGAAAAATATATATATATAAATAATGCTGGAAAAAAAGATCCCAAAATAATTAGATTTGATGTTGAGTCTTCTATAGAAACTCTTTTTTTTGACGGCAAAGAATTTAGCAAAAAATACAAGGGGGCCTTTGATGGGTTGAAAGTTCATAGTAGTGGAAACATTTTCACAACTGGTCCTAATGGCATATTAATTATCTCACCTAGCGGTGATTTGTTGGCTACTATCAATTATGGAAAGGGAGTGACAAACTGTAATTTTGACACTAATGAAGAATATTTATATGTTACGGGGTTTAATGATATTTCAAGAATCAAATTGAAATGAAAAGAAGGGACTTTTTAAAAACAAATGTTTTAGGCGCAACCCCTTTATTTTTAATGCCTAGTTTATTTGCTCAGAAAGAAAATACGAGGCAAGTTAAAATTGCAATTTGTGGTTTAGGAAGATACGCAAAAAATCAAATCGCACCAGCGATTATCGAATCGAAATATGCTACGCTTACTGCAATTATTACAGGCTCAAATGACAAAATACCAAATTGGCAAAAATTATATAATATTAGTTCTAAAAATGTTTACAGCTATGATAATTTAGACTCGATATCCAATAACCCAGATATAGATTGCGTTTATATATGCACTCCGACTGGAAATCACGCAGAATATACTATTAGAAGTTTGAATGCAGGCAAACACGTTATTTGTGAAAAACCTATGGCCCCAACTGTTAAAGATTGTGACCAAATGATAGAAGCTGCTAAAAAAGTAAAAAAATCACTTCAAATCGGATATAGACTATACTGGGACCCATTTAATGTAAATTTAATTGAATCAATGAAAACATCAAAGTATGGAAAATGGACTCAGATGAGCGGAGGTTTTTCGAATAAGCAAGGAAAGTGGAGAGGTAAAGACGATTGGAGACTAAAGAAAGCTATGAATGTCGGGGGCGCAGTATACGATCTTGGGGTTTATGTTGTTCAATCTGCATTTTATTCAGCACAGGACCATCCAATAAGTGTTAAAGCTCGCAGTTGGACCGATCGAAATGAAATTTATAAGGAAATCCCAGAACATTGGCAGTGGGAATTAGAATGGGGCAATGGTAAAATATCTAAACACAGCTCTAGCTATGGTAAATATGAAAACTTCATCCATCTTGAAACTGAAATGGGAGAAATTGGATTAAATCCAGCATATAGTTACAGAGGTATTAAAGGGTATACACCTGATGGTTATATAAAGTTTGGACCAGTATTTCAGCAAAAGCTGCAAATTGACAATCAATGTCTAGCTATTTTGAACAAAAAGCCCAATATAACACCTGGTGAAATGGGCAGAAGAGATGTTCGTGTTTTAAATGCAATAATGGAATCTGCCAAAACTAACCAAAAAGTGATTTTTGAAAATTTCAAATTTTGAAATAATATTTGGAAGAAATTAAACCAACGTCACATCACTTTCCTCAAGTTCAACTATTTCTGTACTCTGAATAATCTAGCTCAAACAGAATTTATACAAGATCTGCATTTACAGAGATTGGAAAATTTAAAGCTCCAGAGATGGGACAATTATTTTTTGCATCATTTGCTAATTCAATGAACACTTCTTTACTTATTTTGGGAACTTTACCTTTTAAATCTAAATCTATCGAAATTATTTTTCCGTCTTCGAAACTTAATATGGCTTCAGTATCCAGCAAATCCGGATTAAAGTTTGCTTCGTTTAAAACAAAACTTAATTTCATATTAAAACATCCTACTAGAGCTGCAGCTATTAGCTCTTCAGGGTTGGTCCCAAGTTTACCATCATCATTTTTAAATCTGGTCTTAAAACTGTAAGGCATATTACTAAAAGCACCGCTTTGAGAGGAAAAAACACCATCTCCATCCATTCCGCCTCCTTTCCATACTGCATTTACTATTCTTTTCATTCTATTTTTTTATTTGTATAAAATTTTTCTCAAGTTAATAAATTAACTACGGGCATATCTTCTTCTTTTAGTTCTGCTACTTCTAACCCTCTTAAGTAGGCTATTTCTTCTTTTCCTCTTTAAATGCCAAATACCATAAATAAAATGAAAATAACATAATGCCAAAACCAAGGATCTTGAGTATTCCATCATCATTGGTAATGGATAAAAAAAAGCCAATAAAGAATACAGGCATAGCATTGTTAATTGCCCAATTTCTTTTAATAAATTTCATAATCATAAAGAAGTTTATTCATTTTTTTGAGATGAATTAACAGCGTGAAAGAAAAACATAAGCATTCCAAGAAAAAAAAGCATTCCAAAAGATTCACTAATCACGCCAAAGAGTTCGAGAATTATTCCAATTAAAGATACCAACCCAATAATGATAAATATTTTATCTCTCATAACTAAATAGTTTCTTTATCGTATTGTTTTTAGTGGTACTAATTTAATAAACAGCTTTAATGTGTTTGAGCTCTAATTCGAATATCCCTTCTTGTTTGTCAGATATTTGTAATCCAACTGAACTTATTTTTTCAGTTTGTAAATCAGGATAATTGGCATAATTAATTCCTCTCCAAGAAGGTTTAAATTCACTGACCAAAATATTCTTTTCAATCCATTTGTCTTTGTAGGATTTAAAACTATGCGAATAAGAAGCTCTTCTGTTATTTTGTCTAAATCTGAGTTTGTATGAATTACCGTCACCCTTAAATTTGATCTTAAAAGATTTTACTTTTTCTAAGTCTAAATCAATTAAATCTAAACTCATTGATGCAAAACCTCCATTGTTTTTTAATGACAGAACCCCACTAAAAACAATATTACCATCATTGTTTATCAGAATTTTTGATTTTGAAATTCCGCCCATAACATTGTCATTGACTTTACTCCAATTTTTAATGCCAATTCTTTTTTCCGTGTTAACTAAATCAATATTTTGAGAAAACCCTAAAGCAGGTAACATAAACAGAAAAAGAAGCTTCTTCATCGTATTGTTTTTAGTGGTACTAATTTATGTTTTATTTACTTTAACTTAAATTTTAATCAGAATTTTGTTTCAATGGACACATTCAGTCATGCACTCTATGGAAAGGGGCTTTTTGGATATAGAAAATATAGGTGGGCCTCATTTTTATTTGGAGCTCTTCCTGACTTGTCTTCATTTGGGGTTTATTTCTTACTCCAACTTTTTTCTAATTTTCATAAGTTAAAGTATGGTAAACCATCAATTGAGGAAATTCCGATTTGGGTAATTGAACTTTATAATATTTCACATAGTTTGATAACTGCTTTTTTATTTATTGTATTTGTATATTTTGTTAAAAAAGATCTTACTTGGCCAATGCTTGCGTGGCCTGCTCATATAATTGTAGATTTATTTACTCATAGTATTGAGTTTTTTCCTACCCCAATTTTTTGGCCCTTATCAAATTATAGATTTGATGGGATACCTTGGTCAAATATTTATGTTTTTACAACAAACATCATTCTAATTTTTTTGATATTTTTCTACAGGCGTATAATTAAAATAAAAACATAGGCATATCCTTTTCTTTAAGTTCTGCCTATGGTTTAAATTTTGTTTGCCTTTGAAGATATCCGAAGAAGATTATTCCCCTTTTTATCTTTCATTGCTACATTTACATTAATTGTGTTGTTGGAACTAAAAGTTTCAATTATTTCTCCTCTGATTTCGGCATTTGTGAAATCTATATAAGTCCAAGTCATAGTTTCTTTAATCTGACTCCACTTTCCAACCCAAAAATTAGTGCCCCCATCACTTTTAAACTCCCATCTATTAAACTGTTTTGAATTTTGGTCATAGCGAATGATATGTTTGGATGTTTCGTTTCCATTATAAACATTAATCTCAAGGTAATTGTTGGATAAAATTAAATTTGATTCAGAAATTCCTCGGGTTTCAAAACTTTCTGCTATCCAAACAGACTCTTCAAATAGAACAATACTTTTCCAATTACCTTCCCATTTTGATAATACATCAAAAACCTCATTTTTAGATAAATTTTGTCCAAATAAATAGGGTGTGACGAAAAGGGCGTTTACAATAAGTTGAATATGATTTTTTTCATTTTTGTAAGATATAAAATATAGTAGAATATATAAATTACAGAAATTAAAAAAGGATATGCCTATGGTTTAGTTCCTTAAATTAGTGGTGTAAATAAAATTAAAGAATTACAGGTTCATCAACAGGATTACCAAGACCGCAAGGCACTTCTTGGTAATTATCAATAAAGGTCATTTCAAGTGCATCCCATTTTGGAATATTCACCATTTCTGTGCAATCATCATTTTTGCAAGAGATAAATAGTAGTACAGTAAACAGAAAAAGAAGTTTCTTCATCGTTTTGTTTTAGTGACACTCATTTTATTTTTTAATCCACAATGTCAATTTTTCCTGCAAGAATAAAATAAGCAGGTGCAATAGGAAATAGTCCAAGAATTATGTGACCATAAACCGCAACATCAGGTATATAATCGACAGTTGAAGCATAGTAAGCACCAAAGAAATTAATTATTGATAGGCTTACCATTATTTTAGGAATTGCTGATTTAGCAATTACACTTCCATCTTTAGTCAATGGGGGTAATTTATTTGGAATAACTAAAATTACTTGAATTAACCAAAGTGATATTAATGCTAAGTTGAGGGGGTCGTAGCTTGATATATAAATAATTATTTGATCAATTATAATTAATAGTCCCACAATTAGATATCCATAATTAAAAAAGAGTCTATTTTTTTTGATTATCCCGAATATAATTATGATTATACATAAGGAGAATATTAATGTTTTTACAGTTTCCATTTTTTGTGAAATTATTAAGCATTGTTACACGTCTCTATCGTATTGTTTTAAGTGGTACTAATTTATTTTTATTCGTACTACTATATCGAACCAAGAGCTACTAATGCAATTGATAATACAGCCAAAGTTCCATATAAGCCCCCTTCTAAAGCTTTTAATGCAGATTTTTGTCTTGCACCTTTTTTAAATCCTTTTAAATAATCCAAATCATCAATAATTAATTTATTCTTTTCGGTAATTCCCAAATTATGTGGTTTTTGGTTTGATGTTAAGTATATAATAAGTATTGGTGCGCCCATAATGAGAATTGAGGGGATTCCTAAAATTAAATTGCCCATTTGATTTCTTGCATATCTTTTACCATCTAAAAGTCCAAGACTATACTTTTCTTTTGATGTTAATTCTTGGTCAAAAGTAAGACTCAATATGTCTTTATTTTTGATGATTTTGATATCTACGCCTACATTCATTTTTATTTTATTTCTTCCAATATCTACAACTTGCCCTTGTATATATTTTCCATTTTTTAGAATTATGTAATCGTATGTAATCTCATTCGCAAATGTTAAGCTACTTATAAATACAGTGATGCATATTAATAATTTCTTCATCGTATTGTGTTTAATTCACTAAAAGTCTTTAAGATAATCTACAATTAAAATTAAAGTATAAATTCCAATAATTGGAAGAGATACAAACACAATTGTTTTTGAAGATGAAAACTTTTTAATTTTTACTTCATAAATACCCTTTTGAGGTATCTTGAGGGTTTTTCCATCCCACGTTGATATATATAGATTTTGTTCATCTTTTTTGACAAACCTCCCATTGTATTTCGTCCCATCAATCATTACAACCCTAATTTTTTGATATTTGTCAGCTTTAGTATTATTATGATCAATATATTTATAGGAAGAGCAGCTTTGAAATAAAAAAGAGAAGAAAATTAAACAAAGTGCCAATTGTTTCTTCATCGTATTGTTTTTAGAGGTACTAACTTAATTATTTACTGCAATAGAAGCTCTAATTTTATATCTGCTCTTTGGTAGTTAGACTTCTTTTCTAATTCGACTTCAATAAACCCAAAAGATTTGTATAAGTAGATTGCATTTTCAAGCTTTCTGTTGGAATAAATAATTATTTTTTTTAGTTTATTTTGTTTTGCTTGCTCAATGCATTTTTTTAAAAGTAGCTTACCTACCCCTTTGTTTCGTGAAGATTTTTTTACACCCATTTTGGTTAATTCATACACATCTGGTTCATGAGTTGGCATTAGCGCAACAACGCCAATAATTTTTCTGCCTATTCTAGCAAAAAAAATACTACCCCCTTTATTAATGATATACTTGTGTGGATTTAATAAAATCTTTTTGTCATAATCTTCTACCAAAAAAAACTCATTAAGCCATTCTATGTTTAAATCATAAAAAAGCTTGCTGTATTCATTTTTGAAGTTTATTATCTCGAGCTTTGTCATGAATAATTTCAATCATTTGTTGGGTTGCCAAATTAATAAATTAAACCATAGGCATATCTTCTAACTTAAGTTCAGCTACTTCTAGATCTTTTATTTAGTAAAGATGTACATTTCGTATATTGGGAAAGATTAACTTAAATCAAGAGATAATTATGAAAGATATACTTGTTGTTGCAAAGCTAAAAGAAGGTAAGTTTGAGAAATTTATGGGTTTTATGCAGTCTGAAGATGGAATAAATGAAAGAAAAAAAATTGCAGATTTAACTAAAACTTTAGGTACAGTATCGCCTGATAAAAGTGCGGTAATGTTTAAGATATCTGTACACAATGAAGTTGCTTTAAATTCATTTTTAGATGGCTCAAATCCTGTATCAAAACCAATTTTTGAAGAAGTAATTTTAAGTTATGAGATATTTGAGTTAAATAAAGCTTGATAATATTTTTTATTTGGTACTTTAAATTTTAACCTTACGCATATCACTTTCCTCAAGTTCAGCTACCTTTAAACCTCTTTAGTAGGTTAAGGATCCGTTCAAAAAAGGGCTGGTTCAAATAATATCTACCAACTACAATTGCAGAAGTAATGATGATTATATTTTTGATGATGTATTGTCCCTCAAGAGTTGGTAAAAGGTAATTAGATTTCTGAAAAGTAACCGATGGTAGTAGTACTAATGGCATAAAAGTTCCACTCATTTGCAAAAATAACAATAGCATAGCGTAGAAAGTGGTTTTTTTTGCCAGAAAAAATAAACCAATCAACATCTCCCAATAGCCAATGACGATGACCCAGTCCTCAGGACCTAGAAATGGCATCCAATACACTGTGTCGATAATTAACCCTTGCGCGGGAGAAAGTTCCAAAACTTTTAATAGCCCAAACCAAAAAAAAATCACAAATAAAGGAATGCGAATCAGATAATCATTTGTGTTAAACCGATACATATCAAAAATTAAAATGGATGTGCAACATCGCTAAAGAGCAATGTAGCACTTACAAAAAATGATTACTTTGTTAGCTTTAGCCAAACACCAGCAATGACCATGGTGGCAAATGTAATTATAAAAACTATGGCAGCAGGCTCTGGAGTGTTTGGTATTGGCAAACCATCTGCAACGGTATACCCAGTAAAGTCTATGATACTACTTGCCCAAGACGATAGTTCTACACCATCCTCTTGTAATGCAGAAAGTCTGTAAGACTGTGAAAACTGCAGATTTCGAAGAAACGAGAAAACAGTGTATCCATAAAAGGTGGTGCAAAGTCCAAAAATCGTAACTAAAACTTTACCAAATTTATTGGATTGGTTTTCTCTCTGATAGCGTATCAACCTAAATGTTATAAAAATTAAACCTGTGAAGGTTAATAAATAAACGCCGTTTGATATTAACGCTAGTTGGGTGCTGTTAAAAATTTCAACTTCATTCATAATGATTGTTTATTGATTAAGTATCTTACAATATATAAAATTTCGTAATTATAATATCAAACCTTAAACCATTGGCATACCTTCTTCTTTTGGTTCCATCATTTTGTATTTAATTATTTTGGTTTACTTATATTTAAGTTATGAAATACTTTATATTACTTATACCAATAATTTGTTTCAGTCAAAAAATCTATTCTGTAGATTATTCTTCGAAAGCTGATATTAAAGTTTACGTTGTTGATTATGAATCTCAATGTGATTTGAAAGTTTATAAAGTGAATTATTCTTCACAAGCTGATGGAAATGATGGCTTATGGTATTTTGTTGATTATGAATCACAGGCTAACAAGAAAATTTATTTTGTTGAGCATGAAAGTCAAAGTAATTTAAAGATATACTTTGTTAAATATAAATCACAAGCAGGTTGGAAGAATAGGTCAAAAAAACATTTACTTTATTAAACCATAGGCATATTTTTTTAAAATCAGCAACTTATAAACCTGTTAAATAGGTTAGTGAAACTTATAGACATGAACGCCCAATAGCCCTTTGTAGCTTGTGAATAGAGCCTGTCCGCTTATTTGTAAATACCTTTTAAAATTTAATGTTCTGGCCACTATAATACAAGTCATTAAAAAATAAAATTTAATTTTATTGACTTATAAAAATCTCTTGAAAGCCTTATTATCAACTTTATTAACCTTTGCTATTGTCAGTGCACAAACTCAAACTATTAGGATTAATGAAGTTGTTTCCTCGAATTCGGATTATTTTGATAGTGATGGAGACACTCCTGATTGGATAGAACTGTTTAATTCAGGATCTGAAGACATAAACTTAAAAAACTGGTCACTTACTGATAATGTCAATAATTTAAAAAAATGGACTTTTCCAGAAATTATTATTCCTTCAAATAATTACTTATTACTATGGGCTTCAGGAAAGAACAAAGAAATATCTTATCCGAGGACACTTATTAATAGAGGCGACACATTCAAATATATAGTACCTGATGAAGAGCCAGATATAAACTGGAATAAATTAAATTACAATGATAGTAATTGGGAAGAAGGAGTTTCTGGATTTGGTTATTCTGATGGGGATGATGCTACAATTATTCCAAATGAAACCCTTTCAGTTTATTTAAGAAAAGAATTTATTATGGATGATGTAAATAACATTATTTCTCTGATACTAGATATTGATTTCGATGATGCATTTGTAGCTTATTTGAATGGAATTGAAATTGCGCGTGAGAATATATATGGGAATCCTCCTTCTTTTGATTCCGATCAAATACCAACAGACCACGAGGCGAAAATATATACTGGAGGTTCACCTGACAGATTTGTAATTTCTGACTTTTCATCAATTATAAATGAGGGTCAAAATATATTGGCAATACAAGGGCATAATGTTAACCCAAGCTCGTCTGATTTTACATTGATACCATTTTTATCAGCAATTTACAATGAGCCAAGCAGTAATGGAATTTCTCCTCCGGAAGTTCTTGGTTTGAATGATGACAATCCATTGCATACAAATTTTAAAATCTCGTCTGAAAATGAATCCTTATTTCTTTCATCAAATGATGGAATTTTAGTAGATGAAATTGAATTAATTGGCTTACCACCAGATTCTTCCATTGGATATTCAAATTTCTCTGGTGAAATTGTTAGTTTTTTAGAAACTACACCCGGATATAGAAATTCGGATGAGGAATTTATTGCTTCAATTCAAAATGAAGTTTTTTTTTCTGAAACTGGAGGAATTAAAAGTGAAATAGTCTATTTAGAATTATCTGGAAATGATAGTTCTCAAGAAATTAGATATACATTAGATGGTAGCGAACCTAACATACAATCTTCACTTTATCAGAATCAATTAACAATTTCAGAAAATAAAAGTATTAGAGCAAGGATTTTTCAGCAAAATTATATTCCCTCTAAGGTTTCAACGGAGTCTTATATATTTGGACCTCAACATGATATTGATGTATTATTTCTAACTCTTGACCCTGAAGATTTTTTTGATGAAGATTCAGGAATTTATGTTTTTGGCCCAGATGGCACTTATGATGATTGGGAGCCATATTTTGGAGCAAATTTTTGGGAGGATTGGGAACGTCCAATTCACTTCTCATATCATGATAGGGAGTTAGGGGAATCATTTAATTTTGGGGCTGGAGTAAAAATTTTTGGTGGTTGGAGTAGAGGACAAAATGGGCAAAGATCTCTTTCGTTATTTGCTAGAGGTAAATATGGTAGTTCTGTGTTTGATCATAGCTTATTTGATGAACTCCCCTACGATGAATTTCAAGCAATTGTTTTAAGAAGTTCTGGTCAAGATTGGATGAGGTCAAATATTAAAGATATTATGTTAACAAGCTTAATGCGTGGATCTGAAATAGACTTTCAAGAACATAATCCTGTAGCTACATACATCAACGGAGAATATTGGGGGATGTACAATATGCGCGAAAAAGTTAATGAGCATATGCTAGCTTCAAAGCATAATATTGATTCAGATAAAATTACTTTATTGTCAAACAATGCTGAAGAAATTAAGGGGAGTAGTTCTGAATATGTCCAACTAATTGAATACGTAGAAAACACAGATTTATCAGTTGACAAAAATTTTGAGTTTGTTCAGGAGCAAATCGATATAAAACAATATATAATTTACAAGCTTTCAAATATTTACTTTAATAATACTGATTGGCCAGGAAATAATATCAAGTTTTGGAAACATCCAGATACAAAATGGAGATGGATAATGTTTGATACAGATTTTGGTTTTGGCCCTTTTTGGAATGTTGATAATTATTGGGAAAACACTCTTTATTTTGCTCTCAACGGAAACGGAGATGGATGGCCTAACCCTGAATGGTCGACTTTATTATTTGAAAGATTAATAACCAACATTAATTTTAGAAATGATTTTATAAATCGTTATGCAGATGAATTAAATACTAGATTTCTTCCAAAAAATGTTGTTCAGCACATTGATAATATTCATTTAAAAGTTCAACCCGAAATTAACCGTCATTTTGATAGATGGAAAAATGACCCCTCGGTATGGTTCGAGATTAATAATGTAAATACACATATAAACTACTATATCAACAACATGAAAATCTTTGCAAGGAATAGGCATTCTATTGCAAAAAATCATATTAAAGAAGTATTCAATTTACCAAACCTTCACGCTATTACTATCATCAATCCCGCTTTAGCCAAAGGAACAGTTCAAATAAACAATAATTTAAATATTAATGTAAACTCCTGGACTGGTGATTACTTTGAAACAATACCAGTTAAGTTAACTGCAATCCCAAACTTAGGCTTTGAATTTTCACATTGGAGCGGAGATATAACATCAACAGATCAAACAATAGATTTCAATCCAAACGAACCAATTGAAATAATAGCAAACTTTTCATACAATGGTCCAGTAATTGTTTATCCAAATCCAGTAACTAAATCAATAACTATAGCTCCAACTAGTGAAAAATTTGATGTGAAATTATATTCTAGTTTAGGAAAGTTGCTACATATTTATAAACAAACCAATCAAATAGATTTTAGTTCGTATAAAAGGGGTGTTTACTTTTTAGAACTAAATACAGCAAATAATTCAGTAGTTAAAAAAATTATTAAGAATTAAAATAAAGTTATATTAAATTAATAAAAAAAGTTTCTTCGTTTTAGGCTCTAAATTATTTTAAATATAAACATGAAAAATAGAGCAAAAGCCACTAACCAAGTAAAAGTAGGAGTAATAAACTTGTAATAAGGGGCTCTTCATCTTATTGTTTTTAGAGTTACTAAATTAATTTTTTTTAAAAAATATTTTTCTAATTGTTGGGGATGATGTAACCCAAAGTGTGAATCCACTTAAAACAGTAATCAGTCCTAGGAGTGAAAAAATTCTAATTAATGTATTGTTAAAATTGTCTCTGCTTTCATAGTCCATTGTATGGGCCATCCATAAAAAATCAAACCATCGCCAATTCCGATGTCTTACAGTTTGAAATTTGCCGTCCAAACTTGAAACATATGCTTTTATATTCCTATTGTCTTTGAAGGAAATCACATATGCAGGTAATAATTTATTTCTATACTCGTGATGTTTATCAACTGTTGAAATGTAGTTAATGGATTTTATTTCAAGGCCTTTGACCAAACTTTGTTTTGCTATATCAACAGCTTCTTTTTTTGTAATACTTTGTTTTAAATTACCTGTGTAAGCATTGTAAAGATTAGCATTATTTATCCAATAGTATGGAACACCTGAAATATTTCTTAGCTCAATTGATTTGATATTAGATTCATTTAACTTTGAAGGACTAATTAATTCGGAAAAATCTTTTAGCTTGACATTTTTATTAATTAAATGTTCACCACGAATTTCATCAATATTAGTCCAACTAAAATAAAGCCCACTGATCGTCCATAAAAGGAATTGAATTCCCAAAAAGAGACCTAAGTATCGATGCGCCTTTCTAATTTTTATTGCAGTTTTACTTTTTATCATCAGTTACTTAAATTAATTGATAGAAATCAAAAATTAGTAGTATTTCAACCTTATTTTTTACAGTAGAACTAATTTAAGGAATTAAACCAAAGGTATATGATCTTATTTAGTTCCTCTACTTCTAATCCTTTAAACTGCTATTTTCACATAATGTATGAATTCGTATTTTTAATGAATGGACAAAAACCGTGCTTTAGTATTAGGTGCTACTGGTGCAACGGGCCGTGAGCTTGTCTCGCAATTGATTAAGCATCCTGCATTTTCGTCTGTTTCCATTTTTGTTCGAAAAAAACCAAATCTTGAGCACCCTAAACTCAAGGTTTATGAAATCGATTTTTCAGAACTGAATACATATAGGAATAATATAGTCGGAGATGTTCTTTTTTCTGCTCTCGGAACCACGCTGAAAGATGCAGGCAGTAAACCCAAACAATATGAAGTGGATAATACCTATCAATATGAATTTGCTAAGATGGCTTCAGAAAACAGAGTAAACCAATATTCCTTGGTGTCATCATATGGAGCGAATAAAAAATCTTTGTTTTTTTACCTCAAAACAAAAGGATCTTTAGAGGAGGAAATCAAAAAACTTTCATTTAAAAGTATCAAAATCTACCAACCACCAACTTTGATTCGTCAAGTGGATTTGATTAGGCCAGCAGAAAAAAGAGGGATACTTGTATTGAATACATTAAATCGATTCGGGATATTACGTTCTCAAAAGCCATTGTCGGTCTCCGTTTTAGCTAGAAAAATGATCGATGATGTTTTAAATATCAAAGAGGGCAATGCCACCTATCAACCAAAAGACATCAAACTGTAATTATTATTTTATGATATATTCTTGTTGGTTTGCACTACGGGGAGTAAATTAATTTGGTGAAGAAGCAACTTTTTTAAGTGCTTTACCAAAATATTGCCTTAATGACTCTAAACGTGAAAGCTCACGGACTTGTATTTTTTGGGTGTGGTTGTCAAAGTAGGCGATTTTTTTCTTTTTCAATTTTGTTTAATATTATTTAAACAAATCTAAATAAAAAAACAAAAACAAAAAAAAATTGTTTATATATTTATTAAAATGCAAAAAATACGGGTAAAAATATGCTGTATTTGTAGTGTAGAGGAAGCTAAGCTCGCCACTGCATATGGGGCTTCTGCTTTGGGGCTTGTTGGACATATGCCAAGCGGACCTGGGGTGATTTCTAATCGTAGAATTTATAAAATTACTAATTCAGCTCCTCCTATGGTTTCAACTTTTTTGTTGACTAGCAAAACAAAATCATCAGCAATTATTGATCACTACAAAAAGGTAAACACTTCGACTATTCAAATTGTTGATGCTTTGGAAAACAGGGATTATCAACATATAAGAAATGAACTACCTCACGTCAAAATTGTTCAAGTTGTTCATGTACTGGACGACAAATCTGTGGAGGAAGCAATTGGTGTTTCTAAACATGTAGATGCAATTTTGTTGGATAGTGGTAATCCAAATTTAAAAACTAAAAAACTCGGTGGTACAGGACATACACACAATTGGGATCTAAGTCGAAAAATTCGAGAACAAATCGATACTCCTGTGTTTTTGGCTGGGGGAATCAATAGCAACAATGTAAAGAAAGCCATTGAGCATGTACAACCTTTTGGGGTGGATTTGTGTAGCAGTGTCCGTACGAACGGAAAGTTGGATGAAAATAAGCTGAGTAATTTTTTCAAAATCATGGAGTCTATTAATTATAATCAAATATCAATATGAAAAATGTTTTTTTAATCTTCGCAATCGTTGGAATTGCAGCCCCATATTATTTTATTTTCAAGTTTATTGAAGCCAATAATTGGGAATGGTCAACAGCTCTATTTTTTGAGCAAATAAATGCCAACCCTGGTATGAGAATTTTAAATGCAGATTTGACGGTGGCAGCAACAACTTTTTTGGTTTTTATCATTTACAAACGTATGACCAACGCCTTGTCTACAAAACGCTTTCTAACATATATTGCTTCATTGTTTCTAGTAGGTTTTTCATTTGCTTTCCCTATGTATTTGTATCACAACTATAAAAACTAGATAAGCTAGTGTCAGCTGTTAGCATGTTATCTTTCCAATGTATATGATGAGATATTTACTACTAAGCACTCTTTTTTTAATAACAATGTGCAACAAAGATGACAAACAAACCTCTTGCCTGATGGAACCAAATTCTCATGACGTTGCATGTATAGAGATATACGAACCAGTTTGCGGATGTGATGGGATCACTTATAGCAATACTTGCTATGCCACAGCCGGGGGGGTATTGACTTGGACAGAAGGAGAATGCCTAAATTAAGAGATTATGCACTTCGTTTATTGTTTGATCAAAAGCGAGTTAAGTGTAAAAACTAAATGCTGTTTTATTTTTTAATCACTAAATTTATTTCTTAAACAAATAAATATGAAACAACAATTATTTTTCACATTGCTATTCTCGTTGTTATTTTTTGCTTGTGAACCAGTAAAACAATCTGTCGGGTTCACCAAGTGGTCTGATGATGGGACTGAATATAAATTTTACTTAGGAACCGAAGCATCTATCGATGTTGTAAAGGCATTTGATGCTGCTGCTCAAGCTAAAACCTACGAAGATTTTCATGAAATTTTTGCAGACTCTGCTACACTTACTTATCAAAATGGACAGAAGGATACTGTTGAAGACTTTATTGAACTCAATTTAGTGAGAGATTCAATTTTAGACGCAAATAATGCGAGTTTAACATGGGAGCCTCAATACGCACTTTCTGTCGATATTGATCCCACAAGAGGTGGAGAGCATGTAAATATGATGTACCTAGGTACCTATACTGAGGGTGAAGAGGAGTCACAGTTTAATGCAAATCTCTGGTTTTTTGTACAAGACGGTAAGATCATAACTGTTAATCAATACAATCAGGCTATTGTTAATGAAGATGAAAACGAATAATAATAAAAGATTTAAAAATTAAATTTATATAAATGAAACATTTACTATTAATTCCAACCATTTCACTGCTCATTTTGTCGTGTTCACAAGTCAGTGAAAATTACCATGAAAAATCAGAACACCACTTTGGGACAATTGAAGTTGGTGATGTTAAATCAACAGCTATGGATGCGTTTAATGATGCCTACCTCGCAAATGATATGACAGGGCAAGAGGAGCTCTTTGCTGAGAATGCTGTTGCCAATGTCAATGGGGTTGAGACTACACCTACAGCGATGATGGAAGGGTTTCTTCAAGGGCGAAATTTTTACAGTGATATCACAAACTCTGATAGAGCAACAGGGACTTTCGTTCTCGACAGTGGTGAAATTTATACCAACACTTGGTTTACCTGGACGGGAACGAGCAATGCCACTGGCGTTACCGTTGATTCACCAGTTCAAGCCTCATTCAAATGGGAAAATGACAAAGTCGTTGAAGTCAATTATCTTTACGATTCACATGATTATATCTTGAATATGGGGTCAGAGTAAATCAATACACTTATTAATTCATAGCCCGCCAATGGCGGGTTTTTTTTGTAATAAACACAAAAATTAGAAGCAAATAAACTTACAATGTTCAATCGAATAATCTTTTACAATTTCCTATTTTTACAGACTATTTAAAAGCAACCAAAATGGCATTCGACATTTCAATGATTAAAGCAACTTACGATCGATTGGCATCGCGTGTTGAAGCTGCTCGTAAAGCAACTAATAAGCCGCTAACTGCATCTGAAAAAATTCTGTATGCTCATTTATGGAATGGAAAGGCAAAACAGTCATTTGTCCGTGGTGTGGATTACGTAGATTTTGCACCAGATCGAATCGCATGTCAAGACGCCACTGCACAGATGGCATTGTTGCAATTTATGCAGGCGGGAAAATCAAAAGTAGCGGTACCAACCACGGTTCATTGTGACCATTTAATTCAAGCTAAAGAGGGGGCAGCAGCCGATTTAAAATCTGCAAATAATTCCTCTGCTGAAGTCTTCGATTTTTTACAGTCAGTGTCCAACAAATATGGGATTGGATTTTGGAAACCTGGAGCCGGAATTATTCACCAAGTGGTCTTGGAGAACTATGCTTTTCCAGGAGGGATGATGATAGGAACCGATTCTCACACGGTCAATGCGGGAGGATTGGGTATGGTTGCGATTGGAGTAGGTGGTGCAGATGCTGTTGATGTCATGGCTGACATGCCATGGGAGTTAAAGTTTCCCAAACTCATCGGAGTCAAACTCACGGGATCACTCAATGGATGGGCAGCACCAAAGGATGTAATTCTTAAAGTCGCAGGTATTTTAACGGTAAAAGGCGGAACAGGAGCAATCATCGAATATTTTGGTGACGGAGCTCAGTCCATGTCATGTACTGGAAAAGGCACCATTTGTAATATGGGTGCAGAGGTTGGGGCAACCACTTCAACTTTTGGCTACGACGAGTCTATGGAGCGATATTTGCGTGCAACTGATAGAGACGATGTTGCTGATGCAGCCAATGCCGTCAAAGAACATCTGACAGCAGACCCAGAGGTATATCAGAATCCAGAACTTTATTTTGACCAAGTCATCGAGATTGATCTCGATTCTTTATCACCTCATCTTAACGGACCCTTCACTCCAGACCTTGCAACCCCTGTTTCCGAAATGGCTAATAAAGCACAAGCTAATGATTGGCCGATTAAAATTGAATGGGGACTCATTGGGTCGTGTACCAATTCTTCTTACGAGGATTTGTCTAGAGCGGCATCGATTGCCAAACAAGCTGTGGATAAGAAATTGACCACTAAGGCAACTTTTGGAATCAATCCAGGATCGGAACAAGTACGTTACACTGCAGAACGTGACGGATTACTTCGCATTTTTAATGATTTAGATGCAAAAATATTTACCAATGCTTGTGGCCCTTGTATAGGTCAATGGGCAAGAGAAGGTGCAGACAAACATGAGAAAAATTCAATTATCCATTCGTTCAACCGCAACTTTTCAAAACGAGCTGATGGAAACCCAAATACACACGCATTTGTTGCTTCTCCAGAAATGGTAGCAGCGGTTGCAATTGCTGGGCGTTTGGATTTTAACCCTATCACGGATTCACTAATCAACCAAGACGGGGAAGAAGTTCGACTTGAAGCACCGACTGGATTAGAGCTTCCCCCGTCGGGGTTCGATGTGGAGGATAATGGATATCTCGAGCCTGTTGAAGATGGATCAGGAGTTTCAGTAATTGTAAACGACGACTCTGAGCGTTTACAGTTGCTAACCCCTTTTGCTCCTTGGGATGGGAACAACTTGGTGGGAGCCAAACTATTGATCAAAGCACATGGGAAATGTACCACTGATCATATCTCTATGGCAGGACCTTGGTTGCGTTATCGTGGACATCTGGACAATATTTCAAATAACTGCCTAATCGGAGCTGTGAATGCATTTAACCAGCAAACCAATTTTGTCAAAAACCAATTGTCGGGGGAGTACGGTGGTGTCCCTGATGTGCAGCGTGCCTATAAGGCAGCGAGCATCGAAACCGTTGTGGTTGGGGACCATAACTATGGCGAGGGATCTTCTAGAGAACATGCTGCTATGGAGCCTCGTCACCTTGGTGTCAAGGTTGTTTTGGTAAAGTCGTTTGCTCGAATTCACGAAACAAATCTAAAAAAACAAGGCATGCTTGGAATCACATTTGCCAATGAGTCAGACTATGACTTGATTCAAGAAGATGACACCTTTAATTTCACGGACTTATCGGATTTTTCACCTGAAAACCCCCTTACGATTGAGGTGGTTCATGCTGACGGATCAACAAATGTGATTCGAGCCAATCACACCTACAATGATGCACAAATTGAGTGGTTTAAAGCTGGCTCTGCATTAAATTTGATTAAGAAACAGAACAGTTCAGGCTAGTCCGACCTATAAGTATTTTTTTAGGGATTTGCCCACTTGTGATTTCAGAATTTCATAGCCAAGTTTATTCAGGTGAAGGCCATCTTGTAGCAACACATCACTACGAATTTGTTGGTTTTGATCAATAAGGGCTTCATATAATTTTACCTGATTAAGATAATATAATTGCATCGATAGCTCTAGCGTCCCTTGATTAATCTGTTGTATGACTTCCAAAAGCTCTTGCCGTTCAAAAGATGGTTTAATGGAAACATTGAAAATAGTTGTGGAGGGAAATTTTTGGTGAATCATTTGGATAAAAATTCGAATTTGATTTACGATTTCAATTGCTGATAAACCAAGAGTGAGATCATTCCCACCTAAATATAAAATAATTGCTTTGGGCTGTAAGCCTTGAAATAAATTTTCAAAATTGGAAGAAAGAGAATGAATAAATGCTCCCCCAAAACCAAGGTTTAATGTATTAAGAAATGGGAAATCCTGCTTTAGATCCCACAAACGAATAGATGAGCTCCCATAAAAAACAATTAAATCATTTTGCTGGGCTTTTTGGACTGATCTGCGCTTTAAAACTGTGATTTCTTGTTCGAAATTTTGATCTGCAACACATAGCTTTTTAACCCACTTTTGATAGTTAAGTTTGATTGTTTTAACAACCTCATCAATCATAGGGTCTTTTGGGTCAAAAATGCCATAATCCGACATTCGAAAAGGCTCCATGATTTTACATTTGTATTCGACATCTTTTGGCAGGAGATCAAAATTTGCCAGAACAATGGGTACAATTTTTGGCTGTGGATTCATGCTACTTGCAAGAGCGAAAACTCCTTTTTTGAATGGTCCTGGAGAGTTTGGTGTTCGGTGAGAAACCCCTTCCGGACTACACACCAAACTATTGCCATTTTGAAGTTCCTGAATTGCTGTTTTAAAGAATTTTTTGTTTTCTTTTTTAATAGTTTTTTTCGCAATTCCATTAGGGATGAACGGTTCAGCAAATACACGTATGTAGCCCAGTAGATCATAGTACATTTGATGGCTTTTTTCATTTGGCAGCGCATGTCGTGTCACTCGTATGCCAGGGTTGCCATAGTAGGTGTGGAGTATGCTGCTGATAAAATGACTGTCTAAAGTAATTTGAAATTGATCTCCAACGATCAAGTCGGGGTGGTTGTTCAAATGGTTGTAAATAAAAATACTCCCACTTTCGTATGGTAAATTTTCTGTTCCTTTGACTTGCACTCCAATTTCTTTGAAAACCTCTCTAACTTTAATGGCATTTTTAATTCGAATCTCCTCAGCTGAGACGCTTTTTGGTGAGTCTATCACGTTTTGAAAGATGCATTTGAGCTTGGAGAGAAAGGAAGCAGTCCTCATGCCGACGGGGTCACGATTAATGCACTCAGAAGTTCTTTAACCTTTGAAACCCCTGCAATTGAATAAGAAGCAATCGTTGGTTTTTTTCCTACTTTGATGGTAAAAGCATCATCAGGCAATGCACTAAACATATTTTCGTCTGTTACATCATCCCCAATGCACAAAATAAAGTCATAGGGATGTTGCCCAATCATATCAGCAGCTGCTGTTCCCTTGTCAATTTGCCGATCAATGACTTCTAGAGCTTTGTCCATATCCATCATACTTAGCTGATCAGAAATCAGACTCGACAATACAGTTTTGAGTTCAACCACTCGTCCAGCGGCAAGTTCAGGATCTGTTTTGCGGTAATGCCATACAAGACTATTGTATTTTTCTTCGATAAACGTGCCAGGTGTTCGATCCATAAAGGATTCAAAAATAGGCTTGATATCATCCATCCATTGTTTGTCACCACGAGTGGAAGCACTCCATTTTTTTTCTTTAGGTCTGACATAGTGCCCATGCTCAGCGACCAACCTAAGTGGAAGATCTCCAAACCATTTATCAATAAATGCTTGGTCACGCCCACTGATAATGGCGATGTCAGTGTTGGGTTGGTGGCAGAGTGAGTGGAGCAGTTCAACTAGATTTTGGTCAGGAATTGCAGCCTCTGGGTTTTCGTGAAATGAGACTAAAGTACCGTCATAATCGAGAACAATTGCTTTTCTTTCTGCGTTTTGAAAGGCGTCGACAATGTGATGTTGGCTGTTGGAATCAACTTTTGGGGTATTTACATTTGCTTTCGATTCGCTATGTAGCTGTAAGGCCTGCATGAATTCCTTTGCCCAATACTCGACTGAGTAGCGACGCAGGCGTTTTTGCATTTCTACATTGCGTCGTTTTTGCTCTTCCAAAGGCATTGTAATGGCATGCTTGAGCGCATCAGCCATTGCGTTTCTGTCGAAAGGGTTGACAAGAACCGCTTCAAAAAGTTCTTTGGACGCACCAGCCATTTCACTCAAAATAAGAACCCCATCACCAGAAACACGAGTCGCAACAAACTCTTTTGCGACCAAGTTCATCCCATCACGCACAGGAGTAATCATGGCAATATCGGAAGTCATATAGAGGTCAATCAAATCGTCAAAATCCATTGCTCGATAATAGTACCATATCGGAGTCCAATTAACTGTGGCGTATTTCCCATTTATTCGCCCCACTAGCTCATCGGTTTCTTTTTTCAAACGCATATATTCAGGAACATCAGAGCGAGATGGAACAGTAAGCATCACAAGTCGAACCTTTTCTTGATATTCGGGGTATTTGGTGAGAAACAAATCAAATGCCTTGATACGATTTACCACACCTTTGGTATAGTCCAACCGATCGATTGAGAGAATAAGCTTCCCAGATTCATCCCCTTTTTTATGAAGCTCAAGTTGTTTTTTCAGTTCAGATTTTTCCCTGTTTTTTTGCTGGAAATGAGTGGTGGCAGCATTATGGAATTTGTCGTAATCAATCCCCATGGGAAAGGTGTTTACAACCACTTCACGAAGACCGTTTGCAACACGATTAAAGTCTACATCCAAGCGTAAGATTCGTTTAACTGAACTCAAAAAATGTCTTTCATAATCAAATGTATGAAAGCCAATAAGATCAGCTCCAAGCATCCCCTTCAAAAGTTTTTCACGCCATGGGAAAATTCGAAAAATCTCAAAAGATGGAAACGGAATGTGTAGAAAAAAGCCAATGTGCACGTCTGGACGGACGTCTCTAATCATTTGAGGACAAAGAAGCAACTGGTAGTCATGTATCCAAACAGTATCGCCTGTTTCGATATTTTTAAGTACACGATTGGCAAATTTTTGATTGACATCCACATAAGATTGCCAATGCGATTCGTTAAAAATCGAAAATTCAATAAAATAGTGAAAGAGTGGCCAAAGGCATTTATTGGCGAGGCCATAGTAGAAATTATCGACTTCTTTTTTGCTTAGTGATACAGGTGCATAGCTGTTTTTGACTAGGCTTTTTTCGAGTGAAACCCAGGCATCATTTTCAATTTCATCAATGCCAATCCCAGGCCAACCAACCCACAACGAATGCTCGTGCTCATGCACTGATTTCAAACCCGTAGCTAATCCTCCCGTAGTTGCGATAAATTTATAAGAATTTTCTACCTTAGTTATTTGGATGGGTAAGCGATTTGAAACAATAATATTCTTGGCCATGACATAGAAAACTGATCCACAATGTATTGTAAAAAATAGAAATTTGCAGAAGAAAGACAGTCTTAATTTAGGTATAATAGGGAATTGTAAATCTGCGGCACTCATAAATGAAGATTCCTCAATAGATTGGTGCTGTTTACCACAATTTGATTCTCCCTCAGTTTTTGGTAAAATTTTAGATGAAAAGATAGGCGGTAATTTTAAAGTCGAATGTGATGCTTCTTATAAAATAACACAGTCTTACATTGCAGACACTTGCATCCTTCGCACGCGCTTTTCAAACGGTACTGACGCATTTGAGCTACTCGATTTTATGCCTCGATTCAAAAAAGAGAATGGTATTTTTTATTCTCCCCCCGAAATAGTAAGGTTATTTAAGCACTTGAGCGGAACGCCTACATTTCGGGTCATATACAACCCAAGGCTGGAGTATGCAATTGGAGAAACCAAGAATTATGTTAAAAACAATTTTATCGTTAGCATCGTTGATGACAAACACTACGACACCTTGTTTTTATACACAGACTTTGATAAAGACAATATTCTTTCCGCTTCAGAAATTCAATTGAGAAAAGATCATTTTGTAACGGTATCCTACAACGAAAAAATTAAGGTACCAAACCAGCAGCAAACCCAGTTTGAATTTGAACGAACCAAGGTGTATTGGTTAAATTGGTGCCATAAAACCCCAACATTTTCAAATTACAATCAAGAGATTTTAAGAAGTGCGATGACCTTGAAATTGATGACATATGAAAAAACAGGGGCTGTTTTAGCAGCCGCAACTACCTCATTGCCTGAGACCATAGGAGAGGTTCGGAATTGGGATTATCGTTTTTGTTGGATTCGCGATGCATCTATGGTGATAAAAGTAATTGCCAAACTGGGGCATAATCAGATTGTCAAAAACTTTATTCGATACATTATCGATTTGATTCCAGACAAAAATGAGAAGCTACAAATAATGTATGGCATCAATGGTGAAAAGATGCTGACGGAAGAAATTTTAGATCACCTCGAAGGATATAAAGGGTCACGACCTGTTCGTATTGGAAATGCGGCCTTTATACAAAAACAAAATGATATTTATGGAATTCTTATGGATGTGATTCACTATCAAATTGAATCCTATCCTGAGGACGACGAGAAGCACGAAGAGTTGTGGTCGATTGTGAAGTCGATTGTCTGGGTAGTTAATAATAATTGGCAATCACCCGATAAAGGGATTTGGGAGTTTAGAAAAGAAGATCGGCATTTTACGTTTTCAAAATTGTTGTGTTGGGTGGCGGTTGATCGAGCTATAAAAATTTCAGACTTGATTCAAGGAGGTAAATCTGTTGATAAGTGGACGGCTTTGCGCGATGAGATTCACCATGACATCATGACTAATGCGTGGCATGAAGATAAGGAAGCCTTTACTCAGTCATATAGTTCAGAATACTTAGATGCATCTGTATTGTTGATGGAATATTATGGTTTTATTGACGGAAAAGATGAGAAATACGTTCAAACGGTAAAAGCAATTGAAAAGGAATTGATGCATGAAGGGTTATTGTATCGCTATAAAAACGAAGATGATTTTGGATTACCTAGTTCTTCTTTTACTGTTTGTACATTTTGGTTTATTAATAGCTTATTCCAAATTGGAGAAGAAGAAAAGTCAAAAGCATTGTTTGATGAATTGCTTTCGCATAGTAACCATTTGGGGTTATTTAGTGAAGATATTGATTTTAAATCTAAACGACTTCTAGGGAATTTCCCGCAAGCATATTCTCATTTGGCATTAATTGACAATGCATTGAATTTTAATGAGTGACAAAAATTATATTTGAATTATGAGATATATTCTTTTAGTGGGATTTTTATTTTCATTTAATAACAATCTATTTGCTCAAGTTTTTGATGGATTTCAGACTATAAATCATAATCAAATAGATAGGCGTTTTTATTTATATGTTCCAAATAATTATTCAGTAAACCTCCCTACACCAATAGTATTTAATTTTCATGGAGGAGGCGGTGATCCAATATCATATATGAACTATACAAGTGATATGCGTGGACTTGCTGAAGCAAATAATTTTATATTAATTTATCCTGAGGCGATTGCTGACCCAAGTACTGGAAGTATTTCTTGGATTGATAAAGCTACCAGTGGGGCACCGAGAGATGAGACCCTGTTTATTGATGCAATTATTAATTCAATTAATTCTAATTATTCTGTTGATTTAGATAGAATATATGCATGTGGTTATTCTGAGGGCGGAGTATTTTCTTATGAACTGGCTTGTAGATTAAATAATAAAATAGCCGGTATTGCATCTGTTTCAGGAAGTATGCTGTCAGAATCTGAAAGGTCTAATCTAGGGTTTTCAAATTGTTCTCCTCAGCATCCAACTGCAATTATGTTGATACCTGGTACTAGTGACACTAATCCACACTCATTATATCAAGGCTGTTGTCTAGATTGGGGATTGGATTCGTATTATTTGTCAGTTAATCAGATTACAGATTATTGGACAAATTATAACTCAACAGAAACTAATCCATCAGTTTCGGATGTATCAAACACAAATACTACAGATGGAAGTACTGTTCAACGAAAAATATGGTCAAATGGGCAGGGTGGTGTTGAAGTACAAGAGCTGAAGATTATAGGTGGCGGACATGAATGGCCTGGAACATCTGGGAACATGGATGTAAATGCAAATAATGAAATTTGGCAATTTTTATCAAAATTTGATATAAATGGAATGATCGATACTTTGAATATTCAAGATTTACAGATGCCTATTTCAGTAATCCCAAATCCATTTAATGACCATTTTATAATTGAGGGAGTTGAAAATGATTTAATTGAACTATATGACTTACATGGAAGAAAAGTCCAAAGTAGATTAAATAATAATTTTTTTAACACTGAAAGTTTAAAAAGGGGAGTATATATCTTAATTTTAAAAGAAAAAGATATTTCATTCAAATTAGTAAAATCTTAATGTGTAAATCAATACTTATAGTTTACATTTTAATTGAAGATATATGTAATGGTACCCACACAAATAAATAGAGGCGCTAAATTTAGTCCATGTAAAAAATATCGTTTTCAGCTGTGGAGATTATGGGATGAACAACTTCCAATAATTATGTTTTTAATGTTGAATCCATCTTCTGCTGATGCTCATCATGATGACCCTACGATAAGACGCTGTGCTAATTTTACAAAAAATTGGGGTTATGGTGGATTTTATATTGGGAATCTTTATCCACTAATTTCCACAAAACCTAAATCACTATTACAGTCATTATCAACTTCACATTTAGAAAATAAATCGAATCTAAGCGAGATGTCAAAAAAATGTACTAGAATTGTTTGTGCTTGGGGAAATTTTCAAATTGTAAAAAAGCTAGGGATTCCAGATGATTTTTTTTTTGATGTAAAAGATAAATTATACTATATTTCAATGTCAAAAAATAAAATTCCAAAACACCCTCTATATTTAAAGAGTAATTTAAAACTAAAAAAATATTTTTTTGAAAAAAATAGTTGCTTTAATTCTTGTTTTTCAGATTAATTTTTAGAAAAAAGACAAAAATCACATAATAATTAACTCAAAATAAAAATAATGAACGCATACAAAGCCAACCTAATAAATTCTTTAGCCTTAATTATATTTGGCTTATGGGGATATTTTGATACAACCTCATATTCTGCTTTTATCCCTGTAGTATTTGGATTGATATTAATTGCATGTTCAAATGGAGTTAAAAATCAAAATAAAATAATAGCGCATATTGCTGTTTTAGTAACGTTACTGATATTAATTGCCTTAGTAGGAATGCGATTACCAAAATCTTTAGAGTCTGGAGGTATTGGACTTTTAAGGGTTTTAGTTATGATATTAACAAATACAATTGCAATGATTTATTTTATAAAAAGTTTTATCGACGCAAGAAAAAATTAAATTTAAAGTTGATAGAGAATCAGATATTTTTTAATTAATAATAATTAAAGCAAAAGGGGATGTAGCTCAGTTGGCTAGAGCGCTTGACTGGCAGTCAAGAGGTCGAGGGTTCGAATCCCTTCTTCTCCACTCTTAATTCCAAAGAATAATTTTTTATTTTGCATGATATTTTTTTATTACACAGAACTTTTTTAGTTTTTGGAGGTCTAAAAATCAAACTAATAGCAAATGACTTTTAGAATTGGAATTATCCTAATTGGATTGTTATTCATGTCTTGTGACAACAATGAGTCTTTATCGCGAATTGATGAAGAAGCTACAAATTGTTCAACAGGAACTTCTACAGCAAATATTTTGGTAAATATTGATGAAGAAATTTATAATGATGACGAATCTGTTTTGGCGCTTAGCAAGTATTCGTGGTCATCAGATGGAACAAGCAGAATATTAAACGGAAATGGCATTCCAAATCATGAGGTAGGCACCTTCCCTAATTCAAATAATCCTAACACCATTAGCGTTCAGAATGTTAACAAAAGTTTTACACTTTGTCCTTCCATAACATATGAAAATGGTTTTGAGGTGGTTGGTCCAGCCATGGCTATTGCGTATGCGTTAAATAGCGTAAAATTTGATCCGGCTACTGCTGGTAGATGCAATGATGCTGGCGAATGTAGTTTGGCCCGTGGAGAAGGAAGCTGGAATATTGAAGCATTGGGACATAATACCTTTGATTTTGGAGATGATATGAATCACGCACATGTCCAGCCCAATGGTGCTTATCATTATCACGGAATGCCTGAATTACTTATTGATTTTTTAGGAGGTAACGATGGCATGATCCTAATCGGATGGGCATCTGATGGCTTTCCTGTTTATGCAAGGTATGGCTACTCTAATCCTGAAGATTCACAAAGTCAATTAAAAGTATTAACAACTAGCTATAGATTGAAATCTCAAGCTGATGAAAATCGACCAAATACATTAACAGCTATTCTCGGCGGACCAAATCAAACAAATAATATCAATAAACCCATTCCAATGGGTGCATTTACTCAAGACTATGAATATATAGAAGGCCTTGGAGATTTAGATGAATGTAACGGAAGGTTTGGCACTACTCCTGAATTTCCAAATGGAATTTATTACTATGTTGTTTCGGATGATTTCCCCTTTTTTACACGTTGTTTAAAAGGGGGTGTTTAAAAATGACGCCAATTATGCGCCTTACCAAAAATTACAAGCAAGGGTTTGTAGCTCAGTATAGAATCTTTATACTACTAATCATCTTTATTTTTATTTCCTGCGAAAAACAACCAGCAAACCACTCTGAAGAATCAGAAAAACTTGGAAGTGCCTTACCAAACATTTTATTGGTTATTGCAGATGATATGGGAAAAGATGCTTTTCCAAATTACCCTGAAGGGCAGGAAAAGCCACAATTACCAATCCTTAACAACTTAATGGCTGGTGGAATTACTTTCGATAATTTATGGACTTATTCTGTTTGTTCTCCAACCAGAGCTTCCATTTTAACCGGTAAGTTGGGGTACCACACCGGTATAATGGAAGTAGAGCAAGATATTTCATTAAATGAGGAGTCTTTACACCACTTTTTGAAAGATCAAACAAACGAGGGCTATGATACAGCATTAATCGGCAAATGGCATTTATCAAATACAATTACTGATCCAAATTCCATGGGAGTTGATTATTACTCTGGCATTATTGGAGGAGGTGTGTCTTCATACACAAACTGGAGTAGAGTCACGAATGGAGAAAGAGAAAGAGTGACCACTTATACTACAACTGAACTTTCTAACCAGGCGGTTAAATGGATTAGTCAAAGATCCAAGCCATGGTTTTTATGGCTTGCATATAATGCACCACACACCCCTTTTCACCTTGCTCCAACAAACTTACATAATCAAGGTAATTTGTCAGAAGATGAAGCAATGATAGAAGCAAACCCTTTGCCGTATTATTTTTCTGCAATCGAAGCCCTTGACACTGAGTTGGGTCGAGTTATTGAATCAATTCCAAATGGTCTTGAGAACACTATTGTGATATTCTTAGCAGACAACGGAACGCCAAGTCAAGTTGTTCAATCTCCATATCGAACTAGAAGAGCTAAGGGAAGTATTTTTCAAGGTGGTATAAATGTCCCTATGGTTATCTCTGGAGTAGATGTAATAAGAAAAGGTGAACGTGAGAATGCTTTAATTCAATCAACAGACTTATTTACTACAATTGCGCAAATGGCAGGTTCTCCTATTTCAGAAAAACACAACAGTAAAAGTTTTCACGCTTTGCTTAGTGAAACAGATGTTCATTCAAGAGCATATGCTTATGCTGAAAAATCTAAAGATGGATATATGAGTTATACCGTTAGAGATGCGCAGTATAAATTAATCGTTGATGCCGATGGAACAGAGTCGGTTTATGATTTAATTAGTGACCCTTACGAAAAAAACAATTTACTGACCAATCCATCGCCAACAATAAACGAGGTTCGGAATAGTTTATTTCAAGAAGCATTACGAATTCGAGAATAAGGCAACTATATATTTCGCTCCCTTAGATTTATTTAGGAATTGTTTCGGAAACAACCAAAAAAAGACAGACGGTAGAGCCAAAAAAACTAAGGTAAATAACTTAAAATTTTAAACAAATCAACTCTAAAATAGTTCGATTAAACTAGCCTATTTTAATCTGATAATATCGGAAAATAAGAATTTATTTTTAGCTGTATTTCAAAGCATCATAATGGAAAGTTATGGAATGATTTATTACATTTACGGTGCTATGAAACTAAATTTATCCACTCTAGGGATTACTTTTACTCAACATATTTCCAAGGACCAAACCCCATTCGAGCGTCTTTTTGAAATTTTTAAAGAGCTCATTACACATACATCTGGCGATTTTGACGAAGCCATTGATTGGTTGCGCGAACTTGATAAAGAGTACGGACTAACCAATTCGGAATATACCGTAGATGATTTCATTGAAGATTTGCTAAAACGTGCTTATATACAGCCAAAAGGAGATGTTACAGGAGACGATGAAGGCATGTCTCTCACTTCGAAAACAGAAAAACTTTTGCGCGAACACGCATTGAAGCAAATTTTTGGAAAACTCAAAAAAGCAGGAAATGGCAACCACAAAACCAAAAGTACTGGTCAAGGTGCAGACGATACAGGCGAATATAAACCCTATCAATTTGGCGACTCACTAGAGAAAATATCCATGACCGAAAGCCTTAGAAATGCACAAATACGATCGGCAGGGGTTGACTTTATATTGCATCAGGACGACCTTGTTGTGGAAGACAGTTATCACAATACACAAATGAGTACTGTTTTGATGATTGACATTAGTCATAGCATGATTTTGTATGGTGAGGATCGCATTACGCCAGCCAAAAAAGTTGCCATGGCACTAGCAGAGTTTATCACCACTCGATACCCTAAAGACACGCTCGATATTTTAGTGTTTGGAAACGATGCCTGGCCTATTGCATTGAAAGATATCCCCTACTTGCAAGTAGGACCTTATCATACAAATACTGTTGCTGGACTGACCTTGGCTATGGATTTGTTGCGAAGAAGAAAAAATAGCAACAAACAAATTTTCATGATTACCGACGGAAAGCCAAGTTGTTTAAAAAACTCTGATGGCACCTATTATAAAAATAGTATGGGACTAGACGATCATATTGTGGATAAGTGCTACAATATGGCGCGGCAGGCACGGAAACTTCACATTCCCATCACTACATTTATGATTGCACAAGACTTATATCTAAAAGAGTTTATCCGAAATTTTACACAAGCCAACAGTGGAAAGGCATTCTTTACAGGATTAAAGGGCTTAGGGGAAATGATTTTTGAAGACTATGAACAAAATAGAAAAAAAAGATTGAGATAAATGAAAAAGAGCACTACACTAGGGCAATTAAAAAAAACAGATTACAAACCCCTTTCCATTCAACAAGAACTGGCACAAAACCTAAGAGAGCGTATGCAAAGTTTCAAACCAACATTTGAAGGGCTTTTGGGCTATGAAAATTCGGTCATACCCGACGTAGAACGAGCATTGCTTTCAGGACATAGTATCAACTTACTTGGCTTGAGGGGACAGGCCAAAACAAGACTTGCTCGACAGCTCACACAATTATTAGACGAATGGGTCCCCGTGGTCGAAGGCTCTGAAATAAACGATGATCCCTTTGCACCTATTAGCAATTTTGCTAAGACACTAATTGCAGAAAAAGGAGATGATACACCCATTACTTGGCTGCATCGTGACGATCGCTTCTTTGAAAAACTAGCCACACCAGATGTAAGTGTAGCCGATCTGATTGGCGACGTTGATCCCATCAAAGCGGCGAACCTGAAGCTATCCTATGCCGATGAGGGCGTAATTCATTTTGGTATGATTCCAAGAGCGCACAGATGTATTTTTGTTTTAAACGAATTGCCTGACTTACAGGCACGAATTCAGGTAGCGCTTTTCTCTATTTTACAAGAAAAAGAAATTCAAATCCGTGGTTTTAAGCTGCGGTTACCTATTGAAACCCAATTTGTCTTTACCGCAAACCCTGAAGATTACACCAATCGCGGTAGCATCGTGACTCCACTTAAAGACCGTATCGGTTCTCAAATTTTAACGCACTACCCGCACAACTTGGAAACAGCAAAGGCCATAACCCGGCAAGAGACAAAGACTAATAAAGCAGTCCAACAGGCCATTCACGTTCCTGAATTGGCACGTGATATTTTGGAACAGATCGGTTTTGAAGCCAGAAAAAGTGAATACGTAGATTCAAGAAGTGGCGTGAGCGCGCGAATGAGCATCACAGCTTTTGAAAATCTCATGAGCGCTGCTGAACGACGTATGCTTATGTCTGGCGAGCAAAATACGTCCATTAGAATGTCTGACTTTTTGGGGATTATCCCTGCGATAAATGGAAAAGTAGAATTGGTTTATGAAGGCGAACAAGAAGGGGCGGAACAGATTTCTTACCACTTAATCAATCAAGCTGTAAAAACCTTATTTCCAACATACTTTCCAGATATTAAAAAACTTGAAAAGGAAGATAAGGAAGGACCTTATGATCTGTTATTGGGATGGTTTTATGGTGATAACGAATTGTTTTTGGAAGATAATCTCCCTGAAAGTATTTATCAAGACACTCTAATGAATGTTCCTAACTTGAAAAAACTAATTGCAACTCATCAAGCAGATTGTCCTACTGAAGACCTTTTTTTTATGATGGAATTTTTACTGTGGGGGCTGGAAGCAAACAAAAAACTAAACAAATACAGAACAATGGAAGGATTTCAGTTTAAAGATGGTCTTGGAAATTTATTATCAGAGATTTAAACTCTGGTTAAACGCTTTTAAAATAGTTTGATTTCACTCCCTTAGTCTCCACAAATTATTTTCGGGAACAATAATTTATTTTGTGAATAAATCGTACTCCCTATTGACATATTTTCGAAACAATCGTTGTTTTAACTAAAAGTGTGAAGCTTTGTAGAAACACAAATTGAACTTTCTAAAACGAATTTATTTTTAAAAAACCGAATGATCCATTGTCAACTGCAACAACAGCTTCATTGTTATTAGTTAATGTTATTGCTTCACCAGCCCAATCTCCTCCCTCAGAATCGAAATAAATATTTTGCCATTCAACCTTACCACTTTCACTAAACTTGATTAAGTATACAACCCATTGATTTGAAGAAGTTCCATTTGAATCACAATACGCATTATAATTTTCATACTCATCACCAGATCCAGCAACAATAATACACCCTCCATCATTAGTACCTTTTACATCCCAAGTTTCGTCGTGTATATATTTAGGTTCAAATCCTCTTGGATTTCCCACTTTAGATTCCCAAATTTTATCGCCATCAAGATTAATTTTCATAGTGTAGGTATCCCAATTTTCTGTGTCAGAAAGAGTGTGCCCGGTTAGGAAAATATTACCATCTATGTCAATATCCATTCCGAAATTATGATCACTTTGTTCCCCACCATACCTTTTACTCCAAATAACATTTAATGAAGTATCCATTTTTAAAAGAACATAATCATTAGCTTCATCACTCAATCCGCTTACAAAAAAATAATTATTGTAAATTTCAATTCGATACGCTTGTGCTAAATATTCACTTAGGGATTTTGTTTGTATTAAATTGCCTGTTTCACTCAGTACGGATATTGTAGCTTGACCTTCTGTAAAAAAAGTATTTTGACTATCAATAGCATTTTTGTATCCTACAGCTATGAGCTCATTTTGGAATTCAACAATATGCTCAAATGCATCTGAACCGCCCAAATCAAAAGTTTTTGAACTAATAATTTCTCCTGAGGATTTTTCAAGTTTAATTATAGCGCTGTTTTCGTCTAATGCGCCAACCACAAAGTAAGAGTCATCGGTCTCAATAACTGAATTCCCTAAATTATTTTTTAGTTGACCAATTTCTTTTGACCATAAAAAATCACCTTCATTATCGGTTTTTACTACTAATATTTTTGAATTAGGGATATACCCTGTTTCACCTATTTGTAAAAACCCTCCATCTTTACAACTCATAATAAAATGACCATGAGACTCCTCACCAGTTCCATTATATCCTTTGAACCATGATGTTTTAGGTGCATTTTCATTTAATTCCACACCACAAGAATCTATATTTAAATAGTCTGCACCGTTATTAATATTTGAATTACATGAAATAATTAAACAGAGTCCTGCAATAAGTAAAAAATTTACCTTTCTCATTGAGCAATAGATATATGTCAAACTTAACCAAAAAAATATCCCCAAAAACAATAAATTATTCTTGACGATAATTGTACACCTCATTGAACTATTTTCGAAACAATTCTTGACTTTTTTGAAAATGATCGATTTTACGCCTTTTGGCTCCACTACCACCTTCTTCTCTCAATTCAGCTACTTTTAAGACTTTAATATATTTCAGATGGGTTAATTTTGTAAAATGAAGTATTTAATTTATTTGGTTTTTCTTTTATCAAATTTGTCTTGTTCTCCATTGATAAAATATTCACAATCAAATTGGCAATTTGAAGAAGAGGTTTCACTTTTGGAAAGTCTTGATTTTGAGCAAAAAGCAGGTGAAGATGATCTATTATTTATCGGAAGCTCAAGTATAAGGTTATGGGATAATATTCAAGTAGATATGTATCCATACAGCTCTGTTAAAAGGGGTTATGGAGGAGCGCATTTTTATGATTTAGTTCATTTTTCAGAGAGATTAGTAAAAAATCACTCACCAAAAGCAATTTTAATTTTTGTTGCAAACGACATAACAGGCTCAAATGACTTCACAAATTTAGTGGGGGATTTATCTCCTAACGAGGTTAAAAGGCTATTTAGGTATAATTATAAACTGATTAGATGCATTCATAAACACATACCCATTTTTTTAATAGAAACTACACCTACCCCAAAAAGATGGAAAGTTTGGAATAAAATTCTTCAGGCAAACAAAAAGCTTGAACGGTTTTGTAAAGAAGAACCAAACCTATATTTCATAAGCACTCGAGATAAGTTTATCGGAGCCGATGGATCACCAATTAAATCCCTTTTTCTGAATGATGAATTACACCTAAATTTTGATGGATACAAGTTGTGGTCAACTGTAATTAAATCTAAACTTTTAGAAATTGGAATTTAATCAAACCGCAGACAAACATTTCTATCAGCGTCTAAAAAACTGTGATTTTCTCAATCAATTATATTGAATTCTATCGCAGATATTGATAAATGATATTCGCTATTTTGGTTACTAAACATCCTCACAGTTTTAGAACCTGAATCAAGCCAAAAAGAAGAATCATTATTAATATTAGAATTTTGACCATTCTGACTATGAAAGGATAAAAACATTAGCAGACCATTAATTTCAACTCCGCACTGCACACATGCTTCACGTTTAACTCCATTATATTTTGCAACATTTATAGCAGTTATTTTCCAAACTTTTCCATTTGGAACTTCAATTGGAGTTGAAAAAGTTTGTGGTGCAGCACCTCCATTAGATCCCAATATTTGCTCACTTACAGTATAATTAATAATTTTATTAAACTGAAGGTTTCCAGGCGTGTCCTGAGAATAAGAGCTTAAACTCAATAAAACAATTATTAATAAAGATATTTTTTTCATAATCATATAATTAGAACCCATCACTAAGATAAATCAGGGTTTGGTTAGGATTTGACGAAGTATTTGAATTGGACGAGTTATTTGAGCTTGATAAAAATGAACGAACGGCTCTTAATGCATACAAAAATGTTTTGGGCTTAAAGTCAGTAATCCCACCTTGCAAATGTGTATGAGACCATGCGTTATTAATATTTTGCCCATCCCAGTGCTCTGATGAACTCCAAAGGTATCCTGAATTTCCACCCCCCCACAAGTTAGGCTCATTACCATTTTCATAAACTTGCCACATTAGTTCTAATTCTCTTTTTGTAGGAAGTCTCCAATCTCTAAACTTTTTTCCAGCATTGTCATGTAAAGTAGGATCATTAGCCAAATTAAAAGCATCCCACCAATTTGTATATTCAGATTGATTTTGCATTGCAACTACAACTCCAGAAGTACCATCATCATTTACATCGATTACATAGCCTCCAAGTTCAGCGTAATATGTGTTTATATTGTAAGTTGAAACAGACGAAGTAGTTTCAGACGATTCATTTGCAGATGACGAGCTATTTCCAAAGGATCTCACTGCTCTTACTTCAGCGTAGCAAAAGTTATGGTCAGCATTTACTGCCTCACCTGACTGAATGAGTTTCCAATAATTTTGCGACGAAAGACTAGTAATTGTTTGTGAAGAAGTCCAATATTCAGTCACATTCCAATTAGGTATATTTTGTACTGCTAAAATTGCCTCATCCCTACTTGGTAAATACCAATCATCATATCCATTGTAAATTAAATCTAAACATGCACCTGCAACTTGAGGCCAAATTCCCGAAATAGCTTGAGTATTTGATAGTCCTGAACCTATAGAATCTGATGTATTGAAATTTACATTATTATCATTTGGTGCACATTTATCAGTAGAAACATTATAATCAGTAATTACCATCCCATTTTCTGTACTTTCATCTAAATACATAATTAATCCACCTTGGTATGTCTTTCCATATAATACTGATTTTTCAATCCCTTGATTTAATAGTTGCCAAGGAGTTTCTCCATTATCCAGTCGTTCTTGGATGCTTAAACTGCTTCCTGTTCCACTTAAAGAATCAATAAAATCTTGTTGACTGCCAGTATTCCCAAGTGAAAGCCAGATTTCATATGCTGAATCTCCATCTTCTCCTGTTTCACCCTGAATTCCTTGTAATCCTTGCAATCCGGTATCACCTTGTGGTCCTTGCGGACCGGTTAAGGAATCTATAAAGTCTTGTTGAGTCCCTGTATTTCCAAGTGCTAACCAGATGTCATATGCTGAATCCCCATCAGCTCCATTATTGCCTGCTATGCCTTGCGGACCATCTCCACCAGTAGCACCTTGTGGTCCTTGAATTCCTTGAGGTCCGGTTAGCCCTTGTATCCCTTGAAGACCTTGTGGCCCTGTTTCACCTTGCGGTCCTTGATCTCCAGTATCTCCTTTATCACCCTTTGGTCCTTGTGGTCCTGTTGCTCCTTGTTCTCCAGCAGGTCCAGGTACTGTTGAGTCAGCTCCTCCGGGTCCAGTTTCACCTTGGATACCCTGTATCCCTTGAAGACCTTGTGGCCCTGTTTCACCTTGCGGTCCTTGATCTCCAGTATTTCCTTTATCACCCTTAGGTCCTTGTGGCCCTGTTGCTCCTTGTTCTCCAGCAGGTCCAGGCACTGTTGAGTCAGCTCCTGTTGCACCTTGTGGTCCAGCAGGTCCAGTAGCACCGGCGGGTCCTTGTATCCCTTGCAGCCCTTGGTCTCCACTATCTCCTTTATCACCCTTAGGTCCTTGTGGGCCTGTTTCCCCTTGTGGCCCAGCGGGTCCAGGCACTGTTGAGTCAACTCCTGAGGGGCCAGTAGGTCCAGCAGGTCCAGTAGCACCGGCGGGTCCAATAGCTCCTTGAGGTCCTTGGTCTCCAGTGTCACCTTTATCACCCTTCGGCCCTTGTGGACCCTGATCTCCTTTATCTCCTTTTGGTCCCTGAGGTCCTTCAGGACCAGGAGCTCCTTCAACACTTGGTGCATAAAGAGCAAATGGAACAGATGTTAACTCTTGTACACTTAATCCAACAAAATTGTCACAGCTAACATTTCCTCTTGTTCCATAATCAACATCAACTTTTAGTGATTTAGACTCAGCAGTCCAAGCAATACTATACCATGAGTATCCAGCATCAGGAGTGCCTGTACCAATAACTAGGTTTACCATACCATAGCTATCTGTAGTTGTTTGCTGAGTTTCAACATATTCAGTGTTTCCGTTAGAATCTAAAAAAGAAAAACGCAGACAAACATCTCTATTACGGTATGAAATGATTTTTTTATCCACCCCAGGAAGGCTGATTGTAATGCCATTGTCATTTACAGGACTTGTGATAAGTGCCTGATACGAAATACCATTTCTATTTTGTCCAAAAAGACCAAAGCTTACACAAAAGGCAAACAATAATAGAGTAGAGTTTTTCATAGTCCTAGTTTAATTGAAAGCTGATGGGACATAAAAGTTAGTGATTGTTCAGTGGAGTTAGTTGGATTAAGACTGTAAGATAGGTTGTAACCAACACCAACTGAAAGGCTCCTGGATTCAACAGCCATAAAGGTCACCCCAAATCTTGGAGATACCCAAGCTCCTGTGAACTCTTTTTCATCACCAAGTTTATAGACTTCCCCAAATGAAAATTGTTTTCCACTAAATAAAGTCAATAATTCAATGGCAGGGTTAATAAATAGCCTTTCATCTAAGAGGGGCAGATTGTATTGAACAAAACCGCCAACATAATTTGTTTTCCACTCAAAGGTGTTTTCATAAAGATTTCCAAGGGAGTTAAACTGTTGGTAGCTAAAACCATAATTTAAGTTTTCAATAATCTCTCCAAGTCCTACTCGCAAAAAAATACCAGTTGATGAATCAAGCTCAAAATCATCACTTGAATAATCAGATGAAAATGTATAAGATGTGTTGTTAACACCCGCTTCAATGTATGACCCCT
>CACAZM010000015.1 GCA_902536935.1 uncultured Bacteroidota bacterium | reverse complement strand
AAAATGCGATTGGCTTCAAAGCCCCGAATCACAGGACTACCACCACCACCTTGCGATTGTTGTACGCGAACCCCTGGAGCTTCTCGTAGCAATTCCGCACTTGTGTTGGGAACGACAGCTAAAATATCTCGATCAGAAAGGATGGCAACCTGTTTGGAGACGCGTTTTCTCTCATTCTTAGTTCTGCTGACAGAAAGCACGATTTCCCCCAGCCGTTGGGTGTCTGGGTAGAGTGCCAATTGGTTTGACGATTGAAGTTCTGAAATGTACAAGACCAAACTCTCATAGCCGAGATGTTCGAAATGAAGCTGATCTTCATTTGAAAAAACTGATAGGTCAACATGACCATTTGCGTCGCTGGTAGTATTCGCCTTGGCTCGGGCGTCATAGACAATTACGTCTTGGACGGGATAACCAGTGATCGCATCGATAACGCGCAGGGTTTGCCCATTGAGGTTGATTAGCCAAAGTCCCAAAAAAAGGGACAATAAATTATGAATAAATTTCATGTAATATATTCAGTGATTTTGGTCTCGAGAATCCTTGTAAATGAATTTGATAGTATTGCATCAATAGCTCGAGCAGTTTTTTACGCTCTGTATTCGACACCAAAACCTCACAGATCCCATCAAAATTTGTGCCTAAAAACGATTTAAATACAGAAATTGTTCTAGGATCTTCAATCTGTTGTGTACTTTTTTGTGCGCTAAAGCAGCCATTTTCCATATCGAAATAGGGGTAACTTTGATCCCGTACATCTGGGAAAAACCCCAGATGCTTTGTGAGAGATAGCAAAAAGAAGATGTGAAAATTTGGAACATCATCTTGCATGTCAAACCAATATAAACTGATCTTGAGAAAATGAAACAATGAAGCATTTGCTTCTTCCTCTCGCAAGGCAGACGACAAAACCTCGCTCAAAAACAATACTACAGCGATTTTATTTATCTGTAGTGGAATCGTTATGTAGGGTTTGCTAATCTTGATTGATTTCGGAATTGAAAGCCCAGATTTGTTGTTGTGTTGGGCAGTGATTTCGAGTTGATGAAGTGGTTGAAAAAGGGCAGTGGTTTTGTTCCCCTTACGTCCCTGTTTAGCACTTTTGACTATATAGGATTTGATGCCATCACTACGAGTGTAGCAACGCACAATCAAGCTTGTTTCGCTATAGTTGGTTTTTGATAAAACGAGGGCTTCGGTTGTGACAAGCATCAATTGATAATCATTACTTTCTCAACGGCACTGTCTAGGCCGTCACTAGTCGTCATAAAAATAAGATATACACCTGAACGCACACGCTCATCCGTAAATGAACGCAAATCCCACTGTACGCTTCCACCTGTGGAGGTGGTTTCAAAAACTGCGTTACCGACGATATCTGTGATTTTCACCACACACTTGGCTTGAAGTCCGCGAATAGTGAGCAAGCCCTTATACCCGGGGCGAATCGGGTTTGGATAGACTTCTATTTCTTTTAGGTTTTCTGATGGGTTGTATGCATCGCCTTTAAACGCAACAAGCCCATTTGGCGTTCCCATATAGATTTTTCCAGACTGGGGTTCATAGGCCAAACTGCGAATGGAGTTTGTCGGTAATGGACTATTGTCTTTTGTAAAATGTTGCAGAGTGCTTTTTCCATCTTCTGCAAAGAGAAATACGCCAGCCCCATTTGTCGCTACCCATTTTTGGTTGTTTCCATCCACCTCAATTGCATTGATAAACTGGTTGGCGAGGAGTTCCCCAACGTTTTCACCTTCATCGAGGATCAGCGTGCTTGCAGAAAGGTCCGATTGGGTAAACAACCGACTCGCATTGTAGAGGACCCGCAAACCCTCTGTTGTGCCGATCCACAGGTTGTCATCAAAGTCAAGGGCGACGCTTCTCACATCTACAGTCGGCAAATTGTCTGCCATATCAAGCGACCGCAATACCGGAGTACCATTAATCTCTGAATAACCAATCAGGCCATAAAGGGCACTTCCGAAATAGACTTCATCATTGGGAGAAATCACCAACTTGGAGTATCCACTGGCTCGATTGATCGGGATCAACCCCGTAAGATCAACACTTTCCCAATCGCCGTTGACGGTTCGTTTTTTCAACCCCTTCCCAACAAAAGAGGTAATCGACCACATCGAACCTTCACTGTCAAAGGCCACATCTCGAATACGCACACTGCGGTAGTTTGGGTTTTGGTTGAGTTCAATCGGGTCTAAAGACTCCAATCCGCTATTGGTTTGGTTCCACAAATTGGAGACCAAACCATTATTGATCTCCAACAAACCGTGATGCATGGCACAAGCAAACACTTGACTTGGATTAGTGGGGTTTGGCACCACACTCACAATGCTTCGCGCACCGAGCAAGGCGTTAAACGGGAGATTTTGCCAACTCCCTCCACTGTGGTGACTCACGCCATAGGCATTGAGTGGGTAGGGATTGTAATATCGGCTAAAGGCCCCATGGGCAATCCAAAGTTCTTCGTTTGGTAGAACAGAGATTTCAAAAATATCATTCATCAAGGGACCACTCGGGCTCACGACCCGTGTTTCGGTGGGATTGTGCAACAACAGCCCACTACTTGAAGTGCCAATAAACAGCTCGTTTCCGAATTTTGTAGCAGAAGTAAAGCGTTGCCCACTCAAGGACCCAGATGAAGACGCAAGGGTACGAACCGAAAGCGAATCATCAATAGCGAGAATGGTATTGGATAAACTGAGGACGAGTTCTGTGTCGCTCACCTCGACCCCCAAAAGTGTTCCACTTTCTCTATGATATTCTGCAGCAACGTCATCAGTCAGCCCATAACAAATCACTTGTGATCCGGACTGAACCACACCCAAAATGGCGTTGTTGACCAGCCCGACGGATTTCCACTGTCCATCTGCTATCTTGTTCCAAGCACTTTCCAAAACTAGGTTTGGATCGTTGGTATTTGCCTTGTAGAGGCCCTCCTCCGTTGCGGCATACAGAAACTCTCCCACCAGAGCAGTTTGGTTGACTTGAATAGCACTGTTCCCAACCCCAAAAAAATAGGAATCGATAAAGCGGTTGGTGGACAAGTCATATTTTGAGATGCCATAGCCTGCAGAGACATAGAGGGTTTGGTCTTGGACCAAAAAAGAATGTATGGTTTTGTCTTCGATTTCAATTGATAAGTTTCGTAAAATTGAACTATCTAGAGTTACTGATCCATCAATAAGCCTGTGGATTCCTAACATTCCATTGCTATAGCCAATAACGATAAAATTGTCAGTTACCGTAAGAGCATTGATTTCATCACCGAGCAAGCCATCTACTGTTGTGATCGTTGTCACTTCATTGGAGTTGGGGTCATATGAAAGTAGACTGTTTTGGGCCACACCATAAATCTGACCATCTCCACCAGAATGCACAATTGTAATTTGTTCAAAAGAGTAAAAGGAAGACCATCTAGCAGGCTGGCTGTAGATGACAGCGGCACATAACATTAATAAAAATTTTAGGGCTTTCATATCATCACAGCAAACTCAAATCTTTCTTGAAACGTATTCCTAGACCACTCCCTGTGCAAGCATTGCATCGGCAACTTTAACAAAACCAGCGATATTGGCCCCTTTTTCATAATTGATATGATCTCCATTTTGGCCATAGTCAACACAGCTTTTGTGTATGTCAGACATAATCGCCTGTAAACGCTCATCCACCTCTTCTCGAGTCCAGCTGTAGCGTAGGGAGTTTTGTGCCATTTCCAGGCCAGAAACGGCTACCCCACCTGCATTTGATGCTTTACCCGGCGCATAGAGTATCTCGTTGGCATGAAATACTTTAATTGCATTGGGAGTGGATGGCATATTGGCACCCTCACTCACACAAAAACACCCATTTGCAGCTAGTTGCTTGGCATCGTTTTCATCGAGTTCGTTTTGGGTCGCACAAGGTAAGGCCACATCGCAAGGCACCGTCCATGGCCTCTTACCAGCGTAGAAACTGGCTTGGTGATAGGAATTGACATATTTACTAATGCGTTCACGTTTGTTATTTTTCAGGTGCATCACAAAAGCCAGTTTATCGGCATCAATTCCTTCGGGATCCATCACATAACCCGAAGAATCAGAAAGGGTTAGTACCTTGGCACCCAATTGAATACATTTTTCTGCAGCGTATTGAGCCACATTTCCTGAACCAGAAATGACAATGTTTTTGCCTTGCAATCCATCTGATTTGTTGGAAAGCATATTTTCAGCAAAATATACGGCGCCGTAGCCAGTAGCTTCTGGGCGTATCATTGAGCCACCCCAACTGATTCCTTTTCCAGTAAGAACTCCGGTAAATTCGTTTTTCAATCGTTTGTACTGGCCAAACATATAGCCAATTTCTCGACCACCAACCCCAATATCTCCTGCAGGAATATCCCGATTGGGGCCAATATGACGAAACAGCTCAGTCATAAAACTCTGACAAAAACGCATCACTTCTCCGTCAGATTTGCCTTTGGGGTTAAAATCAGCACCACCTTTTCCGCCACCCATAGGTAGAGTAGTAAGAGCATTTTTAAACACTTGTTCAAAAGCCAAAAACTTAAGAACGCTCAAGTTAACTGACTCGTGAAATCTCAAGCCACCTTTGTAAGGCCCAATGGCAGAGTTCATTTCGATCCGAAAACCACGATTGACCCGGATTTCTCCAGAATCATCAATCCACGGCACGCGAAAACTTACCACGCGCTCGGGTTCAGCCATGCGCATCAAAATGTTTTTTCCGTGATAAATGTCATGCTGAACTATATAGGGAATCACATTCTCGGCAACCTCACGAACAGCTTGCATAAACTCCGGCTCATGTTGGTTGCGTTTTTCGACATCAATGATAAACTGTTCTATAATTTTCTTCATGGCAAAGTTTTATCTGTTAAAAATACGTATTAATTTCAATCAGCTAGCCCAGTGCTTGCTTGAGGTCTTGGATTAAATCCTCGCTGTCTTCGATTCCAACACTCAATCGAATCAAGCCATCAACCACGCCCGACTTTTCCCGTTCTGCTTTGGGGATTGACGCATGGGTCATACTCGCAGGGTGTCCTGCCAAACTCTCAACGCCTCCTAGCGATTCGGCCAAGGTAAAAAGTTGAAGTTGTTCCACTGTTTTTGTTGCTTTTTCGATCGAATTATCTGTAAGTACAAAAGAAATCATACCCCCAAAACCATTCATCTGTCGTTTAGCTACCTCGTGATTTGGATGGGTCGGAAAGCCAGGCCAATAAACCTTGTCCACTTTGGGATGATCGGCTAAAAAATGGGCAATTTTCTCTCCGTTTTCGCAGTGGCGTTGCATACGTACATGCAGGGTTTTAATCCCACGCAACACCAAAAAAGCATCTAGAGGACCGCAAACCGCACCGCTAGCATTTTGGATAAACGACAAACGCTCTGCCAACGTGGCATCACGCACCACCAAGGCACCTAAAATCACATCGGAGTGTCCCCCTAGGTATTTGGTGGCGGAGTGCATAACAATATCTGCACCCATGGTGAGGGGTTGTTGTAAATATGGCGAAGCAAAGGTGTTGTCAACTGCCAGTAAAATGTCTTTTTCCGCCACCAGCTTATGCAAGGCCTCGATGTCTACCACATTCATCATCGGATTGGTGGGGGTTTCGATCCAGATCAGCTTGGTTTTGGCATTGATTTTTGCAGCCACATTGGCGGGGTTTTGCATATCGACAAAGTGAAAGCCAATTCCAAAGTCTTCAAAAATCTTGGTAAAGATTCGATAGCTACCCCCATAGAGGTCATTAGTTGAAATCACCTCGTCTCCTGGAGAGAGTAGCTTGATAACAGCATCGATTGCGGCCATGCCCGATCCAAAGCAGAACCCGTGGGTGCCATCTTCGATACTCGCCAAAGCGGCTTCGAGTGCCGTACGGGTGGGATTGTGTGTACGACTGTATTCATAGCCTTTATGACCTCCAGGTGTACTTTGGGCATAGGTGGAGGTCAGATATACGGGGGGCATCACAGCGCCATATCCCCTGTCAGGCTGTTGTCCGCCATGAATCGTTTTTGAATTGAATTGGAGGTTGTCTTTTCCCATCTCAATATGATTTGGCAACAAATGTATTGATGTTTGTGCAACCACACCTACTTTTCCTAAAAAATTCATGATCTTTGAAAAAGAAACCATGACAAGATGAATACCTACATCTACTTATCGACCTGCAATACATGTTTGCGTATTATGAAGGAACTCAACCTGCCCGAAGGCACCAAGCTTCAGGATGTCAAACAAGAACCCATCAGTCAGGCACAGCTCGAGGACCTCTTTGCCGTGACCCAATCCTATGAGCAACTCATCAACAAACGCTCCCGGGTGTTGCAAGCCCTCAACAAAGCGGGAAAAACTCCAGACGAAACCGGCTATAAACAGCTATTAGAAACAGAATATAGCTGTCTCAAACGTCCCATTCTCCAATGGGAAAACACCTTTTATTTAGGCAATGCTAAAAAAACGGTTATAGCCATGCAACAGGCCGTTCATGGATAAGCGATTTCTCGCTATATTTGCTGCCTTGGGAGGCACCACCATTTATGCCCTAAACCACACTATTGCCAAAGATGTCATGCCCACCTATGTTCAGGGGTTTGGCTTTATTATGATTCGGCTAATCGGCGGCACAGTTCTTTTTTGGATAGCGAGCCTGTTTTTGCCCAAACAACCCATTGCCCGTGCGGATATAAGGCATTTGTTTCGTGCTGCGTTTTTGGGTATGGGCATCAATATGCTGGCCTTTTTTAAAGGACTAGAATATTCCACACCCATCAACAGCACGGTGATTATCACCACCACCCCCATAATGGTGTTTTTATTTTCTGCCATACTGCTCAAAGAGCAAATGGCACGATATCGTGTGATTGGCGTTCTCCTTGGGTTTTTGGGCGCATTGTCACTTATTTTATTTAACCAACATGCGCCTCCAAATGCACCCAATATCCCCTTGGGTAACTTTTTGTTTGTGGTCAATGCCAGCACCTATGGTTTGTATATGATTTATGTTAAGCCTTTAAGTGAAAAATATAATACAATTCATTTGCTCAAATGGCTTTTTTTGATTGGGCTGGTGATGAGCTCTCCCTTGGCATTACCTGAGTTTTTGGCGGTGGACTGGAAACAGATTCCTCTGCCAATTTGGTGGCGTATTGGATTTGTGGTTCTTGGTACGACTTTTATTAACTATTTCCTTATGTTGTATGCTTTACGGCATTTGCGGGCAACTACACTTTCAGTATTTACCTATATTCAGCCCATTATGGGGATTATGTTTGCCCTTGCAGTTGGTGCCGACCAGATGAATGTAATCAAATGGCTCGCTATAGCATTTGTATTGGTCGGGGTTTACCTTGTAACTAAACGAGAACAATCCCCCGCGGCCTGATTCCGAATTAATAATTTTGATGGTTGAAACTCAACAGTCATTTTTGAATAGTTAATTTTTAATGCCTAATCGAATCTGTTCTTTGTACTTTTGTCACATGGCGTGGTTGTTTGCTTTTATTGGTTTTTTGCTTTTTAGATTACCCGGTGCTGTCCTCGGCTATTTTTTGGGCAGCTTGGTTTCCAATACCCGCGTCTATACCAATTATGGGGGTACACGCATCAATACGCGTGACTTTGAGCTGAGGTTGCTCACCCTGGCCAGCTTGGTTATCAAATCGGACGGTAAAGTTACTCAAAAAGAGTTGGACTATGTACGGCGTTATTTTGTGTCAGCCTATGGTAAGGCGCGCGCCAATGAGGTCTTTCGGATTTTTAACTATGAGCTGCACAAAACAGATGTATCCGCAGCCGAAATATGCAACCATTTTGCTACTTTTGCCCGTTATGAAAGTCGGTTGCAACTGCTTCACTTTTTGTTTGGCATAGCCCAAGCCGACGGTTCGGTTTCTGAAGCGGAATGGCTCAAGATAGAATCCTTTTCCCGCTACTTGAAAGTTCGCCCCATCGACTTTGAAAGCATTAAGGCCATGTTTATAAAACAAGTTGACGGGGCATACAAAATCTTGGAGGTGGACAAATCGGCAAATGATACAGAGATCAAAAAGGCCTATAGGGATTTGGCCAAACGGCACCACCCCGACAAGGTACAACATCTAGGGGAGGCTTATGTGAAGGCGGCGCGCGAAAAATTTCAAAATATCCAAAAGGCCTATGAGCAAATCAAAAGCGAACGTGGGTTCTAGGTTTTTGTTAAGTTTGGCAGCGAAATGAGTGATTTTTGGTTATTGGTCGATTTGGGCTTTTCTCACGTGTGGGATTGGCAGGGTTATGACCATTTGCTCTTTCTCGCTGCGCTTTGTTTGCCTTTTTCCGCAAGACAGTGGAAACCTTTATTGTGGCTCATCACTTGCTTTACGATTGGACACAGTTTGTCCTTGATCCTCGCTTCGCTCGAAGTATTGGAGGTGTCTTCGGTCTGGATTGAGTTTTTGATTCCTTTGAGCATAGCCGCAACGGCGGTTTACAATATGATCTATGCCCAACGCGTATGGGTCAGGAGTAATTGGCTCGTGATGGGGGTTACCTTGTTTTTTGGGCTTGTTCACGGATTTGGTTTTGCTGGGTATTTCGAATTGATACGTGATGTGGAACAACCCTTGTGGAGTTCCTTGTTGTTTTTTGCATTGGGGATAGAAGGTGCGCAAATCGTTTTGGGGACATTGATGCTGTTGCTTTCTTTAGTGGCGTTGAACGTATTTGATCGCAATCGCCGAGATTGGATTCTTGTTGTTTCGAGTGTGATAATTGGTATCTTGTTGCCCATAATAATTGAACGCTGGCCATGACAAAAGACCAAGCCAAACAACGTCGCTACGATACCGCCTACATGCGGATGGCACTCGAGTGGTCTAAGCTATCGCATTGCAAACGGAAGCAGGTCGGCTCGCTGATTGTGAAAGATCGGATGATTATTTCGGATGGATATAACGGAGCCCCCACGGGCTTTGACAATCGTTGTGAAGACGAAAATGGGCTTACGAATTGGCATGTACTCCACGCCGAGGCTAATGCGATTATGAAAGTTGCTGCATCTACCCAGTCCTGTGCAGGCGCAACGCTCTACATCACCCTATCGCCCTGCCAGCAATGCAGCAAGCTGATTCACCAAGCAGGGATCGTTCGTGTAGTCTATGGCCAAACCTATAAAGACACGACTGGTTTGGAGTTTCTGAAAAAAGCGGGGGTTGAACTCGAACTATTGGAAGTTCACCTGTAACCTTTACTTGACTTTCTCTTGAATGGTTTTTGCAACCCACAAAAGGGCGAGCAAAACAATGGCGCACAGGCCAGCTACAATCCCGACCAATGCGACAATGCTATCGCCTTGCATTGGGGCAACAAAGTCCACATAAAAACAATTAAAGATAACGAGACCGGTGGCGAGAAAGCCGAGAGCGAGAATAAGTTTTTTCATAGCGAATAATTAAAAGAGTTCTTGGACATTACTTGTAAAAAGTTTGACTGCAATGGCTAGCAAAATGACACCAAAGACCTTGCGGATTACACTGATGCCAGAGTTTCCCAAAAAACGCTCGATGCGTTTGGACGACTTGAGCACCACATACACGACAAGCATATTGACGACGATAGCAACAATGATGTTGGCCACCGCAAACTCGGCACGTAAGGCGAGTAAGGAGGTCAAGGTTCCTGCACCAGCGATGAGAGGAAAAGCAATGGGAACGATAGAGGCAGTTTCGGGAGACTCTTGTCTGTAAAGTTGAATACCCAAAATCATTTCAAGAGCCAAAAAGAAAATCACAATCGACCCCGCCACTGCAAAAGAATTGACATCAATCCCGATGAGGTTGAGGATTTCTTCCCCAACAAACAAAAAGCCAATCATAATAATCATGGCGACCAAAGAGGCCTTTTCAGATTGGATATGACCAACCTTTTGGCGCAGCCCGATGATAATGGGGGTACTCCCAATAATATCGATAACTGCAAAAAGCACCATGCCAGCCGTGAGAATTTCTTTGAGGTCAAACATGATACAAAGATACAATCTTGCAAATGAATATTGTAACTTTGTAAGATGTTTCAGTTGGGCAACACTTTGGTATCGGAAGAGCTGATGGAAGCGCATTTTGCTTGTGATTTGTCGCAGTGCAAGGGAGCATGTTGCGTGGAGGGCGAAGCGGGAGCACCGCTCGACGAGGCGGAGGTCGATCGGTTGGCCAAGGACTATGAGGCGATCGCCCCATTTTTGGATCCTGCAGGGCGGGATGCAATCGCAGCCCAAGGCACGTCAATCGTTGCCAAAGACAAGAGTTTGGAGACCCCCCTTGTAGAGGGCAAGGCCTGCGCCTATGCCACTTTTGACAATCAGGGTTTGGCGCATTGCGGCATCGAGCAAGCCCACCAAGCCGGTGCTGTGGATTGGAAAAAACCAATCTCCTGTCATTTGTATCCTGTTCGTGTAAAAGACTACTCTGTATTTACAGCGGTCAACTACCACCGCTGGCAGATTTGTAGCTCGGGCTGTGCCAATGGTACGCAAAAGCAGATGCCTTTGTATCGCTTTGTGGCAGAGGCCTTACGAAAAAAATTTGGTTCGGATTGGTATGTAGAATTGGAACGTGTGGCAAGCGAACAAAATAAAAAGCAATAATTCGCAAAAATATTTTTTGCCTGACGTTCTACCATATAGCACAAATCAAGTATCTGATTTACAGATAGTTATAAAACAGGGCTGTTACACGTTTCGTAGGAAAAAACTGAATGAATGTTAAAAAATAAGTTGCATTGTGAAAAACTATGGCTTTTAATTTTCATAAAAAAAGAGAAGATTTGTATGGTTGATTTCTCAACATAAAAACACACACAAAAAACAAAATATAAATTATGGCATCAGTCGAACCCATTCTGCAGGATAACAAAAATCGCTTTGTAATTTTTCCAATTGAACACCATGACATTTGGGAGTGGTACAAAAAACAAGAAGCGTGTTTTTGGACTGCAGAGGAGATCGATTTGCACCAGGATCTAACAGATTGGCAAGATAAACTCAGTGATGATGAGCGCTATTTTATCAAGCATATTTTAGCATTTTTTGCTGCATCGGACGGAATTGTTAACGAAAATTTGGCAGAGAATTTTGTCAATGAAGTCCAGTACAGTGAGGTGAAGTTTTTCTACGGATTCCAAATCATGATGGAGAATATTCACTCCGAAACTTATTCTTTGTTGATTGATACCTATGTCAAGGATGAAGCAGAAAAGGATAAATTGTTTCGCGCAATTGAGATTTTTCCAGCCATCAAGCGCAAGGCCGAGTGGGCACTGCGTTGGGTAGAGTCAGATTCTTTCGCCGAACGTTTGATTGCGTTTGCCGCTGTTGAGGGGATTTTCTTTTCGGGTGCTTTTTGTTCGATTTTTTGGTTGAAGAAGCGCGGTTTGATGCCAGGCTTGACCTTCTCCAACGAATTGATTTCGCGGGATGAAGGGATGCATTGTGACTTTGCTGTCCACTTGCACAATAAACACTTGATTAACAAGGTTCCCCCAGCAAGAATCCGCGAAATTATTTTAGATGCCTTAGCCATTGAGCGTGAATTTATAACCGAGTCACTGCCAGTGAGTTTGATTGGAATGAACGCCAAACTCATGACGCAATACTTGGAGTTTGTCACCGACAGATTGTTGGTCGAATTAGAGCTAGAAAAAGAATACAACGTAACTAACCCATTTGATTTCATGGATATGATTTCGCTTCAAGGAAAAACAAACTTCTTCGAAAAGCGCGTTTCAGAATATCAGAAAGCAGGGGTATTGAAACAAGAGACCGAGGAGAAGGAAAAGTATTCGTTTGACGACGACTTTTAAAGTTCTTTTTCACACATTTAGCAGAGTAGTTTGTCCCCTTCAGGGGTAGTATTTTTTTGTCAAAAAAAGAGGAGAGATGTATGTACTAAAAAGAGATGGTCGCAAAGAACCCATCATGTTTGATAAGATCACAGCACGTGTGCGCAAGCTGTGTTATGGGTTAAATGGCTTGGTTGATCCGGTCAAAGTCGCCATGCGTGTAATCGAGGGATTATATGACGGGGTGACCACCTCGGAGCTCGATAATCTCGCTGCTGAAACCGCGGCTACTATGACCACAACCCATCCAGACTATGCACTGCTCGCTGCGCGAATTTCGGTTTCAAATCTCCACAAAAACACCAAAAAATCCTTTGTCGATACGATGACGGACTTGTACACTTACGTCAATCCGCGTACAGAAAAAAAAGCACCACTTCTTGCAGATAATGTGTACAAAATCATCAAAGACAACGCAGAACTCCTCGACTCCACAATCATCTACAACCGTGACTTTGGCTATGACTATTTTGGTTTTAAAACCCTCGAGCGTTCGTATCTACTCAAACTCAATGGAGAGATTGTCGAACGCCCACAACACATGTTGATGCGGGTGTCTGTTGGGATCCACCTTGACGACCTCGACGCGGCGATCGAGACCTATCACTTGATGTCGAAAAAATATTTTACCCACGCCACCCCAACCCTATTCAATTCGGGAACGCCCAAACCACAAATGTCATCTTGCTTTTTGCTCGCCATGAAAGACGACAGTATCGATGGCATTTATGATACACTTAAGCAAACGGCAAAAATATCCCAATCTGCAGGTGGAATTGGATTGTCAATTCACAATATTCGCGCTACGGGCTCCTACATCGCAGGAACCAATGGCACCTCAAACGGGATCGTTCCCATGCTACGTGTGTTTAACGATACCGCTCGTTATGTCGATCAAGGTGGCGGAAAAAGAAAAGGATCTTTTGCAATATATGTAGAGCCGTGGCATGCCGACATTTTCGACTTCCTCAATTTGAAGAAAAACCACGGTAAGGAAGAAATGCGTGCCCGCGATTTGTTCTACGCCATGTGGGTTCCCGACTTGTTTATGCGCCGTGTTGAGGAAGATACAACTTGGACATTGATGTGTCCTAATGAATGCCCTGGCCTGTATGATAGTCACGGGGAAGAATTTGAAAAAAAATACCTCGAATACGAATCCGAAAACAAGGGTCGCAAAACGATCAAGGCGCGAGAGCTTTGGGAGAAAATCCTCGAATCTCAAATCGAAACCGGAACGCCTTATATGTTGTATAAAGATGCTGCAAACCGCAAGTCAAATCAAAAAAACCTAGGGACTATCCGCTCGTCAAATTTATGTACGGAGATTTTGGAATATACTTCTGCCGACGAAGTAGCGGTTTGTAATCTTGCGTCTATCGCCTTGCCGATGTTTGTCAAAGATGGTGGGTTTGACCATCAAGGGCTGTATGACGTGACGGTGCGTGCAACCAAAAACCTAAACAAGGTGATCGACCGCAACTACTATCCTGTTAAAGAAGCAGAAAATAGCAACTTTAGGCATCGCCCGATTGGGCTGGGTGTACAAGGGCTGGCAGATACCTTTATCAAATTGAGAATGCCCTTTACTTCCGACGAAGCAAAGGCACTCAACCAAGAGATTTTTGAAACGCTTTATTTTGCGGCTTTAACCGCTTCTAAAGACGTGGCAAAAGAGGAAGGACCCTATGAAAGCTATAAAGGATCGCCGATTTCCAAAGGAGAGTTTCAACACAATCTTTGGGGAATCAAAGACGAGGAGCTCAGCGGCCGATGGGATTGGACCGCTCTTCGGAAAGATGTCAAAAAGCATGGAGTTCGCAACTCCTTGCTTGTAGCACCCATGCCAACGGCCTCAACCTCGCAAATCCTCGGAAACAATGAATGCTTTGAACCTTACACTTCAAATATCTACACCCGTCGGGTGCTGTCTGGCGAGTTTATTGTCGTAAACAAGCACTTGCTTGAAGACCTGGTCAACCTTGGACTCTGGAATGAAGACCTCAAGCAAGAATTGATGCGGGCCAACGGGTCTGTTCAACAACTCGACAATGTACCCGGTGAAATTAAAGAGCTTTACAAAACGGCTTGGGAAATGAGCATGAAAGACATTATCGATATGTCTCGTCAGCGCGGGTATTTTATCGATCAGTCGCAATCGCTCAACTTGTTTATGGAAGGTGCCACAATGGCCAAGTTGACCTCGATGCATTTTTACGCGTGGAAGTCGGGTCTGAAAACAGGAATGTACTATCTGCGAACTAAATCGGCAGTGGATGCGATCAAGTTTACTCTTGACAAGAAAAAAGAGGAAAAAGTTTCCGAACCACTGGCAGCAGCAGCAAGTACAAAAGCCAAAGCGGCTCAGCCGGCTGAAAAGCCCGTAGCGGTTGAACCACTCACTCCTGCGGAGTTGGAAGAAATGTTGGGCAAGTCAAAAGAAAATGAGGACGACGACTGCTTGATGTGCGGGTCATAGTCCCACACCCAAAAAGTAGATAACAGCAGAGAATTCGATTTCGAAAAGGGTTACATCCGAAACACACCAAAAGAATCTGTTCCTTCAATCGGGTTTTGATAAACCGTGGCGAGTGCCATGGTCAGGTGTTCTCTTGTGTTGCGCGGATCGATTACGCCATCATCCCAAAGTTCAGACGTTGCATGCCACACACTCGCTTTGGCTTGTGCATCTTTTTTAATGGCTTCCTTTTCCTTTTTGAGTTGTTTTTCATCTACCTTGGTATTGTTGGAAGCGGCCGAATTACGTTTGATGATTTCCATCACCCCGGCGAGTTGTTCGGCTCCCATTACTCCGGCTTTGACATTGGGGTACGAAAACAGAAATCGTGGAGAAAACGAACGACCACACATGGCATAGTTTCCAGCCCCGTAGGAGTTTCCGATTAGCAAGCTGATATGGGGAACTGTACTACCCGCTACCGCATGAATCATTTGTGAGCCACTGTTGATCATTCCGTTTTGCTCATAAGATTTTCCAACCATAAAACCAGTGGTATTGTGCATAAACAACAGAGGTAGGTTGGACTTATTGGCAAGTTGGATAAATTGTGTGGCTTTTTGAGCCGACTCGGCAAAGATTACTCCATTGCTGGCAATGATGCCGACAGGATAGCCCGCAATTTTTGTCCAGCAACATACCATGGTAATCCCATAGTTTTCTTTGAATTCGGTAAACTCTGATCCATCCACAATGCGAGCAATGACTTCACGGACATCAATGGGGTTTTTCAGATTGGCAGAAAGAATGCCTAACAGTTCATCTTGCTTATAGCGTGGCGGTACGATGGGTTTAGGCGGTTCGAAATAGGGAGTATGTGGTTTGAGGGTTTTTACAACGTTACGCGCAATGTTAATAGCATCCATTTCGTCGTCTGCCAAAAAATCGGCAACACCCGAAATGTGGCTATGCATGGTTGCACCACCGAGTTCTTCGGCATTGGTGTCTTCATTGGTAGCCATCTTGACCAGTGGCGGCCCCGCCAAAAACACCTTGGCAGCATCTTTTTGCATAATCGTATAGTCCGACATGCCCGGCACATAGGCACCGCCAGCAGTGGCATTGCCAAATACGACCGAGATCGTGGGAATCCCTTGCTTGGAACGCAATGACATTTCCCGAAAGGTCGCACCATAATTGTTGAACACCCGATCTTGATCGGGAAGGTTTGCACCACCACTCTCTACCAAGTTGATAGTTGGGATTTTGTTTTCCAAAGCGATTTCACCCAACCGACGGATTTTTAAGCTCGTCGCATAATCGACTGTTCCTGCCTTTCGTGTGCTGAGATTGGCATTGACAATGCAAAGGCGCTTGTTGATATAACCAATCCCTGCTACGGTTGTACCGCCAGGACCAAAGCCCCCATCGTGGAGCAAGCCCGCCAAGGGCATGAGCTCAATAAATGGGCTGTCTTTGTCGAGTAAAAGCTGAATGCGTTCCCTTGCTAAAAACTTTTTTCGTTTTCTGGCACGATCAGTCGATGCCTTGCTGCCTTCGGTTTTGGCAACGGTCAGGTGTGCATGAAGCTCGTCAATCAAAACTTGCATCTCTTCCTTATTTCTGAGGAAGCGATCGCTTTTCGGATTGATTTTGGATCGAAAACTTTGCATAAGCGTTCACTTAGGCCCTGTGTTAAGGGAAAACCGATGTGCAAAGGTACACAATATGAAAATTTGTAAACCAAAATTATAAAAGGGAGTAATATATTACTCCCTTTTATAATTATACAATTAGAAAATCAGACCCTTTATTTTGCACTATTAAAATACTCCTTACTTACACTAAAAATAGACTTTACCAAGTCCTTCGACTCCAACAGCAGATTAAAATACAATGCCGTATTTTTGGGAGACGATCCCTCACTACGTGTGCGCTTGATTTGATTGTCAGTTTTTTCTGATATCAGAGCTAATAAACTTTCTTTTTCTTCAATAATAATTCCCAATTCCTTATAACTTTCATTAGAAAACGCAACTTGAATTTTAGAAAGAACATCAGAGATAGATCCCTGAATTTCCGTCAAATCTTTAATTTGGTTGTACTTTAATGGCTTGTGATGGTTTTCTACGTGCTTGAAAGATTTCTTGGCCATATATCCTAGCGATTGGGTAATATCAGTTAGGTATGCTAAAATGCTAATGTAAAAGGAGCTCCCAATAATACTGGTTTCATCAAGGTTTTTTATGAAATAAAACAAGTGGTTTCGTAAGCCTTCAACCTCATTATCGAGTTTATTAATATTCTTTTTACATTTTTTGAGCTTATCTGCTTCTTGTTTTGATAGACCAATTATTAGAGATGAGTATATTTTCGATGTTCTATTTATCACCTCAGAAACATTATCTGAACTCTCTTTTATAATTCCTTGAACGGTTTTACTTTGTGACTTCTTTAGTCCAGTTGGAAAACGTCTTTTCAGAGCATTTTTCTTATATGATAAATAATTACGAACAAGTAATACAGCAACAAGAAGCAAAAGAATCGCAACAGAAACTCCTTTACCAATATATAGAATGTAAGTTATGAATCCAGCAAAAAGGAAAGCGACAATCGCTGTTGAAAACCACCCCCCGATCACATTGATCACACCCGCGACTCTGTAAACAGCTGATTCTCTTCCCCAAGCACGGTCTGCAAGCGAGGTTCCCATTGCAACCATAAAGGTGACATAGGTTGTTGAGAGAGGCAGCTTCATCGAAGTTGCAATTGAAATAAGGATTCCAGCAACACTTAGATTTACAGATGCACGGATTAAATCAAATGCAGGAAGATCTTTGGCTTTACTGTATGAAAGGTAAGCTAACGGAAACTTAAAGCTACTTTCAATACGATTATTCACAGATTTTGGAAGAACGGCTTGAAAAGAAGAAGAAATTTTACTTGAGGTCTTTACAATAATTTTTGAAAGTAAATTCGGGTTAAACTTTTCATCTCCATCATTTTGTCTCGACAATCCAATTTCCGTTTCAGTTACCAACTTTGCCTTTTTGGAAAACCACAGTGTCAAAACCATAATCAATCCTGAAATAATAAGCAAAAATGGTTCAGCAGGAACTTTTTTCGATAAGACTTCCATGGAAAATTCATTAGATGGAATTCCCGAAACAGACCATGCTTCAAAAGAATGGTAAGCAGCCATGGGAACGCCAATAAAGTTCACAAGATCGTTACCTGCAAAAGCGAGTGCCAACCCAAAAGTACCAACCCCGATAACAAGAATTAATACATTCTTTTTTAAAATTTTATCTACAAATAGTGTGATAACAGTCCAAAAAGCAAGCATGCATAAAATGACAAAAAAGAAGTGGGTCTTTAAAATCTCAGAAATTTCAGCGTAGTATGGGGTACCTTTTAAACCTTTAAAAAAGATGAAATATCCGATAGAGGTCAAACATAAAGATGCAAATAAAAAACCAAAGTTTTTTATTTTATTTTCGTATTGAAAAGTAAAAATAATTCTTGATACCCATTGTATAATTGTACCAGCCGTAAAGGCAATTACTACTGACAGCAATATCCCTGAAATAATTTGTAGAGCCTTTTCTGTGTTTATGTAATTTACCAAATCAGTAAAACTTTGAGAATCATCCATGCCAATTTTAATCAAAGACATCATTACAGCAGCCCCCAACAAATTGAAAACAATAGAGACGGTGGTTGAAGTTGGTAGCCCTAAGGTATTAAAAAAGTCTAATAGCAGGATATCACCAATCATCACGGCAAGAAAAATAAACATGATTTCGTCAAAGTAGAATTCACCAGGGTTAAAAATACCTTTGCGAGCAACTTCCATCATTCCACTTGAAAAAACTGCTCCAACAAAAATTCCTAAACTGGCGATAATAAGAATCTTCTTAATTGGTATTGATTTTGATCCAATCGCAGAGTTTAAGAAGTTTACTGCATCGTTACTAACTCCAACAATCAAATCAAAAACAGCCAGTGTAATAAGTGCGTATAGTATGAGGTTGAACATCGAGTCTATCATAATTTAATTTTTAAATGTAATGTTAATTTTCATAATTCAAATAAAGACATTCTACTTAGAAGTGAAGCTCAAAGCCAGAGCGAAAGATCACCTCATCGTCTAGACCGTTTATTAGAGATTTGGTAATATCAGCCTGTATTTTTAGTTTGTGTCCAGACAAATACTTTGAAACCCCTAAAGTGTACTGTTCAGGATTGACAATTCCCACGACATCATCGTATGTAATGGTAGAAAACCTTGCAGCAATTTCAAAATTATTCTCAAAAAGGTATCCAATTTGTGAATTGATTGCACGACCAATATGTACGATATCACCAGTAGCTGTTCCGTCCTCATTTTCTGCAATGGCATTTTCCGCATTTCTTTCTGCAATTTCAGCTAACACAGACCAACCGTTATATTTAAAGACAAGATCAGTAAAAGTTGTTGTAATATCCGTTTGAAAAAATCCATTGGCAGTATTCATATACGACCCCAATCCAGAACGTGTTTTGACAGCATCGTTATTGAAATTGTATGTATATCCTAACATTAGTTTTGGAGTTTGCTCTCTTTTCAAGTCCGATTCAAAGTAGTCTCCTTTTTTTGTAAACTCGCCAAAAGGGATAAGCTCAATTCGAGCAGTATATTGAAGACCCCCAAGATTTCCAGTTGTAATATTTCTGCCTTCTCCTTGAGAAATGGCTAGTTTTTCTCTACTAACGAATTTTGAACCCCAAAGAGATTTGTGTCTTAATTGTAGTCCTGTATCTCGATCTATATTAAATTTACTATTTAATATCGACCGATCAATGAATTGTAAGCTTGAAGAAGAGACTACTCGCTCAACATTTCCAGGCAGCTTTGTTTGACCTGCCCACAATTCCCAGTTTGGTGCAAACTGCCACATTAAAACTGCATCGAGAAGTTGCTTAGGAGCATTATTGGTGTAGGCGTTTGCACCGCCTAAATCTTTATTGGACAAACCAATCTCAATTTTGTATTTCAGATTTGTAGAATATGCCCAACCACTAAATTTTAGTCTTGCTCGACGAACCAAAAACTGACTTTCAGCCTTTCCGTATTCACTGCCACTGTGTGACCAAATGGTGTTAAAACGAGATTGAAAACGAGGAGCAAACTTAATGCTAAATGTACTGTCACTTGATACATAATTTAAAAGTCCCTTTCCAAACGAGATCTCATTTACTCCTTGTTGAGCTGTTGTATAAGTAAAAGAGATTGTAACCAATAATATTGCACTAACAACTTTTTTCATCATTAATAATTTTATTCAAAAATGAATTTTAAATATTAACTTTATGTTATGCTAAAACAAAGATTACTTTAACTTAAAATTAGTTTTCAACAATGTTATTTATTGTAATCAAATTCCACAAAAAATTATGAGTTGGGAAAGCTTACTTTCACTTAAAAGATCAGGAGACACTAAAAAACGTTTGCGCACAGATCAAAACCATTTGAGAAGTGGGTTTGAGGTGGACTACGACCGGATTATTTTCTCTTCGGCCTTTCGGCATCTACAAGACAAAACCCAAGTCATTCCCTTTTCACAGTCTGGTTTTGTCCACACCCGACTTACACATAGTTTGGAAGTATCGGTTGTCGGTCGGAGTTTGGGAAGGGCAGTGGGGAATGCCGTAATCCAAAAACACCCCGCTTTGGCAGTGACCCATGGCTATCAGCCACATGATTTTGGAACCATCGTTGCAGCGGCTTGTCTGGCACATGACATTGGCAACCCCCCTTTTGGACATTCGGGCGAACAAGCCATCGGCGATTTTTTTACTTCTGGAGCTGGCGCAGCTTTGATCAGTACCCTTACAGAATCACAACAACAAGACCTGATTCGCTTTGAAGGAAATGCCAATGGTTTTCGTATCGTTACTGAAGATCGGGAGGGTGTTCCGGGTGGCCTTCGCCTCAGCTATGCGACACTTGGCACCTTTACCAAATACCCAAAAGCATCGATTCCGATTCAACCCACTAAAAAAGTTAGCGATAAAAAATTTGGATTTTTTCAAGCACAGTCTGCTTTCTTTTCCGAAGTTGCCAATGAATTAGGATTGCAAGGCCCTCAAAACACCTTTCATCGCCATCCACTTGCCTTTTTGGTCGAAGCAGCAGATGATATCTGTTACACCCTTATCGATTTTGAAGATGGTATCAACTTGGGCTGGATTCCAGAGTCCTACGCTTTGGAGTACCTTATCAAATTGGTGAAAGACCATATCGATACGGACAAGTACAAGCAGCTTCAAACCACCACAGACCGCCTTGCCTATCTACGCGCCCTTTCGATTGGCGTGCTAATCGAGGATGCCACGCGCATTTTTATGGAACATGAAGAGGAGATTTTGGCAGGGGAGTTTCCGTATGCCCTTCTCAAAAAATGCAAATATACCGCTCAGGTTGAAGATATTATCAAATTGAGTAAGGAGAAAATTTATCGCTCCGAGGAGGTGATCGAAAAGGAAGTGAAAGGATACCGTGCGATTCATCATATTTTGGAGGTATTGAGCCATGCCGTGATTAGACAGTCAGCTCAAAAGACCACTGCTCTCGATCGATTGGCTCTAAACCTTTTGCCTGAAACCATTCGTTTTTCACCCGAGGATCGCTATCAACAACTTCTACAAACAAGCTGTTTTGTTGCGGGACTCACAGACGGACAAGCCCTATTGTGGCACAAAAAAATGAGCTGATGATCGATCCATTGTCTGATGAGCATTTTATGAAAAAGGCATTGCTTGAGGCCCAACTCGCTCTTGAAAAGGGAGAGGTGCCCGTTGGCGTTGTGGTGGTTGCACATGGTCAGATTATTGCGAGAGGACACAATCTGACCGAAACGCTAACCGATGTAACCGCTCACGCCGAAATGCAAGCCATTACAGCTGCAGCAAATTATATCGGTGGGAAATATCTCAAAGATTGTACGCTATACGTCACACTTGAACCCTGCAGTATGTGTGCAGGCGCCTTGTACTGGAGTCAACTCGGGAGATTGGTTTTCGGAGCATCAGACGAAAAAAGGGGATATCGGTCTCACCAAACCCCTTTGCATCCCAAAACCAAAGTCAGCTCAGGGGTATGTGAAATGGAGGCATATCAGATTCTACAGACATTTTTTAAACAAAAGCGCGCATAAAAAAAGCCCTAAAAAGGGCTTTTTATGTAATCAAAATAAAATACAATTAGTCAAGGAGTTCGATATCAGTAGCCATTTTGCCTTTTCTACCTTCACCCTCGTTATACGATACTTTGTCTCCTTCGTTCAGGTTGATTCCATCAAGAGAAGTTACATGAACGAAGATATCTTCGCCCGTTTCATCATTGGTAATGAATCCAAAACCTTTAGATCCATTAAAAAATTTAACTGTTCCAGTCATGTAATAAAAAATTAAAGGGCGAATATAACATTAATATATCAAGCAGAGCGTTTTTCTTTAGTTTGATTTGGTTTTTTTCCAGTTTCCCTCATTTTTTCGAAGTTCTCCGCGGTGAGCGTGTAGTCGGATAATTTTTTGTCTTTCCATCGATGATAGATAAAAAGCGGCATAAAAATAAAAGCCGTAAACAAAATCGTTACCCCGATGATACGGTCTCCAAGCACAGCTTGATTTGATTTTATAATAAAACCAGTAATAAGAGCCAAGAGAATGATGGTAAATAAGATTTGAAGAATTCTTCTCATGCCTTGGATTGTAGAGAAAGTTCATTGAGTTGGTCGTCATCCAAAGGGGCTGGCGCATCGATCATCACATCTCTTCCGCTGTTGTTTTTTGGAAAAGCAATATAGTCACGGATTGACTCTTGACCGTCCAATACGGCGACCAACCGGTCAAACCCTAGGGCAATCCCACCATGTGGCGGGGCTCCATAGCGGAATGCATCCATTAAAAATCCAAATTGTTCTTCAGCTTCTTGTTTACTAAATCCGAGAAGGTAAAACATTTTTTCTTGGATTTCACGATCGTGAATACGAATCGATCCACCTCCAATTTCATTGCCGTTAAGTACCAAGTCATAGGCATTGGCAAATACGGTTTCTGGAGAGCTATCGAGTTGTGCGACTTGCTCTGGTTTTGGTGCGGTAAAGGGGTGGTGCATGGCATGAAAATGATCATCGCCTTCTACTTGTTCAAACAGCGGAAAGTCAACCACCCATAGTGGTGCAAAAACCTTTGGATCGCGAAGACCCATTTTCTCAGCTATTGCGAGACGAAGCTCACCAAGCTGGGATTGTGTTTGTGCTTTTCCGCCAGAAAGTACGAGGATAATATCCCCAGCTTTAGCTTGACAAGCAGATGCCCATGTAGCCAAATCTTCTTGACTGTAAAATTTATCAACGGACGACTTATAACTCCCATCCGCATTGCACTTGACCCAAACCATTCCTTTGGCTCCAATCTGGGGTCGCTTAACCCATTCAATCCAATGATCGATATTTTTACGACTCATTGCTTCACCACCATCAACAGCAAAACCGCCAACCCATTCTTGCTGGTCAAAGACCTGAAAGCCCTTGCCTTGTGCAAGTGAATTGAGCCCAGCGAGATGCATTCCAAACCGAATATCCGGTTTGTCTGACCCATAAGTTGCGAGGGCCTCAGCGTAGGTAATCCGTGGGAAAGCAGCGGGGGTGATTCCGTGGATTTCTTCTAATAACTGTTGTAAAAGCCCTTCAAAAACGGCTAAAATATCGTCTTGCTCCACAAAAGCCATTTCACAGTCGATCTGGGTAAACTCAGGTTGGCGATCGGCACGGAGATCCTCATCTCGAAAACATTTCACAATCTGAAAGTAGCGATCCATTCCGCCAACCATTAGCAATTGCTTAAAGGTTTGTGGGGACTGTGGCAGGGCATAGAATTGACCTGGATTCATGCGAGACGGTACGACAAAATCACGTGCTCCTTCAGGGGTTGATTTAATAAGGTAAGGGGTTTCGATTTCTGCAAAATCTTGAGATGATAAATAGTTACGAATCATTTGCGCCACCTTGTTGCGAAACAAAAGTTTGTCTTTGATCGGGTTGCGACGGATATCTAGATACCGATATTTCATGCGGAGGTCATCGCCACCATCGGTTTCATCTTCCAAAGTGAAAGGCGGAACTTCGGCTGGGTTGAGGATGCTGAGTTCTTTGACCAAAACCTCGACGTCGCCAGTGGGGATTGCGGAATTTTTGGCCTCCCTTTCAATCACACGACCGTGTACTTGTACGACAAACTCTCTACCTAGTGTCTTGGCTTGCGCAATGAGGGTGGCATCACACCGCCCTTCATCCAAAACCAGTTGTGTTACGCCATAGCGGTCACGAAGGTCAATCCAAAGTACAAATCCCTTGTCGCGGATACGCTGTACCCAACCAGCGAGTTGAACGTCCTTGTTTACATCGGATTGGCGCAATGCGCCGCATGTGTGACTCCTGTGCATGGAAGTGATTTGTGCAAAAATAAGGGGTTTTTGAGAGAGCAGTTGTATATTTTAAAATAAAAACACAACAAACACAAAATCAACGCATTAAATGGTTAATGTTAAGAGAATGTAAATTTTTAGCACCTTTGAACAATCAATCCCAAAAGACAATAGATATGAAAGCACAGATGATTTTAATTTTCGTATGGTCAGACTACAAAGGTAGAACGCACGACCTCCCCTCAACAGATTAAACTCACCCAATTTCACGCCAATGGAGAGTTTGCCCAACAAGGTCATATTCTCCGTAATAAGCTCGATGGCGTTTGGGAATCTTTCGATGAAGATGGTAACAAAATCGCTGTTGGAAACTATGCTAATGGCATCAAAGCTGGCACATGGTTTTTTTGGACCGATGAGCAATTGGTTGAAGTTGAGTTTGCCAACAACAAGGTGCAAGACGTAATTTATTGGAATACTTCTGAGCGTACCGCCTCTTCTAGTTTACCTTAATTTTTATTGAACCGTATGGCAGCCCTTTTGCTGAGATAAAAAGCAACGGGGACGATTACCAATGTCAAGAATGTTGCGAAAGTCAACCCAAATATGACGGTCCATGCAAGAGGCCCCCAAAAAATCACATTATCTCCTCCGATATATATCTGCGGATCACCCGTTGCGAATAACGAAAAGAAATTGATGTTGAGTCCAATCGCCAATGGGATTAATCCTAGTACCGTTGTGATGGCAGTTAGCAAGACTGGGCGTAAACGCGCTTTTCCTCCATTGACAATCGCATCAAAAATTTCAGATCGCTCCAAATGATAATCATATTCGAGTCCGTGCTTGTCACGTCTTCGGTCGAGCAAAAGTTGAGTGTAATCCAAAAGCACCACACTGTTGTTGACTACAATTCCCGCTAAAGAGATAATCCCCATCATGGTCATGATGATGACAAAAGTCATGTTGAAAACAACCAAACCGAGAAAGACTCCTGTGAAACTCATAAAGATTGAAAACAAGATGATAAAGGGTTTACTTACCGAGTTGAATTGCAGGACGAGTAAGACCAAAATCAAAAACAGCGCATAAAGCAAAGCACTGGATAAAAAGGCCATGTTTTCTTCTTGTTCCTCGATTTCCCCTGTAAAGCGATAGCGCAAGTTAGCAGGCAATTGAAAAGCCTCGATTTGAGTTTTGATTTGATTGACGATTTCTGCTGCATTGTAGCCTGGGAGGATGGCCGAGTAAACAGTGACAACCCGTTCGAGATTACGGTGTTTGATTGCACTATATCCAGATGTGTTTTTACGACTGGTAACTGCTGCAACAGGAATCGATTTTATCTGTCCCGATGCCATATCACGAAAGGTGATATACTGATTAAAAAGAGCGGATTCGCTGTAACGATCATCTTCTTGAAAACGCACATTGATGTTGTAGTCCTCCCCATCTTTTTTATAAACACCTGCTTTTTCTCCAAACAAAGACTGTCGTAGTTGAAACCCAACTTGTCCAGCACTGACACCCAATTCTCCTGCTTTTTGACGATCAACAGCAATTTGCATACCGGGTTTGTTGCGATTGACATCGACTTTAAGTTCCTCAATCCCGGGGATGTTCATATCGATGATAAAGTTTCGCATCCGTTCCCCAACTTCAATCAATTCCCCATAATCGTCTCCAACAATCTCAATATTTATCGGATAGCCAAGGGGTGGACCAGCTTGGTCTTTTTCAACCGAAATGGAAACTCCTGCAAAGATGCCTGCTAGGGCCTGTTGGACTTCTCTTCGCAGATCTTCACTCGACAAACCACGACGGAATTTAAATTCTCGCATGGTTGCCGTGATTTTTCCACGATGTGGCATTTCTGCTTCTGATCCACCTTCGGTCTGTGGATTTCCAGCTCCTGCACCGACTTGAGAAACCAAAGATTCAACCATAAAATTATACTCCTCGTCCATATACTTTGGATCGTTGACGGTTTTGATGACTACTTCTTCAATCGACTTGGTCATTTGATCCGTTCTGGCGATATCCGTTCCTTGCGGATATTCGATGTAGACAATAATTTGGGTTGGCTGGTTGTCTGGAAAAAATTCAACTTTTGGCTGTGATATACCCACGAGCACAAAAGAAAATATCAGCAAAAAAACTGTTCCAAAAACAAATGCATATGCACGACGACCACGCATAGCAAAGCGTAAGAACCTTTCATAACGAATTTCTAACCATACCAAAAAACGAGTTCTAAAGCGGTTTGCCAAGTCTTGGATCCGATACTTATAAGCCCAAAATAAAATAGTGATGAAGATTAGTAAAGAGCCAAGACCGCGAATTGAACTGCTAACAAAGAGAATGAGCAACCCGAGCCCTCCGAGAAGAAGTGTCAATCGGATCAGTTTTTTGCGTGAAAGGTTTTTTTCGTCAACATCCATAAACTGCGAAACCAATACCGAATTGAAAAAGATTGCTACAATCAAAGAGGAGCCCAAAACAACAGACAGCGTAATCGGGAAGTAAATCATAAATTGTCCCATGATGCCTGGCCAAAAGCCCAAAGGCACAAAAGCAGCTACAGTTGTTGCCGTTGAAATTATAATTGGGAAGGCAATTTCACTTACTCCTTTTTTGGCAGCTTCCAAACGAGGCATACCTTCCTTTTCAATGAGTCGATACACATTCTCAACTACCACAATTCCATTATCGACCAACATTCCTAATCCCATTACCAAGGCAAATAGGACCATGGTATTCATGGTATAGCCCAGGGATTGAAGGATAAAAAAGGAAATAAACATCGACATCGGAATGGCAAAACCAACAAATAAAGCATTTCGAAATCCAAGGAAAAAAGTAAGTACGGTTACCACCAAAAGAACACCAAATAAGATGTTGTTGATCAGATCATTAACTTGATTAATGGTGATGGCAGAGGTATCATTGGAAATTGTTATAGCAATGTTTTGTGGAATGATGTTTTTGCGGGCCTCATCTACAATTTCTCGTATGGCTTCAGCAGCTTGAATTAGGTTTTTCCCACCTCTTTTTTTGACATCCAGCATCACAACCGATTGACCGAAGTCACGAGCATAAGTAGTGGCGTCCATATCTTTAAATCGAATAGTGGAAATGTCTTTCAGGTAAATCGCTCCACCCTCGTTTTTAACCACAAACTCACCCAAGTCTGAGGGGTCTTGGATTTCTCCGATTACACGGATATTGCGACGTTGTCCGTTGGCGATAATACTACCTGCTGATACTGTCGAATTTTCGTTTCGAATCGCTTGGATGACATCTCCAAAGCTCACTTTTGACGCCATCATTTTATGAATATCAACGGCCACCTCAATCTCTCTTTCTTGCGTTCCGCGGATATCGACCTCTTTGATTTGATCGAGACGCTCGATGCGCTCTTCTAATAGTTCTGCATAATAGTTTAGCGCATCTAAAGTGTAATCGCCCTCTAGGGTGACATTTACGATTGGAAACTCTTCAACAAAATTGAGATCAAATACATTAGGTTCAAGTTTGGCATTGTTAAAGGTCGGCCAATCTTCACTAGAAACCACTGCATCAACTTCGTCTTTGACTTTTTGTTTGGCGAGATCGACATTGATGTCCTCGTCAAACTCCAAAACAACCATTGAATAATCGTCTTGTGAAGTGGAGGTGATTTCGACCAAATTGCTCACTCCCTTTACCGCCTCTTCCAATGGGTCGGTAACAAAACGCTCGATGTCTTCCGCGGTATTGCCAGGGTAAGGGGTGCTGATGTAGATATTAGTTTCGCTAATCTCAGGAAAGTTTTCACGGGGCATGGTCAAATATGCCGACAGCCCTAAAAACAATAACACAGCCATAAAAACGTACATGGTGTTGCTATTGCGAATCGCCCATGAAGAAAATAGAAATTCTTTTTCGGATGAATTGGTGGTCTTTGCCATTGTTATTCGATAATTTGTACCGGCTGATTTTCTTTCACAAGCCGAGCACCGTCACTGATTATTGTCGCCCCATCCTCTATTCCCTCGGTGACTTCTACCATTCCGTTATCTGCATAGCCCGTTTGTATAAATACCTTTTGGGCTTGATTGTCCTTATCAATTACAAAAACAAATTCCTCCCCAGAAGCATTTTCAGAGATGATACTGCCTGGAATTAATAGTGCTTGTGGATTGATGTAGTCAAAAATGTGGAGTGTGCTAAGCAAGTTGGGATTGGCCTGTATGTTTGGGTCAACATCGACGGTTACCCTAAAAGTTCGATTTTCTGTATTGACATGGGTCGCTCGATGAGAAACAAGCGCATCAAATGAGGTGTTTAGTACAGGTATGTCAACACGTACAGGTGTTCCTTTTGACACCGTTGGCAAATAGCGTTCTGGCACATCTGCCTCAACATACATTTTTTGTGTGCTGATGAGCCGAAGAAGCGGCATGATTCCTGGGCTGACAACCTGACCAACTTCCACCATTATATCATCGATTTGTCCAGCAAATGGGGCACGAACCACTGCTTTTTCCAGCTGTTTATTGAGTTGAGCCAATTGACTGTGTTGACTCTCATAGTTTGTTTTGGCCTGTAAGTATTCGATTTCAGATCCTACTTCTTCGTTCCACAATCGTTCTTGACGCTCAAAGACGGTTTTTGCCAAAGCAGTTTGCGCCTCTTGCAAACTTATGGTTTGCTTTAAACCGCCATCATCGATGCGCAACAATACTTGTCCTTTCTTTACACGCTGTCCTTCACGAACAGAAATAGATGAAACGGCTCCCATGATTTCAGGTTGTAACAGCATATTTTGATCTGTTTTCACGATTGATTGAAGTGAAATGCTATGTTTGAATTCGCTCGGGCTAACGGTTAATACAGAAACCAGTGCCCGTTTTTTGGTGGTATCCAAGCGGTTGAGTGCACCAGTAACTAAGCCGAGTTCATTTCGGAGTTCTTCAATTTGACCTACGAGTCCAGATCGCTTTTGTTCTAAACCTTCAACGTTTTCATTGCTGATTAGAAATTGGGTTGTTGGTTCTTCTTCACTACTGCAGGATATAAGAGCAAAACATGAGATTACAAGAACTAGATGTTTCATTTTTTTGAAATTTCAGTTGATGGATAATATAATATGTCGAGTTCAGTTTTTGAGTTGATGATGTTTCGCATGGCATTGAGATGTTGATTTTGAAGGTCGAAAAGCTGGAGCTGCGCTTGTCGAAGCTCGAAGCTACCAGTTACTCCTTCAGTGTATTTAATTTCATTTTTTCGCTCAATACGATAGGCGATGTCCAAACTTTCTTGACTTCTTAGAAACTCTTCCAGCGCCAAGGTAAATTGATTGTGTGCACTTGCTTTTTGTAAAAGAAGCTCCTCTTCAACTTGTTCCAGTTGGGTTTTGGCTTTGGCGACATTAAGTTTGGCTTGATCGGTACGCGATTGACCTGCACCAGAAGTGAAAATGGGCATGCTAAGACTCAAGCCAATGGCAGAGCGACCATACCACTGCTGTGACTTTTCTGTAAAGGTAAAGTCGTCGTTGTAGGCGTCATACCCACTTGTGATAAATGCTGAAATGGATGGGAGTGCTCGAAATCGCTCGAGTTTGAGCAATAATTCGGAAGAACGTAAGTTGTTTTGTGCAATTTGATAGTCGATATTTTTGGCGATATTCCAGTCTACCAATTCTTTACTTGTCTCACTTCGTACACAAAGCCCCATCAGGGTATCGGCCAGTACAACTTTGTCCGTCAAGTCTCTTCCCAAAGTCATATTGAGCATTTGATAGGTAACGGGAATCATTCTGCTAACGTAGTCCAAAGCACTTTGGATAGAAGAACTTGTGATTTCTAATTGTTCTACCTGCTCGACTTCAACCAAGCCCTGTTGATGTACTTTGCGAATATCGGATAGGGTTCCTTTGAGGTTTTTCAGGTTTTTTTCTAAAATTCGTTTACGCTCTTCTGCAAGCAAAACATTGATATAAGCATCAGTGACCAGGCGTTTGACTTCCAATTCATTTTTAATTTTATTTTGCCTTGAGATTTTTAAAAACACAGTGGATGCTTGAAGGCCAACAAGGTAAGAACCATCAAAAATCAATTGATCTAGGCGTGCGGAAGCATCAATACTTTGTTCAGTACCAAATTGAACGGGGAAATACTCCCCAGGAGATCCACCAAAATAAGCACCCGGAACTATAGAAGTTCGTTGTTCGAGGTCTTTATTGTAAGCAGCATAAGCACTGATCTGAGGTAAACCACTTGCGATAGTTTCCCACTGGCGTTCACGTGCAATTTGAATATCATAATTGGCATTGACCATGGCTCGATTGTTTTGTAAGCCCTCCGAGACAGCATCATTTAAACTGAGGGCTTGTTGGCTCCACCCAAAGGAGGTAAGCAGAAGTGAAATAACAAAGATGAATGAGCGATTCATGATTTAGTTTTAATATATGAGGACAAAAGTTTCATACCATCCTCTGTTACGATGGCACGTAAATGATAATCTAAATAGTTCTCCATAAGCTGTTCGGGGCTGTATTTTTCGGTCGGGAACATATCCACGTTTTTGATGCCCACCATCCCATTGAAATACATCCGAGAAATAAAGTCGATATCTATTGAGGGTCGAAAAAGTTTCATAATTACTCCTTTGATTAAACTCTTTCCAACGGATTTTGTCATATAATCGAATTGCTTTTTTTGGAGTTCGTTGTGAATGTTTGGATAGTATTTTCTCAGCTGATGTTGGGGGGATGTTTTTTCCCCCTTTAATTGATTCATGATAAACATTTTGACTTCGTAGAGTTCTGAAATCGGATTGTTGGCTTTTTCACGAATTTGCGTAAGGTTGGTAGTAATATAGTTGTACATTGAGAAAACAACAGATTGAACTAATGCTTCTTTATTTGTGAAAAAGGTATAAATCGTTTTTTTGGAAATTTTCATTTCCTCTGCAATGTCATCCATGGTCACACTCTTAAAACCAAGTGTGAGAAACAACTCCGTAGAAGTAGCAACAATAGATTTTTCTAAGTCAGTCGATTTCATAGCGGTGCAAATATAATAGAGGAAACGTAAAAAACAAAAAAAGTTTCCTGAGTTTACAATTTTTTTACTTTAGTCTAATTATGAGTAGTCGTACCTTTGTTTAAATTTGATGTAAATGCGTTCTGTACAAGCTTATCATGAATTATTTTCCACCCACCTTTCTTCCTTGCGATTTGAAAGGGAACCGATAGGGCTTTATGAGCCCATTTCTTATATCATGCAACTCGGAGGGAAAAGAATGCGCCCTGTATTTGCACTGATGGCGTGTGAAGCGTCAGGGAAGGATCCCATTTCAGCCCTTGGAGCAGCTACAGCTGTGGAGCTTTTTCACAATTTTACCTTGCTTCATGACGATATCATGGACGGGGCAACGTTGCGCCGTGGACAGCAAACGGTTCATCAAAAATGGGACGTTAATACTGGTATTCTTTCTGGTGATGCTCTTTTGGTGACGGCCTACCAACAACTCAATTTCTATGATGATGCCTTGTTTTCGGTACTGACCAAGCTATTGAGTGAGACAGCCCTATTGGTTTGCGAAGGACAACAATATGATGTTGATTTTGAAACCAGAGACAATGTTAGTATTGATGAGTACATTCATATGATTCGCTTAAAAACTGCTGTATTGCTTGGTTGTGCTCTTCGTATGGGGGCTTTGGTCGGACAGGCATCAGCAGAAATAGCGGATAGTTTATATGAGTTTGGGGTTAACCTCGGCATTGCTTTTCAACTGCAAGACGACTTATTGGATACTTTTGGAGACCCAAAAACTTTTGGTAAAAAAGTTGGGGGAGATATTATTGAAAATAAAAAAACGATTCTTTATCATCTGACGCGTGCTCATGCCAATGCCAAAGACCTCGTAGACTTTGAAAAACTGATGTCTTCGACCTCGCAGGATGAAGACCAAAAAATAAAAGATGTCAAAGCCATCTATGAGTCAACATATGCCCGTAGCCACACAACGGAGCAGGTTATGACTTATACCAAAAATGCATTGGATGCTTTGAAACAGTCGTCTCTAACCGATAGTCAGCTTTCTTATTTTACTGTGTTTGCAGAGGAATTAATGGTGCGCACCAAATAGGCGTTTAAAAAATTGCTTTACAAATAGAAGTTTAGGGAATGAACGCATAATCATGAGCTCCTGCAAGAAATGACTTTGTTCGTCCAAGAATTGAAAAATTCGTTTTGGACTATTGTTGCGAAACATCCCTGAAAACAAACTTGCCCCCCTGTGATTGTACTTGGCTAGAATATCTAAGAATAGGAGATCATACCACCAAAATCGATTTTTTTTCGCAAAACGGCTCAGGGGCTTTTTGGCAGCTATGTGATCCACCAAAGCAGTTGTTTTTCGATTGATATTTTTAAAAGTAAAGCCCGTACTCGCTTTGGTCCAACCTCCTGCCGAACCAATAAAGTGAACATTTTTAGAGTTGTTTTCCCAAAAGGGGTAGGAACACATTGGAATACTCCCTTGTTCGACTTCGATAAGCTGATAATCCGTAATGTTTTTGTCTTGAAGATAGTCTCGAATAGCATCTTCATACTCTGATTTGTCGAGTAACTCTTTAGAAAACAGGGTGTATTCAATCAAAGCTTCTGTTTGTGTGTACGGAAGTACATACATAAAGCGAGTTTCTTGGAACTGGGGAACAGTAAAGTCCATAAATACAGCAGTTTTAGTATCAAATAGCGGACGAGGTGTTTTGATGTACCACCCTAAAAAATGTTGTTGAAGGACGGGGTATCGGCTTTGTTTGTTTAGGACGTTCCAATCGAAGGCACTATTAAAAAGAGTCGAGCACCGATAGGTTTGCCTGTCTGTACTTACGGTCACATGTGAGCCCTCATCGACAAAGCCTATGCATCGTGCATACTCGATTTGAATAGACTTGTTATTTGCCAAGGATTGGTGAAGACGCTCATAATACGGTTTACTCCTAAGCATTTTGTAAGAGGCACTTCCTAAATCTATGGTCTTATTAACATTCTTACTTTTGAATTGTACTTTGTTCCACTGGTTTTGGAGCAAATCATCCCATTCCCCATCACCGGTTTCCCAATAACACCATGTCCTGTCGTTGCCTTTATGATTATTGCTTTCAAGGATAAGGATGGAAGCGTTTGCAAAAGCAGTATGATTACTTAAGCGGTAGGCCAACTGAAGTCCTGAAGCGCCACCACCCAATATGATAAAATCTAATTTTTGCAATCTATGTTCTCTGATTTACAAACATACGAAATATAAAAACCCATAGTATTTAGTCTAATCTAAAAATATTTTTTAGACCCGTCTAAATTTTATATATTTGCCCAGAAATGCAAACCTTATCAACAGAAGACTACCTAAAGGCGATTTACCACGCTTCTCAATTTACTAGTAGTACTGTGGCTACCACAAGTATTGCTAACAAAATTGGTGCTAAGCCTTCCTCGGTCACGGATATGTTTAAAAAACTCTCCGAACAAAAGTTGGTAAAGTATGAGAAGTACCAAGGTGTTTCTCTGACCAACGAAGGAGTTAAAACGGCATTGCGAATAGTGCGTAAACACCGTCTATGGGAATCCTTTTTGGTCTCACATCTAAATTTTAACTGGGATGAGGTTCATCAGGTTGCCGAACAGCTAGAGCACATTCAGTCAGAGAAACTGACCAATGAGCTTGAACGGTTTTTGGATTACCCCACCCATGATCCGCATGGTGATCCCATACCTAACAGGGCCTTGTTTATGAAATCTTACAATAAAATTTTACTCACCGAACTCCCTCTAAACAAGGAGGCGGTTTGCGTTGGTGTGAAGGACAACTCGTCTGATTTTTTGCGTTATCTAGACAGAAGACAGATTGGAATCGGAACTCCGATACTGGTATTGCATCGCGAAGATTTTGACCAATCTCTACACATTCAAGCAGGTAACTCAACACTGATGATTACCCAAAAAACAGCTGAAAATATTTATATTAAACCATAATTTGTGATACAAGAAATTTTTTCTTTTTTTGAGCAAACCCCTCCTGTTTTGGGTGCTTTATACGCCACATTGTTCACTTGGGGGATGACCGCATTTGGTGCGTCATTTGTATTCTTATTTAAGACAATGAACCGTGCCTTTTTGGATGGAATGCTGGGTTTTACTGGTGGGGTCATGGTAGCGGCGAGCTTTTGGAGCTTGCTAGCGCCAGGAATTGAAATGAGTCCAGGAGAAGGATTTGTAAAAGTGATACCAGCAGCTGTTGGGTTTGGCCTTGGTGCACTATTTATTTTTGGACTAGACAAGGTTCTTCCGCACCTACACATCAATTTTCAAAAGCCAGAAGGCGTTAAAACCCCATGGCATCGTTCAACATTGCTTGTCCTTGCCATCACTCTCCATAATATCCCTGAGGGATTGGCAGTAGGAGTACTGTTTGGCGGAGTTGCCGCAGGACTGCCAGAGGCGTCGATTGCAGGTGCTGTCGTCCTTGCGATAGGAATTGGTATTCAGAACTTCCCAGAAGGGGTAGCTGTTTCAATGCCCATGCGTCGACAGGGACTGAGTCGTTGGAAAAGTTTTATGTATGGACAGTCTTCGGCTATCGTGGAGCCAATTGCAGCTGTGATCGGAGCATTGGCAGTTACCTTTTTTACTCCAATCCTACCCTATGCGTTGGCCTTCGCTGCAGGAGCCATGATATTTGTGGTTGTGGAAGAAGTGATTCCCGAAACGCAACAAGATAAATACACTGACATCGCAACACTTGGATTTATCGGCGGGTTTATTGTAATGATGATTTTGGATGTGGCTTTGGGCTAGTGGCACCCACAGTCTTGACCACCACACGAAGTTGTTTTCTTTTTGGGTAGAAAAAAACGTTTGACCAAAAATCCTATGGAGAGTCCAACAGCGATAATGGTAAGGATGGTGTTCATTTGGTAAAGGTATTAAAGAATTTGAAAGGTAGCAAAAGCAGCTAAATAGGCAAGAAGAGTCATAACAACGAGTTGAATTACTGGCCATTTCCAACTGTTTGTTTCTTTCCGTACGATTGCCAAGGTACTCATACATTGCATGGCAAAGGCATAGAAAATCATTAAAGACATTCCTGAAGCGATAGTAAATACAGGTTTACCATCTGCGTGGACTTCATCAGCCATTCGATTCTTGATGGTGTCCTCTTCATCATTCCCTACATTATAAATAGTAGCAAGAGTGCCAACAAACACCTCACGTGCGGCAAAGGAACTCACAATGGCAATTCCGATTTTCCAATCATATCCAAGTGGAGCAATGGCAGGTTCAATAAATTTACCAACATATCCAAGATAGGATTGTTCGAGCTTATACGCACTAATTTTTTGCTCCAGTTCTGTTTGAGTCAACCCTTGTTCTTGACCAACAATCGCCTCAGCGTCACCAAAACTACTACTTGGTCCATTTGATGCGAGCACCCATAACAAAACAGATATTGCAAGAATAATTTTTCCAGCCTCTAAAACAAAAGATTTGGTTTTGTTGTAGACCGTAATTCCAACATTTCGAATAATGGGAATCCGGTAATTTGGCATTTCAACCACAAAGGCGGTTTTATAAGGGAGTTTTAAAACTAATTGTAAAACATAAGCAGCAGCCAATGCCATCCCAAAACCCAGCAAATACAATCCCATCAAGACAAGACCTTGCAAATTGGCACCTAAAACCCTTGTGTCTGGAATTACTAGTGCAATTAAAATCAGATAAACAGGGAGTCGTGCTGAACAGGTTATAAATGGAGTAACCAATATAGTAATCAGACGTTCTTTCCAATTTTCGATATTTCGTGTCGCCATTATCGCTGGAATCGCACAGGCAGTACCAGAGATCAAAGGGACTACACTCTTTCCATTGAGTCCAAATCTGCGAAGCACGCGATCCATCAAGAAAACCACCCGACTCATATATCCCGTCTCCTCTAGTATTGATATAAAAACAAATAAAATGGCGATTTGAGGAATAAAAATTACCACGCCACCTAAACCGGGAATGATTCCCTCTGCAATGAGTTTGGGAATAAACCAAGAAGGCAGGTTGGTCTTTGCCCATTCACTCATCGATACAAAAGCACTATCGATAACATCCATCGGGTAGCCACTCCAATCATAAATTGCTTGAAAGATGGTCAACAGAATCACAAAGAAAATGACATAGCCCCAAAATCGATGGGTAAGAATGCGATCTAAGCGACTTTGAAAATCAGTGGCTTGTTTATGATTGATTTGTAAGCTTTTTTTCAGGACTTCATTGATAAACTGATAGCGTTTGATAGTTTCTCGCTGTTGTAAACGTTTTAAAAATGAAGTTGAACGGGTATGATTCCCATTTGCAGATTGGATAGTATTCCGATCAATATTGGCAAAATTTACATCTTGGGTAATGACCAGCCAGAGTTTGTAAATCGACTGATTGGGAAAGGTCTTTTGAAGTGAAGCAAAATAGTCAGGGTCGATATCTCGAAAATCGAGACATGAAGAACTTTCCAATTGCTTGTAGTTCGCAATCTGTGTTTTTAGCGTATCGATGCCTTCCTTTTTGAGGGTGCTGGTCAATACAATTTTGGTATTGAGCTCCTGTCCCATCGCCTCAACATCTAGGGAAATTCCCTTTCGCCACATACGATCCGACATGTTTACAACTAGTATGGAAGGAATACCTAAGTCTTTGATTTGGGTAAATAATAATAGGTTTCTTTTGATGTTTTCGATATCAGCAACAATGACCGCCACATCGGGGAAGTCTTCATGCTTTCGGTTCATCAATAGCTCAATGACGACATTTTCGTCAAACGAAGACGCGTTTAAGCTGTAGGTGCCAGGGAGATCAAAGATGGTTGCACTTAATTCTTTGGTCAAGCGACAAAATCCTTCCTTTTTTTCCACGGTAATTCCTGGATAATTCCCTGTTTTTTGTTGTAAGCCCGTGAGTAAGTTAAATACAGATGACTTTCCTGTATTTGGATTACCAATCAGCGCAACTTTAATGCGCTTGATCATTTGGCAGTTCTTTTAACTTGAATGTGTTCTGCAGTCTCTTTGCGAATGGCAACCTGTGCACCATTAACGTTCAAGAATAACGGATCTTTGAAGGGAGCGAGCTGAAGAAGTTCAATTTGATTGCCTGGGAGACAACCCATCTCGATGAGTTTAAGAGGAACCATATCGGTATTGAGGTCTTCAATAACCCCTTTTTCCCCTTTGTTGAGTTGGGCTAATGTCATTACAGAACTTATTTAGATTAAATTTAAGTAAGCAAAACTACGTATATTATTTAGACGTGCAAATTTATTTTTCTTGTAGTAGGATATCTATATCTGCTCGGATTTGATCCATGGCGTTGCGTTGGGTGCCATCATAATATCCGCGAATTCGTCTTTGTTTGTCAATCAATACAAAATTTTCGGTATGAATCATATCGTGTTTGTCTCCGTTTCCATCTTCTTGTACAACCAAATAGGATCGCCTTGCCAAGTTATAAATCTCTTTTTTATTTCCAGTAAGCAAATTCCATCTGCTGTCATTTACCCCTTTTTGTTGGGCATAGGCCTTAAGGACTTCGGGGGTATCGATTTCAGGCGTTACGCTGAAGGAAAGGAGTTTTATTTCTGGAAGGTCGTTCAGCAATGACTGTAGGTACACCATGTTTTCGGTCATTATCGGGCAGATGCTTGGACAGGTGGTAAAGAAAAAGTCAGCCACATAAATATGGTCATCATAATCAAAATGAGTAATATTTTCTTTATTTTGGTTCGTCAGCGAAAAGTCATTTATACGGTGGTATTTTTTGACATACTGAATCGATTCATCTACCAAAACAGGATCAACCATTGCTGGCTGAAATATGGGTAGAACAGGAGTTGGCTGTAGTGCTCGAAAAAATAGCAAGACAATGAATGTGGACAAAATACCCAAAATCCAAAAAAAACGTTTATATCTGCGAAAAAAAGTCCACATAGCAATTGGTGACAAAGTTACACAAAGCCCATGAATTTGACCAAAACAACACTTCCAATTTGATGACTTAAAATGAATAAAAAAGATTACATTTGACCCTCAAAAAAAATGATGGAAATTTTTCTTATTAAAGCAGGCCAACTTATTTTATCACTATCAATATTGATAGTTCTTCACGAACTTGGACATTTTATACCAGCTCGCTTGTTTGGGACTCGTGTCGAAAAGTTTTTCTTGTTTTTCGATATCAAGTTTGCCTTGTTTAAAAAGAAAATCGGGGAAACCGTTTATGGAATCGGTTGGTTACCTCTAGGAGGCTATGTCAAAATCTCAGGGATGATAGATGAAAGTATGGATAAGGAACAAATGCAACAACCCCCACAACCTTGGGAGTTTCGTTCCAAGCCAGCTTGGCAACGACTGATTATCATGCTTGGAGGGGTGACAGTAAACTTAATCCTTGGCGTTTTGATTTATATCATGATTATGTTTGTCTGGGGTAAAACCATAGTGACGGAAAGTAATGTCCCAAATGGATTGGAAGTAAGCCCATTGGTAGAGGAGCTCGGTTTTCGAGATGGGGATGTCATCCTCTCTTTTGATGGAGCCCCCCTTGAAAACCTCAATGATGCTTATCGAATTTTATTGGTACGCTCACCAGAAACGGCGCGTGTTCGTCATGCCGACGGCACAACAGAAACCATAGCGATACCAGATGATTTTGGTTATCAGCTTTTTGCTTCTGGCCAACGCCCTTTTTCTGCTTTGGTAGTGCCCAAAATAATGAGTGTTGAATTGGAGTCACCAGCAGAATATGCAGGATTGCTTTCGGGAGATATTATTCGAGGGATTAATGGAGAAGACATCAACTCTTGGCAAGAAGTGCTTCAAACATTTGCGAACTATGACAAGTCTGAGCTTGAGCTAATTATTGAGCGTGACGGTCTGATCAAAAGTTACTTCATGACAGTTAGAGAAGACAATACCATCGGGGTTCGCGTAGAGTCTCCAGATGTCTCTGCAACAGAGCTAGCCTTTAGCCTAGACGAAAGTATCACGGAGGGAATTCGCTATGGGTATTGGACATTATATGACTATGTGGCACAGTTCAAGCTTGTATTCACCAAACAGGGTGCATCCCAGCTTGGTGGTTTTGGAACGATCGGGAGCTTATTCCCAGGGACTTGGGATTGGCAGGCCTTTTGGCACACAACAGCACTAATCTCTATTATTTTGGCCTTTATGAATGTATTGCCCATTCCCGCTTTGGACGGTGGTCATGTGATGTTTTTGTCCTATGAAATGATTACAGGTCGTAAGCCACACGATCGCGTAATGGAAGTCGCACAGATGATTGGTATCTTTTTGCTGCTCGGTTTATTTGTGTATGCAAACGCAAATGACTTAATTCGCTTTTTGGCGTAAATAGTCTTAAAAAAGGGTTTGAACAAGAATAAAAAACGAATTATATTTGCCAGCACATTCCTCCTTAGCTCAGTTGGTTAGAGCATCTGACTGTTAATCAGAGGGTCCTTGGTTCGAGCCCAAGAGGGGGAGCAAGCGAAACCGCTACACTACACATTCTTAAAGCCCTGCATTTAGCAGGGTTTCTTCTTTATGTACTTATCACTATTTCAAAGTCAATTTAGTGGCACTTATATGGCACTCCAAACAAACTTACAGCTGAGGTCAAAGAAAAGATAAAACACCTTTTAGATGGTGCTAATGATAGCATAGATCTAAACGAGTGTACAATAGCTGAACGTATACGCTTAATTGAGATAGGATTGAGATATAATTTACCTACTATGAAGCAAATAGAAAATCAGCCTGAAAGACAGTATCAGAGCATAGACTTTAAGAATCTAATAAAGTGGGTGGATTAATCAGTAATTATTTCCCAAGAAAATGTTTCCCCATCATAGATAACCTCGACAGAAAATTTATTTTCAATCTTGGCCTCATTCATGATTTGAGCGTCTTGTTCAATCAATAATGACATAAAAGTATTGGTTAGTTCAGCTTGATAATTTGGCATTTTTATTTCAAGCAGACCTTTATACTCATTACCACCTTTGTGAACAAGATTAAAACCAATAACCTCAATACCTTCTGACTCTGAGTTTTCTGACAATGTTTCAATTATACTTTGCTTTACTTCCATCTCTAATTCAGAAGTAGAAATTCTGCTATCACAAGAAATAAACAGTAGTACAGTAAACAGAAAAAGAAGTTTCTCCATCGTATTGTTTTTAGTGCTACTAATTTAAGGATTTAAACCATAGGCATATCTTCTTCTTTTAGTTCAGCCGCTTATAGTCCTCTTAAATTGTTTTATTTATATTTAAGGTTATGAGAGGATCTATTTTTCTATTAGCAGTTTCAGTGGGGGTTTTAGTTTATATATTATATAATAAACTTAAATAGTGATAAAGATTATTAAGAGATATTGGCGTGTATTTTTTTTTACGTTTGTTTACTTAATTTTTATAACTGATAAAGAAACGCCTGATAAATATATTTACATTGTTGTTTTATCTGTTTTTATCCTTTTGATTGATACAGTTATGGATAGGCTTAAAAAAAAGAAAAATGAAAAACCTAAACCATAGGCATATCCTCTTCTTATAGTTCAGCTACTTTGCATTTAATTGGTTAATAATGAGAAAACTAATCCTATTACTGTTAATTCCACTTTTATCTTTTGGGCAAAACCAATATATGTCTTCAAAGATGAGTTTTTTATACCCTAACGATTATAAACTTAAGGGCGGAAGAATAATACAAGATGTTTTAGTGAAATTAGTTCCGAAGGACATTAAAAAAAATGAGAACATAATAGTTAATATAAATTATAATTATAATTCAATTGACGATGTAAATATTACTGAAGCAATTAAAGCAGCGCAAGAAGAATTAGAAAGTGGGTTAAAATTACTTAATACAAAATATAAAGTCGACTTAATTTCTTCAACCAAAAGAAAGATTCATAAAAAAGAAATTATAGAGTTTATTTTCAAATCGGAAGTGCCTGAATATGATATCACGGCTTATCAATTGAAATACCTATATGTTGAAAATGGTAAAAGCTGCTTTATAATTATTTCATATGATGATGGTAAAGATTACTCTTCAGTAGCAAACTATATTTTAAAAGATTTTAAATTTTTATAATTTTAAATTTATGGGAAAATATAAAATTCATATTACATTTCTTATGTTATTCATTTATGGCTTCAGAAATGTTGACATAATAGGCTCAATAGGTTCTCCTTCTATTTTTTCCGCATTAATAGCTGGAGCAGCATTCGGTGCATTACTAATAATTATTTGTTTGTTAATTGGTTGTATTTCATTCTTAACTAATAGAGGCAAATCATTTTGGGATGTTGCTTTTGCAATGTCTGTATTGTTGATTATTTTGTTTGGTCTTGGGGAACTGGCTTCAAGTAATGCATTTCTTTAAATTAAGTTTCTGCAATACCATAGGCATATCTTCTTCTTTTAGTAGTTACGACTTAAAGGTAGCTAAAATTTGGCAGTCATTTGGCAGTCGATCTAGAGGATCGCGACAAGACACACCTATCCCTACCACAAGGATTCGCAGCGCTATGCTGCGGATGTTTAAATGTTAGACTGCTTAAACGATATGATTTCGATATGGATAAATTAACTGACCATAAAAAAA
>CACAZM010000014.1 GCA_902536935.1 uncultured Bacteroidota bacterium | reverse complement strand
TTTCAATCAATTGATTTCCTCTCAATTGGATATGGATAGATTGGATTACTTGAAGCGAGACAGTTTCTATTCTGGTGTTACAGAAGGCAATATTAGTACAGACCGAATCATCACAATGTTGCGGGTACATCAAGATAGATTGGTTGTTGAAAAAAAGGGAATATATTCGATTGAAAAGTTTTTACTTGCAAGACGCATGATGTATTGGTCGGTTTATCTTCACAAAACGAGTTATGTGGCAGAGGAAGTAATGAAACGTATCATATTACGTGCAAGAGAACTGTTGCAAAACGGGGACACCATCCAGGCGTCAACTGATATCCTCTACTTTTTATCTGCCACACGTTCTTCTAGACTTGAGATTGATATGAAGTATTACGCGGCAATTGACGACGTGGACGTGCTTTCCTTGATCAAAGCTGGGGTCAATCACCACGACCCTGTATATAAGGCACTATGCGAGATGGTTATATATCGTCGGTTGCCAAAAATAAAAGTCAGTAACGAGCCGATCTCCTCAGATTTTATTGAGAAACAAAAAGACAAAGTGGTGTCCAAATTAGGTATTTCCGTTCAGAAAGTCTCCTATTTCGTATTTGATGGGAAGATGAAAAATATGGCATACAATTTGGAGCAATCCCCAATTATACTAATTGACAAGAATGGGGATACCAAAGAGTTGTTAGCAGGTTCAGATGAATCAAATTTAAAAATGCTAACCAAAGCCGTAACCAAGTATTACTGTTGTTATCCCAAATAGTCTTTCAATTTTGTTACTTTTGCACCGATGGAATACACTGCTTCTCAGATTGCTGAAATCCTTGACGGTTCTATAGTAGGAGATAAAGACGCTCGCGTTTCTACATTAGCAAAAATTGAAGAAGCAACAGAGGGGTCACTTGCCTTCTTAGCTAACCCTAAGTACACCCCCTTTGTCTATTCGACCAAAGCCAGTATTACTCTTGTAAGTGAAAGCTTTATTCCAGAAAAAGAAATTCACACTACTCTAATCAAAGTATCTGATCCGTACCAGTCATTTACGACAATGCTCAGTCAGTTTAATGGCGCTACTAAAGAGTTCAACGGTATTCACACTCATACTGTAATCGATTCCTCAGCTACAATTGGAAAAAACTCCTATGTTGGGGCTTTTACTGTTATCCAAAGTGGAGTGAAAATTGGAAACAACGTCAAAATCCATGAGCATGTAGTAATCGAAACAGACGTTATTATTGGAAATAATACCACAATTTTCTCTGGCACAAAAATTTTACGACAATCTGAAATAGGAGCCAATTGTATTCTCCACAACAACGTAGTGGTTGGTTCAGACGGATTTGGGTTTAGTCCTACTGCCAAGGGCTCTTATGAAAAGGTTCCCCAAACGGGCTCAGTCTTGATTGAAGATGATGTAGAAATTGGAGCAAACACGACGATCGATCGGGCAACACTCGGGCAAACCATAATTCGTAAAGGTGTTAAACTTGACAATTTGATTCAAATCGCTCACAATGTTGAAATCGGACCTCACACTGTTATTGCAGCTCAATCTGGTGTTGCTGGGTCTACCAAGGTTGGAAGTCATTGTGTGATTGGTGGGCAAGCTGGCATCGCCGGTCACCTCAAAATTGGTGACCGCGTCCAAATCCAAGCCAAAACAGGTGTTCTTCGTAACCTGAAAGATGATGAGAAAGTGATGGGCTTTCCTGCTCTCGACTACAGATCCTACAACAAATCTTACGTCCACTTCAAAAATCTACCTAAACATATCGAAACGCTTGACAAACTCCAAAAAGATCAACCTTAAAATGGCTAAACAAACTACCATTACAAAATCGGTTACTCTAAAAGGGGTAGGGATACACACTGGAGAAGAAGTCACGATGACTTTTAAGCCTGCTCCAGCGAACCATGGCTATGCTTTTCAACGCATCGATTTGGAAGGCAGCCCGATTATCGAAGCCCTTGCTCAGCATGTTGCGGATACCAAACGAGGAACAAGTCTCCAAAAAAACGGCGTGACCATACAAACCAGTGAACACGTTTTAGCAGCCCTTGTTGGTTGTGAAGTTGATAATGTACTCATTGAGTTAAACGCTTCTGAACCTCCAATTATGGACGGCTCATCCAAATTTTTTGTCGAATCCATCGACAAAGTTGGTGTGAAAACACTTGATGCAGAGCGTGAGGAGTATGTCGTCAAAGAGAATATTACCTATACAGATGATGAAACGGGAAGCGAAATCACGTTGTTGCCTGCTGACAACTATCAGGTTACCACCATGGTTGATTTTGGAACAAAAGTACTTGGCACCCAAAATGCAAATCTTAAAAAACTCAGTCAATTCAAAAAAGAGTTTGCCAATGCGCGCACATTCAGCTTTCTTCATGAACTTGAAAACCTATTGTCAAGTGGTCTGATCAAAGGCGGAGATCTCAACAATGCTATTGTGTATGTTGATAAAGAATTGTCCGAAGAAACTATGGATCGTTTGCGTAAAGCATTCAATAAAAAATCTATTTCTGTAAAACCCAACGGTATTTTAGACAACCTTAACCTTCATTATCCCAATGAGGCAGCGCGTCACAAACTATTGGATGTGATTGGAGATTTAGCATTGATCGGAACTCGAATTCGTGGAAAGGTCATCGCTTCAAAACCTGGTCATGCAATTAACACACAGTTTGCTAAAAAAATGGCTAAAATCATCAAGGAAGAAAAGAGAAATCATGTTCCCAATTATGACTTAAACGCTGAACCAGCTCTGGATGTGAATCAGATTATGGACATTTTACCTCACCGACCCCCTTTTCTGTTGGTCGATAAAATTCTCGAGATCAGTAAAAAACATGTTTTAGCTGTTAAAAGTGTGACCATGAACGAACCCTTTTTCCAAGGACACTTTCCAGGTCAACCTGTGATGCCAGGTGTTCTTCAAATCGAGGCAATGGCACAAGCTGGTGGAGTTTTGGTTCTCAATTCCGTCCCTGACCCAGAAAACTATCTCACTTTTTTCATGAAAATTGAAAATGCGAAGTTCAAGCACCCTGTAGTTCCTGGGGACACCCTTGTTTTTAAATTGGAACTCCTGTCTCCTATCAGAAGGGGAATCTGTCATATGCAGGCCTATGCATATAGTCGCGGGCGACTGACCACCGAAGCTGAAATGATGGCACAAATAGTCAAGAAAAATCAAATTAAAATATGAACCAACCGCTTGCTTACGTACACCCGAGAGCCGTAATTGCTAAAAATGTCGTTATTGAACCCTTTACCACTATTGATAAAAATGTTGAAATTGGGGAAGGTAGTTGGATTGGATCAAACGTTACGATTATGGAAGGTGCGCGCATTGGAAAAAATTGTTCTATTTTTCCAGGTTCTGTAATTTCCGCTGTTCCACAAGATTTAAAGTTTAATGGTGAAGACTCTACAGCCGAAATCGGAGACAATACCACCATAAGAGAATGCGTAACCATAAATAGAGGAACTTCCTCAAGAGGTAAAACTATTATTGGTGAAAATTGTCTGATTATGGCCTATTCTCACATTGCACACGACTGCATTGTTGGGAACCATTGTATTTTTTCCAACAATAGCACACTCGCTGGGCACATTAACGTTGGCAATCATGTTATTTTGGCAGGAATGACGGCTGTTCATCAGTTTTGTTCTGTGGGTAGTCACTCTTTTATCGCTGGTGGATCTTTGGTGCGAAAAGATGTTCCGCCTTTTGTTAAAGCTGCACGTGAACCCATCTCCTATGTAGGGATCAATTCCGTAGGACTTCGTCGTCGTGGTTTTACAAGTGAAAAAATTAGAGAGATTCAAAATATTTATCGAATCCTCTATCAAAAAAGTTACAATAATACTCAGGCGGTGGAAATTATCGAAGCCGAAATGGAAGTTTCGTCTGAAAGAGATGAGATTTTACAATTTATTCGTGATTCGCAACGGGGGATTATGAAAGGATATTCCAAAACATCATAACCCATGGCATCAACTTCTGATATCCGCAAAGGACTTTGCATTCGCTTCAACAATGATATTTTTAAAATCATTGAGTTTTTACATGTCAAACCTGGAAAAGGTCCCGCCTTTGTTCGAACAAAACTCAAAAGTGTTACCAGTGGAAAAGTAATTGACAACACCTTTTCAGCAGGTCATAGAATCGATGATGTTCGTGTTGAAACCCGCAAATTTCAGTTTTTATATAATGACGGAGAAACCTATCATTTTATGAATACCGATGATTACAATCAAATCGAACTACAAAAAAACATTTTAGATGCCCCAGAACTGCTCAAAGAAGGAGAGCATGTTACTGTGATGACTAATGCCAATGATGGGATTCCATTGTCTGTTGACATGCCAGCCAGTGTGATATTAAAGGTGACCCATAGTGAACCCGGTGTGAAGGGGAATACCGCAACCAATGCGACCAAGCCTGCTACATTGGAAACAGGCGCAAAAATTAATGTCCCTTTGTTTATCAATGAAGGTGACAAGATCAAAGTGGACACAGAAAAATCGAGCTATATCGAACGAATCAAGGAATAATTATGAGCGTACTCGTTAACAAAGACTCGAAAATTATCGTACAAGGATTTACAGGCAGTGAAGGAAGTTTTCATGCCGAGCAAATGATTACCTATGGTACACAGGTTGTTGGTGGAGTTACACCTGGTAAAGGTGGACAAACCCATTTGGATAAACCTGTTTTCAACACGGTCAAAGGTGCTGTTGATGCCGTTGGAGCAGATACATCTATCATCTTTGTGCCCCCTGCTTTTGCAGCAGATGCTATCATGGAAGCTGCAGATGCCGGTATTCAGGTCATCGTAACGATCACAGAAGGAATTCCTGTCGCCGATATGGTCAAAGCTTATTCCTATGTCAAAGAACGCAACGCTCGCCTAGTCGGACCAAATTGTCCTGGACTAATTACTCCAGGAGAAGCTAAGGTTGGTATTATGCCTGGATTTGTATTTAAAAAGGGAAATGTAGGCATCGTATCCAAATCGGGAACTTTGACCTATGAAGCTGCGGATCAAGTCGTTAAAGAAGGTTTGGGAATCACTACTGCTATAGGTATTGGCGGAGACCCCATCATTGGAACAACAACCAAAGAGGCTGTAGAATTGCTAATGAATGACGATGAAACAGAATGTATAGTAATGATTGGTGAAATCGGAGGGCAACTCGAAGCTGATGCGGCTCGTTGGGTTCATGAACAAGGCAATCCAAAGCCAGTTGTTGGATTTATCGCTGGCGAAACTGCTCCAAAAGGCCGGACTATGGGTCATGCTGGTGCGATTGTTGGTGGGGTAGAAGATACTGCAGAAGCTAAAAAGAAAATTATGTCAGAATGTGGGATTCATGTTGTGGACTCTCCAGCTGAAATCGGAAAAAAAGTAGCTCAAATCCTAAACAAAATCAATGAAACTACTTGAAAACAAGACTGTTTTAATTACTGGTGCAAGTCGTGGCATCGGAAAAGGGATCGCAACTGTTTTTGCAGAGCATGGTGCCAGTGTGGTTTTTACCTATAGCTCCTCTGTAGATGCTGCCAATACACTCGAAGCAGAACTACAAGCACTCGGTGTAAAAGCCAAAGGATACCAATCAAATGCTGCAGACTTTGAACAAGCCCAAGAGCTTGTTGAAAATATCCTCGTAGACTTCAGCACCATCGATGTGCTGATCAACAATGCGGGAATCACCAAAGACAATCTGCTGATGCGTATTTCAGAAGAGGATTTTGACAAGGTAATTGAAGTCAATTTAAAGTCTGTCTTTAACCTCACAAAAGCTGTTCAGCGCACGATGCTGAAGCAGCGACATGGCAGTATCATCAATATGAGCTCTGTTGTCGGAGTAAAAGGTAACGCTGGACAATCAAATTATGCGGCTTCCAAAGCGGGAATAATTGGCTTTTCGAAGTCTGTTGCTTTAGAACTTGGATCACGAAATATCCGTTGCAATGTGATTGCTCCGGGCTTTATCGAAACAGAAATGACTGCAAAACTTTCAGAAGAAGTTGTTGCAGGATGGCGTTCTGGAATTCCGCTAAAGCGGGGTGGAACGCCAAATGACGTAGCCAATGCATGTGTATTTTTGGCTTCGGACTTGTCCAGCTACATCACTGGACAGGTGATCAATGTAGATGGTGGAATGCTTACTTAACTTTTTAATATTTAACAATGAATAATTTACCTAAACTTGGACTACCAATCACTGTGCTGATTTTTGTTGCGCTAATTTTTCTTTTCCGATCAGCTGTCAATATTGGCTACGGAGAGGCAGGGGTCGTGTGGAAGCGATTTGGTGGTGGTACAGTAACTGACAAGCCCGCATTATCGGAGGGTTTTCGTATCATCGCACCTTGGAACAAGGTATATGTCTATAATATCAAGCAACAAGAAGAATTTGAAAGCGGTATGCGTGTTTTGTCTTCTAACGGTCTTGAAATTTCTCTAGATGTATCTGTGCTTTATCAACCAATTATTGAAGATTTGGGGCTATTGCACAAAACTAAAGGCGAGGATTACCTAAATATTGTGATTGTTCCTGAAATTCGAGCAGTAGCACGTTCGGTGATTGGACGATATACACCTGAACAGTTGTATTCAACCAAACGGGACGCAATTCAAAACGAAATCTATGAGGAAACCAAAAAGAAAGTAGAGCCACAACATGTACAAATCAATTCAGTATTGGTACGTGATGTGACCCTACCGCCTTCAATCAAAGAAGCGATTCAACGTAAACTCACCCAGGAGCAAGAAGCACTTGAATACGAGTTCCGTTTGGAAAAGGCAAAGCAAGAAGCCGAGAAAGTACGGATTGAGGCAGAAGGTAAAGCACTTGCAAACCGTATTCTAAATGCTTCCCTAACCCCAAATATCCTTCGTGAAAAGGGTATAGAAGCAACCCTGCAATTGTCAGAATCGACCAATGCGAAAGTGATTGTGATCGGAAGCGCAAAAGATGGTTTACCTATAATTTTGGGCAATCAATAGGGTTTTTTCAAAATTTTGTTTGATATTTGCATTCGAAATGAAAAAAAACACATATATCCATCACTCATATGCCTTGTCTCAGACGAGTTGAGTTGGATATGAAATAACTTATTCAAAACCCGTTTGAGATTCAAGCGGGTTTTTTTGTTTGTATAAATTAAAATTGTGAAAAAAAAGTTACACATCGCCGTTCAAAAGTCAGGAAGACTACACGATGAATCATTGAGACTCCTCAATGACTGTGGAATCTCTATCGACAATGGTAAGGACCAGTTAAAAGCAGTCGCTCGTAATTTTCCTCTTGAAATATTTTACTTGCGTAATGGGGATATCCCCCAATATCTTCGTGACGGAGTTGTTGATATTGCGATTATTGGTGAAAATTTACTGGTTGAAAAAGGAGACGATATCTCTATAAAAGAAAAGTTGGGATTTTCGAAATGTCGGGTGTCGATTGCAATTCCGAAAGAGGATACCTACAAGGGTATTGAAAGCTTAATAGGGAAGAAAATTGCAACTTCTTACCCAAACACAGTGACAGGGTTTCTTGTAGAAAAAGGAATTGATGCTGAACTTCACATCATCAATGGTTCTGTTGAAATCGCTCCAAATATCGGCTTATCTGATGCTGTTTGCGATATTGTTTCCAGTGGCTCAACCTTATTTAAAAACAACCTTAAAGAAGTCGAGGTATTGTTTAAATCTGAAGCTGTTCTCGCAGCCGGCAGTACCTTGGATGCTGAAAAGAATGACATCTTAAAAAAATTACAGTTTCGTATTCAATCAGTGTTGAAAGGACGTCAGTCTAAATATATTTTGATGAATGTGCCAAATGATAGTATTGATAGAATATCGTCTATACTCCCCGTGTTAAAATCCCCAACGTTATTACCTTTGGCCGAACCGGGTTGGAGCTCACTTCACTCTGTGATCAATGAGGGGAAATTCTGGGAAGTCATAGATGAGTTAAAAGCCGCTGGAGCGCAAGATATTTTGGTTTGTCCAATAGAAAAAATGGTCTTATGAAAACGGTTTTGAGTCCAACTACCGATCAATGGAGTGAGCTAACTGCTCGCCCAACGACATCTTTGGATGATGTCATGCCAGTTGTGGACGAAGTCTTTGGCGCAATTCAACGACAAGGGGATCAGGCCATTCAGGCCTACAGCGAGAAGTTTGATGGCTATCGACCCGAGCGCATTGAAGTTGACCTAGCCGATTTAAACAATGCTAAAAACGAGTTATCAGCTGATTTACGAGCTGCAATTGACAAGGCCTATGAAAATATCTACGCCTTCCACAAAGCGCAGCAAACCGATAGAGTTCAACTTGATGTGCAAGAGGGGGTATCATGTTGGCAAGAGAAACGACCAATTGAGAAAGTCGGTCTTTATATTCCAGGAGGTACAGCTCCTTTGTTTTCTTCTATACTTATGCTTGCCATTCCTGCTACCATTGCTGGTTGTCGTGAAATCGTATTGTGTACGCCGCCAAATCAATCTGGTCAACTTACTCCAGCTATCCGCTATGCGGCTAATAAATGTGGCGTTACCCGCTTATTTCAAGTCGGGGGGATCCAGGCCATCGGTGGGATGACCTTTGGAACAGAGACGATTCCACAAGTTTATAAGATATTGGGGCCAGGCAATCAATATGTTACTGCTGCCAAACAAAAAGCAACGCAACACGGCGTTTCAATCGATATGCCCGCCGGCCCGAGTGAGTTGCTGGTCGTAGCAGACGAGACAGCAGTCCCTTCTTATGTCGCAGCAGACTTACTGTCACAAGCAGAGCATGGAACAGATAGCCAGGTGGTATTGGTCAGTACCAGTCAAGACACCATTCACAAGGTAAAAGACGAAGTGCAAAAGCAGTTGGAGGTACTTCCTAGAAAAGAAATCGCTGTACAAGCGCTTGCTAACTCAACGGCCATCTACTTTTCTGTTGAATCACAAGCCATTGCTTTTATCAACGAATACGGACCGGAACACTATATCATTTGTATGGCCAATGAAGAAAAGTTTGTCAAAAAGGTAGCCAACGCCGGATCAGTGTTTATTGGAAATTATACTCCTGAAAGTGCAGGTGATTACGCTTCGGGGACCAATCACACCTTACCGACCAATGGGTACGCCAAACAATACAGTGGAGTTAACTTGGATAGTTTTCTCAAAGCGATTACTTTTCAAAAGATAAGCGAGATAGGCTTGAAAGACCTTGGACCCTCTATAGAAACCCTAGCTGATGCAGAGGGCTTGTATGCACACAAAAACGCTGTAAGTCTTCGATTAAAAGATTTAACATGAGTTTTGATCTCCAAAAACTAGTTCGCTCACACATTGCTGATTTATATCCATATTCTTCGGCGCGGGACGAATTTGACCCTGTTGAGAGAGAGGTTGTGTATTTAGATGCGAATGAGAATCCATTTGACAATGGTGTAAACCGTTACCCCGATCCGCAGCAACGGAAGCTAAAAGAAGTCATCGCAAGGCGCAGAGGGGCAGCTACCAATCAATTACTTCTCGGCAATGGAAGTGATGAGGTTTTGGACTTAATTTTTCGTGCGTTTTGCATTCCAAATCAAGACAAAATTATTGTGACGCCTCCAACTTATGGCATGTATAGAGTTCTTGCAAATATCAATTGCATTACTTTAGATGAAGTTCCTTTAAATAATGATTTTCAGTTAGTTATAAAAGATATTTTTAACTATATTTCGGCCCAAACCAAAGCGATATTCCTGTGTTCTCCCAACAATCCAAGTGGCAATTCATTTCGCCGAGAGGACATCCTTACTTTACTACAATCTTTTACTGGTCTAGTGGTTATTGATGAGGCATATATCGACTTTTCTATGCAAAAAAGTTTGGTTTCGGACTTATCATCCTATCCCAACTTAATCATCACCCAAACGCTTTCCAAGGCCTGTGGGCTAGCGGGAATTCGGCTTGGCATCTGTATTGCAAGTGAGGAGATTATCGCTATTCTCAACAAAATTAAACCCCCATATAATATCAATTCATTGACCCAAGAGCGCGCCATTTCTGCTTTGGAGGATTGGGATACAACCCAAGGGCAAGTCACACAAATTATTGCAGAAAGAAAAGGTCTGTTTGCACAGCTAGAGAAGATTTCCTTTGTTGAAAAGGTTTATCCGAGTGACGCGAATTTCCTTTTGGTACAGGTTGATGATGCTAACAAACGATATGCTCAACTTATCGAGAATGACATAGTTGTGCGCAACCGTAGTGAGCAAGTGGGCTGTGAAAACTGCCTTCGTTTCTCTGTTGGAACACCTCAAGAAAATCAAATATTGATAGAAACATTAAATCGCTTGTCATTATGAAAAAGGTCTTATTTATCGATCGTGATGGAACATTGGCGCTAGAGCCCGAGGACTATCAGCTTGACAGTTTTGAAAAATTGGCGTTTTATCCAGGTGTATTTACTTATCTCGGACGTATTGCGAAAGAGCTGGATTACACCCTTGTTATGGTTACCAATCAAGACGGCTTGGGTACCGATAGCTTCCCTGAAGAGCAATTTTGGCCTGTGCACAATCATTTGATCGATGCGATGAAAAATGAAGGGATTGTTTTCGAGGAAGTCTGTATTGACAAAAGCTTTCCAGCAGACCAAGCGCCCACGCGCAAACCGGAAACTGGCTTGTTAACGGCTTATTTGTCTGGAGATTATGATTTAGAGAATTCCTTTGTCATCGGAGATCGCTTGAGCGATATGCAATTGGCGGTCAACCTCGGTGCCCAGGGTATTCTGCTTCAACACGATGAGCGTCTTAACGAAACTCCTGACAAGGCCATCAAAGAAACCATTGCTTTAACGACTGCCAACTGGAGTGAAGTTTACACTATGCTCAAAGCTAGTCAACGCTTGTGTACACACAATCGCACAACCAAAGAAACGGATATTTCGATTGCGCTTAACCTTGATGGAACGGGGCAAAGCACTATCGATACAGGAATTGCATTTTTTGATCACATGCTCAATCAATTGGCACGTCATGGAGGGATTGATATCGAATTGACTACCAAGGGCGATTTGGAAGTCGATGAGCACCACACCATTGAAGATACTGCAATTGCACTCGGAGAGGCTTTTTCTATGGCTTTAGGAGATAAACTTGGGATCGAACGCTATGGATTTTGCTTACCGATGGATGATTGCCTAGCGCAAGTCGCTATTGATTTTGGTGGGCGGCCTTGGTTGATGTGGGACGCCAAATTTAAGCGTGAACTGATTGGTAAAATGCCAACCGAGATGTTTTTCCACTTTTTTAAATCCTTTGCCGATGGAGCAAAGGCCAATTTGAATATCAAAGCAGAAGGACACAATGAACACCACAAAATCGAGGCGATTTTTAAGAGCTTTGCCAAAGCCATCAAAGCAGCGATACAGCGCGATCCTGAAAAATTGATTCTACCTTCAACCAAAGGACAGTTATGAGTGTAGCAATTATAGATTATGGGGCTGGGAATATCCAGAGTATTCGTTTTGCTTTGGAACGTTTGGGAGTTTCGGCCACACTGTCTAGTGATCCAGAAACCATTCAGTCAGCTTCTCATGTGATTTTCCCAGGAGTTGGGGAAGCGAGCTCGGCGATGACGAAACTCAAAAGTACCCAGTTGCATACACTTATTCCTGAGCTGACACAACCTGTACTGGGGATTTGTTTGGGAATGCAGTTGATGTGTAACAGTTCCGAAGAGGGAAATACAACAGGTTTGGGAGTCTTTGATACTGAAGTGGTTCGGTTTTCGACCACACGTAATGTACCGCACATGGGTTGGAACGAAGTGAAAGGCAGCGGGGTGTTGTTTGAAAAAATACCAAACCACAGTCATTTTTATCTCGTGCACAGCTATTATGCTATACCCAATATTAATACGGTTGGACACTGTCTTTATGATATCAATTTTGCTGCTGCAATGGCAAAAAAAAACTTTTATGGCACCCAATTTCACCCGGAAAAGAGCGGAGCTATGGGCGCACAATTATTACAAAATTTTTTGTCATTATGATCATTACTCCTGCTATTGATATTATAGGTGGACAATGTGTGCGACTAACCAAAGGGGTTTATGACACCAAAACCATTTATAGTGATTCTCCTGTTGAAGTTGCCAAACGTTTTGAAGGGGCTGGACTGACACACCTGCACGTGGTTGACCTTGACGGAGCTCGTGCAAAGCATATTGTCAATGCGAAGATTTTGGAGGCCATTGCCACTCAAACCAACTTACAATTGGACTTTGGCGGCGGAATCAAGTCGGAGCTAGATTTGCAAACTGCTTTTGATTGCGGTGCTGCACAGGTTACCCTCGGAAGTATAGCCGTGGTCGAACCCCAACTTGTATTGGAGTGGTTGGATCAATATGGCACAGATCAACTCATCCTAGGGGCAGACACCAAAAACCGTCGTATTGCCACACACGGTTGGGAACAGGACTCAGGAATTGATGTATTGGAGTTTGTTCAGGATTTTACAAAAAAGGGGTTTACAAACGTCTTGTGCACCGATGTCGCCAAAGACGGCATGTTGGCAGGTCCGTCTTTAAAACTATACCGCGAGTTGCTCAATGAGGTTGAGGGCTTGTCTCTGATCGCTTCTGGTGGGGTAAGCACTATGGAAGACCTCTATGCCTGTCGTGAACTCGGTTGCTCGGCTGCAGTTGTTGGGAAAGCCATATACGAAGGAAAAATCGGGCTAGAAGAATTGGAAACCTATCAACTCAATCAAAGCTGATATGCTCACAAAACGAATCATACCCTGTTTGGACATCAAGGATGGTCGTACTGTCAAGGGAGTCAATTTTATCAACCTTCGGGACGCAGGAGACCCTGTTGAACTTGCCCAACGCTATACAGAGGAAGGTGCAGATGAGCTCGTATTTCTAGATATCTCAGCGTCAGAAGAAAAACGAAAGACCCTTGCCAATCTTATCCGTGATATTGCCCAAGCCATCGATATTCCTTTTACAGTGGGCGGTGGTATCAATGCAATGGACGATGTTGGAATCCTATTGGATAATGGTGCAGACAAGGTCTCGATCAACTCTGCTGCTGTTCGCCGTCCTGCGCTGATCAGTGATGTTGCCAATCGTTTTGGCACACAATGTGTAGTTGTAGCGATTGACGCCAAACAAATCTCTGCGGAGTGGATTGTTCATTTGGTTGGTGGTAAGGTTCCCACTGAACGAAAGCTGTTTACATGGGCGCAAGAAGCCGTAGATCGTGGTGCAGGGGAATTGCTATTTACATCTATGGATCACGACGGCACCAAACAAGGATTTGCCAATACCGCTCTACGACAACTTAGCGAAACAGTAACGGTTCCTGTCATTGCTTCTGGCGGTGCAGGGACCATGCAACACTTTATTGATACCTTTGTCGAGGGATATGCAGATGCAGCTCTGGCAGCAAGCGTATTTCACTTTAAGGAAATCAGTATTCCAGATTTAAAAAACGAATTGCGATTACACAAAATACCAATGCGATGACAATCGATTTTAGCAAACACCCAGACGGACTTGTTCCCGCCATCGTGCAAGATGCAAATACAAAATGTGTTTTGATGTTGGGTTATATGAACCATGAAGCCATAACCAAAACAAAAGAAACGCAAAAAGTCACTTTTTTTAGTCGTTCCAAAAACCGCCTTTGGACAAAAGGGGAGGAGAGTGGCCATATATTGAACCTGATTGATATGGTATTAGACTGTGATCGTGATGCCCTATTGATTAAGGTCTTACCCAAAGGACCAACTTGTCATAAGGGCGATGATACGTGCTGGGGCGAAAGCAATACACCCAGCTATGGGTTTTTGAATGCTTTGGAAGAGGTAATTGCGGATCGTAAAAACAATCCTTCTGACAACAGCTATGTGGCAAGCTTGTTTATCAAAGGCATCAATAAGATAGCGCAAAAAGTAGGGGAAGAAGCCGTGGAAACCGTCATTGAAGCTAAAGATACCAATTCTGATTTGTTTTTAAACGAGAGTGCAGACTTGCTGTTTCACTTTATGATATTGTTGCAAGCCAAAGGACATACCTTTGCCGATGTGGTTCGCATACTTGAGGATCGAAAGAAGGGATAGCATTATAACTAGCGAGTAGTAATCAAACCAATTCTGAACAAAAAAAATAAAAGTAGTTGTCCAGAGCATGGTTTTAAGAATGTGTTACATTAAAAATACATATTTTTATGTACTATCATTACTTTTTAAATGCATTTACCGACAGATATCTTTTCTTTTTTTTCAGATTTGCAACAAAACAACAATCGGGATTGGTTTGCTGAGCATAAACCAAGGTTTAAGGCTCTCGAAACAGCGGTACAGAACTTTGGAGAGCAATTGAAAGACAAACTCAATCAACACGACAGTATCGATCGGTTTAAGTTATTTCGGGTTTACAGGGATGTACGTTTCTCTAAAGACAAAACCCCTTATAAAACTCATTTCGGACTCACATGGCACCGCACAAAGCCACAATGCAGAGGAGGATACTATTTGCATCTGTCTCCAGGGAAAAACTTTTTGGCATGTGGGTTTTGGGCACCCACCCCAGCAGATTTAAAGCGCATCCGACAAGAGATCGACAACGACGGTGAGTTGTATCGTACCATCATTAACGATAAATCTTTTCGCAGTGTATGGGGTCAATTGGAGGGTGACGCAGTCAAAACAGCTCCAAAAGGGTATGCCAAGAACCATCCACAAATTGATTTGTTGCGTTTTAAGCAGCATATTTTTACGATCAATTACCCAGACAAGGACATCTGCAAATCAGATTTTATTGATCGTGCAGACATCGCCCTGCAAACTGTACGACCTTTTGTTGACTATATGAGCGAGGTGCTGACTACCAATGCAGACGGGGAGAGTTTGGTGTAGGGATTTTAAATTCTAAAGTGAAAAAAAAATTATTCAACCTTAGATAATGTCTGTGGAACTAACAACTGCAATTGGTTTTGCAGACGTGTTATCACTAAGTTCATCATCCGTTTGTTGAGTTTAGATGAATTTTGGGTGTAAGTCGTGTACTCTTCCATTGTAAACTGACCAATGATCAGGCCTTTTAGCACATTGCGGAACTTTTGATCTTTTTGTATGGCATTCTCAATATACGCCATTTGCTTGTCAACCGGAATATCAAAAAACACGCCCTTGTGTTTGGTGGCATAATTGACAAAAGAGGCAAGGAGTATGGGGTTTTGCAATTTTAAAACAGGTCGTAAGGTAGAGTTTTGAAAACGCTCTTCTGAAGACATAGTCTCAAAGGTTTGATGCTTTTTTATTTGCGGACGAATGCGAAGGATATCAATGTGGCGATCGTTCATTGTCTTGGATTTAATTAAAATTACAAACCAAAGGTTCATCTAAAACCAGACTAAAAAACGGTTCATCAACAATATTATTAACAATCAATAACCTATAGCGGTATTATCACCTCGTGGATCTGCACCTCCTTCTAAACGACCGTCAGGGAGTACCAAAATACAATCCATTCGACCAATTTTATCGGTAATTCGCAACCGATGTCCAAGCTTTTCTAAATCGTTTTGCACATTTTCGTTCAAGGCATCAGTTTCGACTCGAATTTCATCGGGGTACCATTGATGATGTACCCGTTTTGCGTTTACGGCCTCTTGCATTCCCATTGCATGATCAATTACATTGAGTAGGGTTTGATACACGCTTGTGATGATGGTGGAACCTCCTGGAGTTCCTACAACCATTTTAAGTTTGTCCTTGTAGGTAACGATGGTTGGTGTCATTGAACTGAGCATGCGTTTGTGAGGCGCTATGGCATTGGCTTCGCCTCCTATTAATCCAAATTGATTCGGCGAGCCGGGCTTGCTGCTAAAGTCATCCATTTCATTATTTAGAAAAAAACCAGCTCCTTTTACCATGACTTTGTTACCAAACGAACTGTTGAGTGTGGTGGTAATTGCCACAGCATTCCCATTTGCATCCACTACAGAGATGTGTGTGGTTTCTGGGCTTTCTGAGGGTGATATTTTACCTGATGAAACCAGTACGGAAGGGGTAGCTTTGTCAAAGGAAATGTCGATATAACGCTTTTGATTATATACAGAATCTAGCAATTTATCAATAGGAACATCTATAAAATCTGGATCTCCTAGATAAGTCGCACGGTCAGCATATACTCGTCGTTCGAGCTCAGCCATTAAATGTATGGTTTTGAAGGAGTTATGACCCCAATCGGCTATGGGGTAGCCCTCGGTACCTCTTAGGAGTTGTATTAAGGCAATTCCGCCGCTTGAAGGAGGAGCCATACTGATGATTTGATGTCCACGGTAGTTACCAGTAATGGGTTTTCGCCAAACGCTTTGGTAGTTTTTTAAATCCGCAAGTGAAATCAGTCCATTCCCACTTTTAATCTCAGCTACGATTTGATCTGCAACGATTCCTTCGTAAAAACCATCTCGACCGTTGCTTTGAATGTGTTCTAAGGTCTGGGCGAGATCTGGCTGCGTAATGGTATCGCCGGCTTGCCAGTTCTGATCACTATGATATGGAGTTGACCAGCGATTGTATGTTTGGAACTCTTCTTGTTTGGTGTTTAAAAGTTCAGCAGCCAAAGGAGTTAAAACATACCCTCTACGAGCCATTTCTATAGACGGGTCAATCAGTTCAGACATGGGTAGTGTACCATATTTTTGATGAAGGGTAAACATTCCATCAACCGACCCGGGAACACCACTAGCCATATGACCATGGGTACTCTGTAAATCATTCAACTGACCTTCTGCACTCAAATACATGTCACGATGCGCCAGTGCAGGTGCTTTTTCTCTAAAATCTAAAGAATTTATTGTGCCATCATTCATACGAATTACAGCAAACCCGCCACCACCAATATTACCTGCCTGCGGATAAACGACTGTCAAAGCAAAATGCGTGGCAATCGCAGCATCAATCGCATTTCCGCCATTTTTCATAATACCAAGGCCAGTAGCAGATGCCAATGGATGTGCTGATGAAACCATAGCATTTTTTACAATCGTTCCAGAATTTGAAATGAATTGATTGTGATTGCTACAGCTCACTACAAATACAACATAAAGTAATAAATGATGGAGTTGCTTCACAAAAATTTATTTACATATAATAAATATACGTTTAATTCATCTTTTTTATGAACTATAATATATATTATGTTAAATTATAAAATTTGAATTTATTCATATATCCCCTACATTTGTTAAATGCCGAAATTTATATTATTGATTGTGCTATATATATCACAATATGAAAATTGGAATCCCAAAAGAAATTAAAAACAATGAGTACCGCATTGGCATTACACCAAATGCAGCTCAAAGACTGATCTCTAATGGTCATGAGGTTTGCGTTGAAAACAATGCTGGTGTTGGTAGTGGATTTTCAAATCATGATTTTCTCAAAGTTGGAGCAACTATTGCATCTTACCCTAAACAAGTCTATCAATATGCCGAAATGATCATTAAGGTTAAAGAACCCCTTCCCGAGGAATTTGAATTGATAAAAGAAGGCCAATTGATCTATACCTTTTTCCATTTCGCCTCTTCTTTATCCTTAACAAAGGCAATGATTGACTGCAAAGCGGTCTGCTTGGCTTATGAAACCATTACTGATGATCATGGTGGCCTTCCCCTACTTACGCCCATGTCTGAAGTCGCTGGCCGTTTGGCGAGTCAGCAAGGCGCGAAATTTCTTGAAAGCCCACAAGGCGGATTGGGTGTTCTTATGGGCAGTGTTTCAGGAGTTTCCCCCGCTGACGTGATGATCCTAGGCGGCGGAGTTGTTGGTACACAAGCTGCTTTGGTAGCTGCTGGAATGGGTGCTGATGTGACCATTTACGATAATAACCCCAATCAGATTGAAGAACTCCAAGCAATCATGCCAAAGAACGTAACTACTTGTTTGTCCTCGTCAGATGCAATTGAAAAACATCTTACAAAAGCCCATTTGGTGATTGGAGCTGTACTTGTGCCAGGCGCGAAAGCCCCAAAGCTAATCAATCGAAAACAACTCTGTGTTATGCAAAAAGGAGCCGTTTTGGTTGATGTTGCAGTGGATCAGGGGGGCTGTTTTGAAACCACAAAAGCAACGACTCATGAAAACCCGACATATTTCGTTGATGATATTCTACACTATGCGGTTGCAAACATGCCTGGTGCGGTACCACAAACGTCTACCAAAGCCCTGACAAACGCAACCATTGATTATGCTGTTAAACTTGCCAATCTTGGTTGGCAAAATGCCTGCAAACAATTTCCACATTTAGCAAACGGACTAAATATTGTAAATGGACATATAGTTAATCACTCTGTTGCAGATGCTTTTTCGATGTCTTTCACTCCACTAGAAAACATATTGAAATAGAATTGATTAATTTTGTTGAAATCGTTAGCATGAAACAAATTCCCTCAGTTAATCTTAGTGATTTTTTAAGTGACGACTCTAATAAACGTCAAAATTTTATTCAAAATATTGGAAAGGCATATGAAGAAATTGGCTTTGTTGCTTTAAAAGGTCATTTTCTGGATCAAGATTTGGTCGATGAATTATATAAAGAAGTTCGTGAGTTTTTTAGTCTTCCATACGAGACTAAAACTAAATACGAAATTCAAGGCCTTGCGGGTCAACGTGGTTACACGTCTTTCGGAAAAGAGCATGCCAAAGGTCGGACTACTGGAGACCTAAAGGAGTTTTTTCATTTTGGACAAAACGAACCACCGGCTAATGGAGAAGATTATCCCAAAAATATATTGGTGGATGAGAAACCAGCTTTTAATGTAATTGGACAAAAAACCTTTAAAGCTTTAGAAAAAACGGGATGTTTTGTTTTGCGCGCACTTGCTCTACACCTTTGTTTAGATGAATATTATTTCGATCCATTTATCAAAGGTGGAAACAGTATTCTTCGAGCAATACACTACCCTCCTATCACTGAAGAGCCTAAAAAGGCTGAAAGAGCTGCTGCTCATGGTGATATCAACCTTATTACCCTCCTTATGGGTGCTCAAGGTCGTGGACTGCAGGTACAAAATCATAAAGGTGAGTGGATTGATGCAATTGCTGAGGAGGATGAACTTGTAATCAATGTAGGTGACATGCTATCTCGTCATACTAACAATAAGCTTAAATCAACAATCCACCGTGTGGTAAACCCCCCAAAATCGGCTTGGCAAAGTTCACGTTATTCTATTCCCTTTTTTATGCATCCGGTATCCGAAATGAAACTTGATGTAATACCACATTGCATTGACGATCAACACCCTAAAGATTTTCAAGATATTACTGCAGGTGAATTTTTAGAAGAACGTTTACGAGAATTGGGTTTACGAAAATAATATGGCCAAACTCAACAGTCTTTCTGATTTAAAGTCTCTATTTCCAGAAGCAGAAGGGACATACCAACCAGAAATAAAGCCCAAAAAACAACAACTTGAAGCACACTTTAGTAACAAAGGGCGTGGTGGAAAAACCGTTACAATCATCAAAGGGTTTGACGGAAGTCCCCATGAGTTGAAAGCTCTTGAAAAAGAACTTAAGTCTATTTGTGCAGTTGGTGGGAGTGTAAAAGGGAACGATATTTTAATACAGGGTAATTTTCGGGATAAAATTACAGCACATCTGCAAAAGATAGGGCATCAAGTTAAGCGTGTTGGTGGATGAACAATTCAGAACTCATTCTTAATGATGATGGTTCGGTATATCACATAGGGATTCGACCAGAACATTGTGCACCGCTTATAATTACTGTTGGAGATCCAGATCGTGTTCCGATTGTTTCTCAATTCTTTGACAGAATTGATTTTACAAACAGAAAAAGAGAAATTTGTATTCATACAGGAGTATTGAAAAACCGTTCTGTAAGTGTAATCTCAACAGGTATGGGAACCGATAATATAGATATAATTTTCAATGAATTAGATGCTTTATTTAATCTTGAACTTAACACAGGAAAACCGCTTAAATCCCCCACTTCTTTAACCTTTATTAGACTTGGAACTTCTGGAACGATTCAGGCAAATATTGAACTCGATAGTCTAATTGTAGCCGAAGCAGCAATTGGATTTGACAACCTTATGCATTATTATGAACCAAGTATGTGCGAACACCCTATTGCAGTTTCACTTCACTCTAAGTTGGGAATGTCTAAAAATTTAAATCACCCTTACTACATTGATGGAGATTCAGTACTAGTCGATGATTGTTTAAAACTTGGAATGAGCAAAGGAATTATAGTAACAAACCCAGGTTTCTATGCCCCACAAGTACGGCACTTGAGAACAAAAAATATACTTCCGTATGATTTGAATGAGTTTTTACACTTTAATTACAAAGACTCTATAATCACAAATTTTGATATGGAAACTTCAGGAATATATGGACTGAGTCATGTTATGGGACATAGAGCTATTTCCATATCAGCAATTTTAGCAAATCGATTTCACAGCACATTTTCAAACCAAACCGATAAAACAGTTTTTAATATGATAGAAAAAGTTACGAATGCTATCAAAAATGGATTCTTTCTATAATATTAAACCTGGATTTTATAAAATTTCTGCTGAATTCTTTCTACCAATCAATTGGTAATTTTCCTTTACTTATTAAGTATGAATTGGCTTGGCTAAAGTGTCGATTTCCAAACCAAAGCCCTCTGTTAGCACTTAAGGGGGATGGATGACCTGATTCCAATACAAGGTGACAGTCTCGATTAATTCGTTTACCTTTTTTTTTGGCATAATTTCCCCATAGCATAAAAACAACATTTTTACGTTGAGTTGAAATCACATCAATAATAGCATCTGTAAATATCTCCCAACCCTTATTTTGATGACTTCCTGCTTGGTTTGCAGCAACGGTTAATGTAGCATTAAGCAACAGCACCCCTTGTGATGACCATGAATTTAAAGATCCATTTTTGGGATATACCTTTCCAACATCAGTTATAAGTTCTTTAAATATGTTGACTAGTGATGGAGGGTGCGAAATCCCATCAGGGACTGAAAAGCTTAATCCATGTGCTTGACCTGGCCCATGGTAAGGGTCTTGACCCAAGATAACGACACTTATCTTTGTTAATGGACAAGAATCCAAAGCATTAAAAATTAAATTAGCGGGGGGATAAACTTTAGTCTTTTGATAAGAATGACGTACAAAGTTTGTCAACTCATTGAAATATCTTTTTGAAAACTCTTTTGATAAAGCAGCTTTCCAAGAAGATTCCAGTTTAACATTCATCAAAAAAAAGTTAGTTTTGCGTTTTCCGAAGGTAAGGAAATGCGATGAAAAAGATTAACGAAAAAAGTATAACTGATTTAGAGTTTGATATTGTTCTCGAACAAGCAGCAGCTCGTTGTGCTACTGAACTTGGAAAATCATCATTACTTAAACTTCGACCACATACTTCTCTGTCGCGTGTTCAAATTGAAATTGAGCGCGTAAAAGAGTACAATCAATCTTTTACAAGCGAATACAACATTCCCAATCACGGCTTTGAATCTATCGACAAGGCCTTGGGCTTACTCTCTATTGAAAACAGTAAGATTGAGATTGACCTTTTTCAACACATCGCGCATTTGGCAAAAACTGCGCAAACTCTCATCCGATTTTTTAAAAAAACAAAGCTTTTTTTCCCCAAACTTTACAAATTTGGAGAGGACATACCGATTGAAAAATCCATTCCCAATGAAGTTAATCGGGTGATTGATCGCTTTGGAGAGGTACGCAACCAGGCCTCTGACTCTCTTGCTGTCATTCGCAAGCAGATGGATCAAGTTCGCGGTAAAATCAGCCAAAGTTTTGGATCAGCCATGAGCAAATATCAAAGTTCAGGTTTTCTCGATGATATAAAAGAAACTGTTGTTTCAAATCGCAGGGTGTTGGCTGTGAAGGCGATGTACCGCCGTAAGGTCAAAGGGTCTCTTTTAGGAAGTAGTAAAACAGGGAGTATCGTATACATCGAGCCCCAAGCTGTTGTACAGTACAGCCAGGAAATGGAGAACCTAATCTATGACGAACAAGAGGAAATCGATCGCATTTTGAGGGAATTGACTAATTGGATGCGACCTCATGAAGAATTACTCGCCAACTATCAACGCTATGCCACAGAAATAGATATGCTTTGTGCTAAGGCATTATATGCGCAAGATATGAATGGTGTGATGCCAAAGTTAAATGACAGTTCGGACTTAGACTTAAAAGATGCCTATCACCCCCTACTCTATCTTTCAAATAAGCAAAAAAAACAAGCCACCTACCCACAAACCATCCATCTCCATAATGAACTCCGAATTCTGGTTATCTCAGGCCCCAATGCAGGTGGGAAAAGCATTACACTAAAAACAATTGGATTGCTGCAATTGATGGTTCAAACTGGTTTTCTAGTTCCAGTCCATCCTCAATCTCATATGTGCATATTCGAAAGCATTTTAACGGATATTGGAGACAACCAGTCCATTGAAAATGAATTGAGCACTTATAGCTATCGACTCAAAAACATGAATCGATTTTTAAAGAAATGCGACGCGAAGAGTTTATTGCTCATCGACGAATTTGGGACCGGTTCAGATCCTGAACTTGGCGGAGCATTAGCAGAGATTTTTTTAGAAGTTTTCTATCAAGAAAAGTCACTTGGTGTGATTACTACACACTACACCAATCTAAAGTTATTGGCTGACGAGTTGCCCCATGCTGCAAACGCCAATATGCAGTTTGACCGAAACAAGCTCTCCCCTACTTTTCAATTGATTACAGGAGAAGCAGGGAGTTCCTTTACTTTTGAAGTTGCCCATAAAAATGGAATCCCATATAGTTTGATCAATCGGGCAAAGAAGAAAATCGAACGTGGAAAAGTCCGTTTTGATGCAACACTTGCCAAAATGCAACGCGAGCGTTATACAATGGCAAAAAATACAAAAGAGTTACAAGATGAAGCCCTAAAATCTAAAAAACAAAATGAGAAGTTAGAAACGCTGAATGCGAAAGTGAAAGCAAAATTGGAAAGTTACCAAACCCTTTTCGATCAAGATCAAAGAATGATTGTACTGGGGAACAAGGTTAATGAGCTCGCCGAATCCTATTTTCTAAACGGAAAAAAACGACCCTTGGTTACTGGGCTTTTACAGCTCGTTGAATTTGAAAACGCAAAGCGAAAAAAGCAGTCTGCTGCTGTGATACGTAAGAAAAAAGCCGAAAAGAAAAAACTAAAAGTTGAAGTTGAGAAAAAAATTGAAAAGGTTCGGGAACAAAAAAAAGACAAGCCAAAAATGGTGGTTAAAAAACGTCCAAAAGTGCAATTTCATATCGGTGACCATGTCCGTTTATTTGATGGAAAGGCGGTCGGTACTATTGATAGTTTAGAGAAAAATAAAGCTATTGTTAACTATGGTTCTTTTACAACACAAGTAAACCCTGCTGAATTGGAACTTGTTAAACGTAAATGATGTTTAAAGATTTTTCGTCTTAACAATTTGGAATATAACCGCCTGAATATTTTAATTAAAATCATCTTTTTAATAAATATTCATTCAGTTTATAAGAAATTATAGTCCTCGTTAATTTGCTCACTGGTAAAGAAAAGAACAAAGTATAAAACTTAAAAAAATGAAGATTTTTTATAATTTTTCATACCATTTTTTCAATATTAGCTTTTTAACTTTCCAGTTGATTTTGCTACTACCATTGATACTGCAGCATCTCCTGTTACATTAACAACAGTACGACACATATCTAGCGGCCTATCTACAGCGAAAATTAATGCTAGACCAGCTTCTGGAATTCCCGCTTGACCTAATACAATTAGTAACATTACCATTCCTGCACTAGGTACAGCTGCAGCACCAATGGATGCTAGTGAAGCAGTCGCAATAATACTGAGTTGAGCAGCTAAGTCAAGTTGTAAACCAAATGTCTGAGCTATAAAAATTGCTGCAATTCCTTGGTATAAACTCGTTCCGTCCATATTTATTGTAGTTCCAATCGGAAGAACAAAACTACTAACCTCTTCTTCAACACCTAGGTGTTCTTGCACTCTTTCCATGGTCACAGGAAGTGTCGCAGCTGATGAGCTAGTTGAAAACGCCAATAATTGTGCCGGTAAAATACCGTTTAAGAAAAATTTTGGGGTCTTAGTAGCGTAAAAACGAACAAGGATAATGTAGAAAATTATCATTAGGCAAAGACCCAGTAATACGCATAGAGAATAAAGACCAAGAGCTTTAAACAAGTCAGGGCTTGGAGCATCAACAACTAAAGCAGCCAGTAAAGCAAATACACCAAAAGGAGCAGCAAGCATAATCAAGTCTATCATTTTTAAAATAACATCATTCAGTGCATCAAAAAAATCTTTAACGGGCTTTGCTTTTTGCTCGGGTATCAATATCAGTCCTATTCCAAAGAAAATGGAAAAAAATATAATTTGAAGCATGTTAGCATTATCAGTAGCTGCATCAAAAATATTTGAGGGAACTATATCAACAAGAGGTTGTAAAGGTCCATCTGCCTTTTGTTCATTGGCAATTATTTGTTTCGAGGCAGCATCTTCAGCATATGCTTCGACAAGTTTAGCCTGTGCTTCTTTACTAACTATTTTACCAGGTTGGATAAGATTTACAATTCCTAGTCCAATAGTCACTGCCGTAACAGTAGTTATCATATACAGTAAGACAGTTCTACCTCCCATCTTGGATAATTTTGCAATATCTTTCAAATCGGAAACCCCTTTGATAAGAGAAGCCAGAATGAGTGGTATCGCAATAAGCTTGAGGGAATTAATAAAAATAGTACCTAATGGTTTTATCCAATCTACAACCAAATCTTTGCCATAATTAAATTGCAGCATTAAGACGCCAAAAATAACTCCTAACAACATGCCGATTAAGATTTTCCAGTGTAATGCTAAATTATTCATGTATTATGGATTGGGTTTATTGGTTATATTTTATTAAAATCTCCAACAACAGTGTTTGTACGTGAAATAAGAAAATAATCTGCAAGCACGAGTGATGCCATCGCTTCGACTATTGGAACTGCACGCGGAACTACACAAGGATCGTGACGACCTTTTCCTTCCATTGTTATCTCTTTTCCAGACTTATCGATAGTATTTTGATTCTGCATAATGGTTGCAACTGGTTTAAAAGCAACATTAAAATAGATGTCCATTCCATTACTTATTCCACCTTGAATCCCACCAGAATAGTTTGTTTTAGTTGTGCCATCTTTATTGAAAAGGTCATTGTGTTGACTTCCACGCAAAGCAGCACCAGCAAAACCACTTCCATATTCAAATCCTTTTACGGCATTAATTGAGAGCATTGCTCTGCCAAGTTCTGCATGAAGTTTATCGAACACTGGTTCCCCCAATCCGGTGGGAACATTTTTAATCACGCAAGTGATGACGCCACCAACTGTGTCACCATCTTTACGAATCTTTTTAATGTAATCCTCCATCTTTTTAGCCATTGTATAATCTGGACAACGTACAGGGTTGGATTCAATTGAAGAAAAATTATCAATGTATTGAGGGTTTTCAATTTTTAACTCCCCTACTGCTGAAACAAAGGCATGGAATTGAACACCAGACATGAATTGTTTAGCAATTGAACCTGCAACAACTCTTGCTGCTGTTTCGCGGGCAGAACTTCGACCACCTCCTCGATAATCACGAAAACCATATTTTTTATCATAAACATAATCTGCGTGAGAGGGGCGATAAGCATTTTTAATATGTTCGTAATCTTTTGATTTTTGATTGCTATTGTGAATTACAAATCCAATTGGTGTACCTGTTGTCATTCCATCAAAAACACCAGAATAAATTTCAACACGATCTGGTTCTTTTCGCTGGGTTACAATTTTCGATTGACCTGGCTTTCTGCGGTCAAGATCTGCTTGTATGGCATCTTCATTTATGGAAATCCCAGCTGGACAACCATCAATGACTCCACCAAGTGCAGGCCCGTGTGACTCACCGAAAGTGGTTAATGTGAAAATGTGACCGAATTTGTTGCCTGCCATGAATCTATTTTTTGTAAAAATACGATGATTTTACGGAATGTATTAAATCAATTGAGAATACTAAAACATTACTTAAATTTGGAAAAAATAAAAAAGATGCGTTTAATAGCTCCATATATCACCCTAACACTCTTTATCATCGGTTGCTCATCTGGCTCAACCGAATACACCCTAAACGGAACAATTAACCTAGATGATGGACAAAGCGTTCTTCTCCTCGGAGTAGATGATCAATCTCAGCTTATGCCAATCGATACGGTAAAGGTTGAAGCCGGGACGTTTAGCTTTTCTGGTTCTGCAAAATATCCTGAAATGCACTACCTCAATTTTGAGGGGGTCCGCAGCTTGTTACCCTTTGTTTTAGAGCCAGGAACAATAACCGTTCAGGTGATTAAGGACAGCATTCAAAATGCGAGTGTTAGAGGTACAAAATCCAATCTTGATGTGAGTCAGTTTTTAGAAGAGGTCAGTACATTTAATATGGCTTTGCGTGAGATTTCGTTTGAACTTCGAAATGCCATGTTGCGCAAAGACAGCTTAAACATCTCTGATTTACAAGAACAGTATGACAATATGGTCGCTAAATTGACAGATTTTGAACTCAACTATATCAATGAGAATCCAGATTCTTATGTCTCATCTTTAATCCTTGAGCAGCAAGTGACATCTGGTCAAATGGATTCTTCAGAAGCACAAATTCTATTCGATCAACTCGATGGAAATATCAAAAAGACAAAATCTGGTCAAAACATTCAAAAATTACTCAACCCAGAAGAAGTACAAGAGAACAAGGAATCTCCAGAAGTTGGTGAAGTAGCTCCTGACTTTCAAGCACCTAGTCCAGAAGGTGAGCTCATTTCCTTATATGATACCAAGGAAAAATTCACAGTGATCGATTTTTGGGCTTCTTGGTGTAAACCTTGTCGCGATCAAAGTCCTGAGCTTGTTGACCTCTACAATTCCTACCAAAGCAAAGGAGTGACCATTATGAGTGTATCATTGGATCGAAGCAATCAACGATGGCTGAAAGCGATTAAAGACGATCATTTGAATTGGACGCACGTTTCGAATCTCAAACACTGGAAAGACCCTATCGCAGCTGAATATAATGTACGTTCGATTCCTGAGCTATTTTTGATTGATAATCGCGGTACTGTTCTTGCTCGTAGCCACGATTTGGCGTCTATTAAAAGTATTCTTCAAAATGCAACGGCTGATTTATAAATTGCCGTTTCTTTTCATCACCAAAAACACAATCAAAGGGATCAGCATTAGTAAGATGAGGCTGGTTTGCATGTAAATCAAACTTGGAAAAATAAACAATGTAATCGCAAAGCCCGATACTGCTCCCCCAAAATGTGCTGTATGTCCAATATTATCTCTAGGGCTTTTCATGCCAAATAAAGTATATAACAGATATAAGATTCCAAACACATATCCTGGCATTGGGATTGGAAAGAAGATCAAGGCCAATTGCATTTGCGGAAATAGAAGTATAGACGAATAGACAATCCCAGAAACAGCACCACTCGCCCCTACTGCGCTATAGTTTGGTTCATTTTTATGGTTGATGAAAGTAAAATAATTCCCTGCCAGTAAACTAAGGATATAAATCAACATAAAAAGAAAAACTCCAGTAATTTGAATCACAACATCACCAAACATGTAGAGGGCAAACATATTAAAGACCAAATGCGCGGTGTCTACGTGTAAAAATCCAGAGCTCAATAGCCGAAAATACTGCTGTTCGTGAAGTGCTAGTACCGAAAACTTGTATTTCTCAAAAAAGCGAGATTCTGAAAACCCTTTATAGGAAACCAAAATATTCAAAAAAATCAATAATAGAACAGGTGTCGACATGGCTAAATTTGATGTCAAATATATATATTTGCACATCGAAAAATTTGCATTTTTCAGGCGACCTTCATGAAATTACTTACTTATATTCTTGTCCTTCCCTTTATCTACACCCTCGCCTTGATGCCATTTCGTTTGCTGTATATTATATCTGATGGACTCTCTTTTGTGCTCTATCATATCATTGGCTACAGAAAAGAAGTGGTGCGTGCCAACTTAATCCGTACGGGCTTTGGCAATGACCCTGTCAATCGTTTGGTTATCGAAAAGGAAGTTTATAAGCACTTTTGTGACTTGTATTTGGAGACCTTTAAATCCCTGACACTTTCTAAACGCCAAATTCAAAAGCGGTTTGTTGTTCACAACACCTCAATTATGCAAGATCTCGCTTTGCAAGGAAAATCGGTGATCATGATGTGTGGGCATTATGCGAGCTATGAATGGCTTTTGTCAATGGGATATTATTCCGATCATACCGCTTATGGAATTTACGCGCCTTTGGCCAATCCATATTTCGATAAGCTCGTCATCAAAGCAAGACGGCGATATGGTGCGTTTTTAATTCCACGACGTGAAACGGTCGCTACCATTAAAAATCATGCTGAAAGCAATAATTTGGCACTCTACGGATTTGCGAGTGACCAGTCCCCCAAAATCAGAAAAAAGACCTACTTCCGTTCTTTTTTCGGCACGGAAGTTCCTGTTTTTACAGGAGCAGAACGAATCGCTAAAGAACATGATATTCCAGTGTTAATGGCGAAAGTCAGACGTATAAAAAGAGGATTTTACGAAACGGAAATCATCGTCCTTTCGAATAACCCAAGAGAAGTTAAAGACTACGAAATTACTGATCGGTTTACAGAAGAATTGGAATCCCTAATCAAAGAAGATCCGAGTCATTATTTATGGACTCACAATCGTTTTAAACGGCTACGAAAGACTACTCCCTAACAAATCTCTTAATTTCCCCGACCAGTTCGTCGAGTCTCTGTTCTGTTTTTGCTTCTGCATAGATGCGGACAATGGGTTCAGTATTTGATTTTCGGATATGAACCCATCCATTTGGGAAGTCAATTTTCACGCCATCTGTGGTAGTAACTTGAAAATCACCATGGGCAGATGCTATTGAATCAAGTAAGGCATCAACATCGTGTTGTGGAGTCAATGTCACTTTGTCTTTTCTCATCAGCCAATTTGGGTACTGACTTCGCAGTACAGATACCGAGCAATCCACAATACACAGATGAGACAGGAACAATGCAATACCTACCAAAGCATCACGCCCGTAATGTAAGTTAGGGTAAATCACTCCGCCATTGCCTTCCCCGCCGATCACAGCATCGGTTTTTTTCATCAGTTCAACTACGTGAGCTTCACCAACAGCACTCGCAAAATAGTTTCCACCACATTGTTCAGTCACTTCAGCAAGGGCTCTGGTAGAAGACAAATTCGAAACCGTGTTTCCGGGATTGGCACGCAAGACATAATCTGCACAAGCCACTAAGGTATATTCTTCGCCAAACAATATCCCCTTTTCGTCCATAAATACGAGTCGATCAACATCGGGATCAACGGCGATGCCCAAATCCGCTTGATACGCAACAACGGCTTCTGACAAATCTGTCAAGTGATGCGCAAGAGGTTCAGGGTTGTGGGGAAAGTCTCCGTTGGGATCGCAATGTATTGGGATTACTTCGGCGCCTAGTGTTTCTAGCAATTGCGGAACAGCAAATCCGCCACTTGAATTTACGCCATCGACAACAACTTTAAATCCTTTTGTTTGAATGGCTTTAAGATCGACGAGTGGAAGGTTCAATATTGCCTCAATATGATGCTGAATCGCATCTGACTCTTTGCAAATCGACCCCAAGTTGTCGACAATAGCAAAGTCAATCGTAGACAAATTTTGACTTATCTGGTTAATTTTCTCGCCCTCCTGCGCATTTAGAAACTCTCCTTTTTCATTGAGCAACTTCAAAGCATTCCATTCTTTTGGGTTGTGGCTGGCAGTAAGTATTATCCCTCCTTGTGCTTTGTGGCGTACAACCTCCAACTCTACTGTTGGCGTAGTTGAAAGCCCAACATCAATTACATCAATTCCCTGTGAAATCAATGTTTGTTGAACCAAGCTTTGTACCATCGGGCCAGATGGACGTGCATCACGACCTACTACAACAGTTACTTTTTTGTGATTATGCAACAACCAACTGCCGTAGGCACTGGCAAAACGCACAACATCAATTGGGGTAAGGTTATCCCCTGCTTTACCACCAAGGGTTCCGCGTATTCCTGAAACTGAACTGATCAATGTCATATATTGCAAAGATAACAAAGAATACGTCCAACATTCCTATTTTTGAGAGGTGAATTATCTTGGCCATTTATTTCTTTCAGGAAGTGACGAAAAAATTCTTTTAGGAAATTTTTTGGGGGATCATGTCAGCAACAAGACGCTTCACCTATATGATTCATCTATTAAAAAGGGAATCGAACTTCATCGAGAAATTGATCTTTTTACGGACAGTCATCCTATTAGTCGGGAGTTACGCGCTATGTTATTCGATCAATATCGTCATAGGTCACGTGTTATTTTAGACTTGTTTTACGATCATTTTCTTGCGGCTGATTTTTGTGATTTTCAAAGTGTTTCTTTATTAGATTATGTTATTAAAGTTTCTGACATTCTTCAAAAACAACTTCACCTGATGCCAGAAAGTGCCAAACATTACTTTATGGCCATGAGAAAATATGGTTGGTTAGAAGGTTATACTTCGATTGATGGAATACGCTTAGTTTTAAATCAGATGTCGAGACGTAAGAATATAGATTCAATGGGGTCTTCTGTGGAATTTTTAGAAAAACACTATCCGCATTTTAGAACGGAAACACACGCGTTTTTACATCAAGCAATCGATCACTTTGTTTAGGATTAAATCAGAATATAAACTGTTTCTTTAATCGATTTAAAAAAAGTATATTGCATGTTTGCTCATGGAAGAAAAAATTGTTGTTAAAGGTGCTCGAGAACACAATCTAAAAAACATAGATGTTTCCATCCCACGCGGCGCACTAACTGTGATCACAGGTTTGTCGGGTAGTGGTAAATCATCTCTTGCATTTGACACTCTTCATGCCGAAGGACAACGCCGTTATATTGAAACTTTTAGCGCCTATGCACGTCAATTTATCGGAGGTATGGAACGACCAGATGTTGATAAAGTTGATGGCTTATCACCCGTCGTTGCAATTGAACAGAAAACAACGAGTAAAAGTCCAAGATCTACAGTTGGAACAATTACAGAATTATATGATTTCTTCCGTTTACTCTATGCCAGGGCTGCCAATGCCTACAGCAGTACCACACAAGAGTTGATGGTTCAATATAGTGATGATGAGATTGTATCTCTAATTCACAATGATTTTAATGGCCAAAAAGTCATTTTACTAGCACCAATTGTGCGTTCTCGAAAGGGACATTATCGCGAGTTGTTTTCTACAATTTTAAAACAAGGGTTTACTAGAGTGAGAGTCGATGGTGAGTTTGTCGATTTAAAGCCAGGTTATAAGGTGGATCGATATAAACTTCACGACATTGAAATTGTGATTGACCGATTATTGATTGACAGTGAAAAAGCAAGTTCAATAAAAGAGCTTAAAGAGAGTTTGCAAACTGCTATGCATCATGGAAAAGACACAATAATCCTATGGGAGCAAGACAGTAAAGAAAATCGATTCTTCAGTCGAAAATTGATGTGCCCGAGCACTGGAATTGCCTTTCCTAGTCCTGAGCCTAATAGCTTTTCATTTAATTCCCCAAAAGGAATGTGTACAAGTTGTAGCGGACTTGGTGTAAAATATGAAGTCAACTTAAAAAAGGTAATCCCCGACGATTCTCTATCGATTAACTCAGGAGGGATAAAACCCGCTGGAAGTCATAAGATCAACTGGACATTCAAACAGTTTGAAAGTATTGCAGCTCGTTATAAGTTTTCCTTACAAGACCCAATTCATTCGATCCCAAAAGAAGCGATTAAAGTTATTCTTCACGGGGGAAGTGAACAGTTTTCTGTAATCTCTAAAACACTTGGGTTAACTCGAGAATATGCAATTGACTATGATGGTATTGTTCCTTTTATTGAAAATCAATTTAAAGACGCGCATTCTACATCACTTAAGCGATGGGCAAAATTGTTTATGGACGAGATCAAGTGCCCTTCCTGTCATGGTTCACGCTTAAACCAAGCTGCAATGTGTTTTAAACTGGCAGGTAAAAACATTGCTGAAGTATCATCAATGGACTTAAGCGAGCTTATGCTTTGGGTAAGTAAACTGGAATCAAAAATCTCTAAAAAACAAGTAGCAATTGCTTCAGAAGTAATTAAAGAAATTCAAAAGCGTATTCAGTTTCTTTTGGACGTTGGTTTAGAGTATTTAACACTTCAACGCAGTTCAAAATCATTGTCAGGAGGGGAAGCGCAACGAATACGATTAGCAACTCAGATTGGCGCACAACTGGTTGGCGTCTTGTATATACTTGACGAACCAAGCATTGGGCTACATCAAAGAGACAATGACCGACTGATTGACTCTCTCCTATCACTTCGTGATATTGGTAACACCGTTATCGTTGTAGAGCACGATAAGGAAATAATGGAACGTGCAGACCATTTGATTGACCTTGGACCAAAAGCAGGTAGAAATGGCGGGGAAGTGATTGCACAAGGCACTCCAAAAGAGGTAAAGAGGTTAAAAACCATTACAGCAGCGTTTTTAAACGGGAAGGAACAAATCAGCGTTCCAACTTCCAGACGTAAAGGCAGTGGTAAAGTTTTAAAGCTGGTCAATTGCAGTGGACATAATCTGAAAAATATCGATGTTGAATTCCCCCTCGCTACGATGATTGGGGTTACGGGCGTTTCTGGAAGTGGAAAATCCACCTTGATTAATGAAACCCTCTACCCAATTCTCAATAAATTCTTTTTTAATGGCGTTAAAGAACCCCTTCCACATGATTCAATTGACGGCTTAGAATATATTGATAAAGTCATTGATATCAATCAATCTCCCTTAGGACGTACGCCGAGGAGTAATCCAGCAACCTATACAGGAGTGTTTAGTGAAATTAGAAATCTTTTTACCAAGACCCCAGAAGCTCAAATTCGAGGGTACAAGCCTGGAAGATTTAGTTTTAATGTGGTTGGTGGACGTTGTGAAACCTGTCAAGGTGCTGGCTTAAAAACCATAGTTATGAACTTTTTACCTGACGTTTATGTTCCCTGTGACGATTGTCAAGGAAAACGATTTACAAGAGAAACCTTGGAAGTCAGATACCGAAATAAATCGATCAATGATGTGCTAAACATGACCATAAATGAAGCCTGTTTGTTTTTTGAATCTCATCCTAAAATCTATAGAAAACTCAAAACCATAAAAGATGTTGGGCTCGGTTATATCAGCTTGGGACAACAGTCGACAACCCTATCTGGCGGGGAAGCCCAACGTATCAAACTTGCGACCGAACTCTCCAAAAAAGATACTGGAAAAACATTTTATATCTTAGATGAACCAACCACTGGTTTGCACTTTGATGATATTCGAGTCCTGCTCGAGGTTCTTCAAAAACTGGTTGATAAGGGCAACACCGTTTTGGTGATTGAGCACAATTTAGATGTGATTAAAACTGTAGATTATATCATTGATATTGGCCCAGAGGGCGGTGCAAAAGGTGGGCAGGTCGTGTGTACTGGAACCCCTGAAGAAATTTTATCATCAACAACTTCCCACACGGTAAAATATTTAAAAAACGAACTTAATAGATAAACTATGGATAAAAATTATGCATCCGGTTGGAATGAATTAACGACAAAAAACTCATGGATGTTATTCAAAATCATGGGTGAATTTGTTGATGGATTTGAAAAAATGGGACTTCACAATCCATGTATTTCCATTTTTGGATCAGCTCGAACGCCAAATACACACCCCAATTACAAATTGGCGAGTGAAATAGCTCAACGAATTGTTGGTCTTGGATTTGGAGTCATTACGGGTGGTGGCCCAGGAATTATGGAAGCCGCAAACAAAGGTGCGCAAGAAGGCGGAGGTGCCTCTGTGGGTCTAACAATTGATTTGCCTTTTGAGCAAAATCATAACAATTATATCGACACTGATCGAATTATCAATTTTGACTATTTCTTTGTTCGCAAAGTGATGTTTGTTAAATATGCACAGGCATTTGTAGTTCTTCCTGGAGGATTTGGTACTCTCGACGAATTGATGGAGGCAATCACGCTTATCCAAACCTCTAAAATCAAACAAATCCCAATTATTCTCGTAGGAACACCGTTTTGGAATGGACTCATTGACTGGCTAAAACAAACCCTCTTAGCTCAAAATAACACCATAAGTGAAGGAGATTTAGACTTATTTAGCTGTGTTGATACGGCAGATGAAGTTATCGATTTACTCAAACAGTATTATTCCAATACAGACACAGGACCAAACTTTTAGAATTGAAAAAACGGTTTTGCCTCCTATTGGTTTTTCAAATGACGTTTTGCTTTGCACAGCAATATGATGAAATTGATGCGCAAGTCGACCCGCTAAGTGGACTTATAGAAGTAAAACAATTGTTTACTTATACCAATGAAGGCAATACTGCTTTGGATACCTTGTATCTTTATGATTGGAATCACGCTTACAGTGATACGTCAACCCCTTTGGCTTCCAAACTTGCACAAGAATTCAATTCCAAGTTTGAAAAATCTAAATCGGATCAAAAAGGAAACACCAAGATCCATGAATTTCGTACTGCACAATACAATTTAAACTGGCATCGTCTAGAAAAACAAAAGGATATTGTCGCGATTCATTTGACAAACCCAATTCCACCACAAGATTCGATTTTATTTTCAGCTTATTACGTTTTAAAACTGCCAGCGGATGATTTTACAGGATATGGAATCGACAATATTAACGAAATCAGTTTTAGAAATGGGTTTTTGCAATTTGTAAATCAGGACTTTGATGGTCATTGGAATCTTGACTCTAACTATGGTTTTAACGATAGGACTGCCTTGCGCTCACCAACAAAGTTCACCATTTGCTTTCCAGAAGATTATATCATCATTCCATCAATCAAAGGAGATTTACATAAAGGTTGTTGGTACGCTAAGGATCAAATTCAGAGTGATTTGGTATTTTATATGAAGAAAACTAGCAATTTTAAGATCCTTAAATCGTCTAATTTTGAGATCATGACAGATATGGCAGATGATTTAAAGGCAGACCAAACAGGTCGAGAAATCACAAAACGAATGCAAAAATTTGCAGAGGTTTTTTTTGGAAATCTTAGTAATGAATACGTTTTAATGGATTCAGAGTTTTATAGTCAAAATCCAATTGTTGGCTTTGATTTGCTGCTGAATACGCTACGTCCGATTCCAAAACGTGAACAGTTTGAACTCAAGGCAATTCAAGTACTCATTCGTAAATTGGTTCAGCATAAATTTCCTGAGAATTACCGTCAAAATAGGTGGCTTGCTGATGGCTTATCCCATTATCTATTTATACGTTACGTGGAAACCTATTTTCCTAAACTGCGATTGATCGGGAATCTTGCCGAATTTCCCCTATTATCGTCTTATCAATTTGCACAAGATCCCTTTACCGCAAAAACAAATTTACAGGCTGCTTTTGTGTATCGGAGAAACCTTGCACAACCTCTAGTAACACCAACTCAGGACTTGACAAAATACAATCGAAAAATCGCTTTGCGGTCCCGTTCAGCTATGGGAATTAAAATCTTGGAGGAGACAGAAAGTAAAGAAAAAATTGATGCATTTATATTAAATCTATTCACAAGCAAACAAAATCTGAATCCGCTAACAATTCAAGAGCATTTTGAGTTGTTTTTTGAAGACCGTGCCAAATGGTTTTATGAGGGTTATTGTACCGACAATGGGCTAACAGATTATGAAATTCGTCAAATTGGAAAATTGGCCAATCAGGTTCATATTGAATTGACAAACCATACCAATGCGCAAAACCCAATAAAACTAAACAGCTATTCAAAACATCAACTCGTCTCGTCTGTTTGGCTTCCAGGTGGGTCTGTGGAACAGCGCTTATCGTTCGATCAAACAAAGATTGACAAAATCGTTTTAAACCCCGACCAACTAGTTCTAGAAGTCAATACGAATAATAACAATATTCTTCTAAATAACAGCTTTACAAAACGTGATAGAAGGTTTCGTCTGTTTGAAGACATCCCCTCGTCCCATTATGTGACAACATATTTTGCTCCCAACTTGATATACAATGCCTATGATGGTGTTTTAATGGGAATGATGATTCACAATGGGCTTACTCTCAGACAACCAACTACTGTGTTTTTTTCTCCACTATACGGAAGCAAAGAAATGACCTTGAGTGGTTCGTTCTCAATTCGACACCGATCCTATTTTCAGAAAAAAAAGCTAGCCGATATTTCTTACGGACTTGAAGCAGAGTCTTTCCATTTTAATCCAAATCAAAGATATTATCGTTTTAACCCACAAATCAATGCAACATTTCGACCCAATGGTTTAGCAAGTAATAAACGCTCAATTGTTGGGATTGAACTGGTTTCTTTAATTCAAGAGGATCAAAACAAAAACCTATTACACGATACGTATAGCAGCTCACTATCTTACACTTATTCAAATAGCAGTAGTTCTTCATCAAGAGTATATAGTGCAGCTTTACAAATGGGAGATTCATTTACAAAGTTTTTTGCCTCTTACCGGAATAGAAAATACTATAAAGAAGGAAAACAATACACTTTTCGATTTTTTATTGGATTTCTATCTGATCAAAACAACAGTGGAAATTTTGATTTTGGGATTTCCAGGGTTAATGATTATTCCTTTACGTACAACCTTCTGGGTCGTTCCGAAACAAGTGGTTTTTTTAGTCAGCAATATGTACTTGCTGATGCAGGGTTTAAATCATTTATTAATATTCAAATGGCGAATCAACGGATGATGTCCGCCAACTTTAGTACAACCCTTTGGCGTGGACTTGAAGTTTACAGTGATATAGGTTTGGTTAAAAACCAAGGACAAAAAAATCGCTTTATTTACGATGCAGGGCTCAGCTTAAACCTTATTCAGGACTACTTGGGTTTATATTTTCCTTTGTACTCAAATCTCGGTTGGGAGATTAATGACAAAGCATATGCGTCTAAAATTCGCTTCACGCTATCTTTGCAAACCAGCCAACTTCTCTCTTTGTTTACGAGAAGTTGGTTTTGATGACATAGGTTTCTCGCACAAATTTGTAAATTTGTTTCCCGTCACTAAATGATAAACGAACTCACTTCAGAAATTTCATTTACCTCTTTTAAGGAAGAGGTTCTAAAAGATTATGAGATTGTTTGCCTGAGCAGGGCCATGAGTTTATTGGGTCGAAAAGAAGTTTTAACGGGCAAAGCAAAGTTTGGTATATTCGGAGCTGGCAAAGAACTTCCTCAGATCGCCATGGCTAAGGCTTTTCAAAAAGGAGATTTTCGCTCTGGTTACTATCGAGATCAAACGTTTATGATGGCCATAGATAGTCTAACCCCCCAACAATTGTTCGCTGGTTTGTATGCACATACCGATCCTCAGCAAGAACCCATGTCCTCTGGCCGACAGATGGGAGGTCATTACAACACTGATTTGATCGATAAAAATGGAACATGGTTGCGTCAAACCGATCGATACAATTCGAGTTCTGATGTATCCTGTACAGCTGCACAAATGCCACGTCTTGTGGGTCTTGCGATGGCCTCAAAGCTCTACAGAACGGAAAAGGCTTTTGAAGACACTAAATTTTCTGTAAATGGTGAGGAAGTCGCTTGGGGAACGATTGGGAATGCCAGCACAAGTGAGGGACTCTTTTTTGAGTCATTAAATGCTGCTGGTGTTCATCAAATTCCAATGGTAGTTAGCGTATGGGATGATGAATATGGGATTTCTGTTGACAATAGTTTTCAAACGATCAAAGGGAGTATATCAGAAGCACTCGCTGGATTTCAAAGAAGTAAAACTAAAGCAGGTTTTGAGATTTTTACGGTTAAGGGCTGGGATTATCCAAATTTGATTCACACCTTTCAAAAGGCAGGAGAACTTGCCCGAACTTATCATGTGCCTGTGCTTATTCATGTAACCGAACTCACCCAGCCGCAAGGACATTCTACTTCTGGTTCGCATGAGAGATACAAATCTGAAGACCGACTCGAATGGGAAAAAGAAAACGATTGTAATCGAAAATTTAGATCTTGGATTTTAGATAGTAAAATTGCCTCGGAAGCCGAGCTTGATGAAATTGAAAGATCAACCCAACAACTAGCAAGGCAAGCAAAAGATGAAGCATGGGAAGCTAGCTTAAAGCCTATCCGTGAAGAAGCACAACAGCTTGTTAACATTTTGAACACATGTGGAAATCAAGATCTAATAAGACAGGCGAATCAACTTATTAAAGACAAAGCAATAAACCGTAAAAAAATTGCATCCCTTGCTCGAAAATCTATTCGAAGTATGCGACACTATCCAAGCTCACATTCCAAGGAGTTGCAATCATGGATAAAGGGTTACTTTAAACAAATCCAGCCAAAATTTAGTAGCAATCTCTACAACGAAACCCAGACATCATCCTTGCAAGTTGACCCTGTCGATGTGACTTATGATAACGAGGTTATGCAAGTTGACGGCAGAATCATTCTTCGTGATAACTTTAAAGCATTGTTTCAGAAAAATAGTTTACTCCTAGTTTTTGGAGAAGACACTGGCAAAATCGGAGATGTAAATCAAGGACTCGAGGGATTGCAATCTATCTTTGGCGTTGAGCGTGTAGCGGATCGCGGAATTCGTGAGGCGACTATTGTTGGAGAGGGAATTGGTATGGCTCTTCGAGGTCTCCGTCCAATTGCAGAGATTCAATACCTCGATTATGTATTGTATGCCCTACAAATTATGAGTGATGACTTGGCGACTTTACACTATCGCACAAATGGAAAACAAGTATGTCCGCTCATTATTCGCACAAGGGGACACCGATTAGAAGGAATATGGCATTCTGGATCTCCAATGGGTGGCTTGGTACACAACCTTCGTGGTATGTTTATCCTCGTTCCTCGCAACATGACCCAAGCTGCTGGTATGTACAATACACTTCTAGAGGGAAATGATCCCGCAATTGTTATTGAATGTTTAAACGGCTATCGATTAAAAGAAAAAGTTCCTAAGAACATGGGTGAGTTTCGTGTACCACTTGGAACCATCGAAACCATGCGAAAAGGCAAGGACCTAACTATTCTTTCCTATGGTTCAACCTTGCGAATCGTTCTCGAAGCGGCAGAAGAATTGAGTAAAATGGGGATTGATAGTGAAGTTATCGATATTCAATCATTGATTCCTTTTGATTTAGGCAAAAAAATTCGAAAAAGTGTAGAAAAAACAAATCGTATATTGATTGTTGATGAGGATGTGCCAGGAGGTGGAACTGCTTATATCTTGAATGAGCTACTAGAAAATCAACATATATTTCCTTTATTAGATAGCAATCCCAAAACCTTATCAGCCAAAGCACATCGCCCTGCATATGGATCAGACGGAGACTATTTCTCAAAACCAAGCCTTGATGATATCATTGATTTAGCCTACGATATGATGCATGAATTCGACCCTAAACAGTTTCCGAAATTAAACTAACTACCAATATCGTTAATCAATTCTCTTAGAACAGCTTTTTCAGATATTGAGCCGACCCCAAGGCCTTTACACTTCAAATCTGCAATTCGTATTTTAGAGAGTATAAAGGAAATGGACTTCATGGGATATCGTTTTGCTGCAACTTGATATTCTTTTACAACAAAAGGTCGAATCCCAAGCACTCGAGAAACATGATTGGGGTTATGATTTTCCAAGCAATGGTATTGCAGCAGTTGTATAAAAAACAAATGTAAAGTTGAGAGCGTTACGATGATCGGATGTTGACGAGGGTTAAGTGAAAAGTAATGACAGATTCGTTGTGCGTGAGCAAAATTGCCAGTTCCCAATGCCTTCCGCAGTTCAAAATTATTAAAATCCTTGCTAAACCCAATGTGATCTTCGATGTGATTTTCGGTAATTTCATGATCATGACCTACCAGAAGAAGGAGTTTTTCAAGCGATTGTTCGATTGCACTTAAGTGAGTCCCCAAACACTCAACCAGAAGGTGCGATGCTTTTAGGTTTATGGTTCTTTTTTTATTCTTTACCCATCCTTGAATCCAATCTGGAATCTGATTTTCATAAAGTTGCTTGCTCTCAAACAAAACGGCATGTTGTTGTAAATTTTTGTAGAGTTTTTTTCGCTTGTCGATGGATTTGTACTTGTAACAAAAAACAAGAATTGTAGATAGTTGGGGATTACTTACATAACTCTCTAACTGATCAATGACACGGGAAAGTTCTTGAGCCTCACGAACAATCACAAGTTGATATTCTGCCATCATCGGAAAACGTTTGGCCGCATATAGAATTTGATCAACTGTGGTATCTTTCCCGTACAGTACGGTTTGATTGAACGCACGTTCTTCTACAGAAACAACACTTTGATACAACTCTTTCTCTATGCGATCAATGAAGTATGTCTCTGCACCCATTAAAAAATATACAGGAGAAAAACGTCTTTCTTGAATGTCTTTTAAAATGTCTTGTAGTGAGTTCAATGTTTTTTTTCAATTTTGCAATATGCAAAAACTCGCATTTCAGTCATATCCAATGATAACCAAAATTAGTGAAAACAAGCGGTACATCTTTGATCCAATTCGTAAAAAATTTGTGATATTGACTCCAGAGGAATGGGTACGGCAACATGTAGTTCGCTTTTTGTTAGAGGATAAGAAAGCGCCAAAATCTTGGGTTAACGTTGAGAGGCAGTTTACACTTGCTGGTTTAAAAAAAAGATTTGACTTAATCGTGTTTTCTGGAGATGGAAGTGTGCAGGTTTTGGTAGAATGCAAGGCACCAAATGTTTCCATTTCGCAGAAAACTTTTGATCAAATCGTTCGCTACAACATGAACTTTAAAGCACAATATATGATGTTAACTAACGGCTTGAAGCACTATTATTGTACTTTTGATTATGAGAATCAGCAGTATCATTTTTGCGAAGATTTACCCATATTATGTCCGAATTGATATGAAGGTTGCAATACTCATACTGAATTATAACGGAAAAGATCTCCTATCGTCTTATTTAGACAGCGTTGTAACGTACAAAGAGGATGCGGAAGTTTGGGTAGTTGATAATGGATCAACAGATGGTTCTTTAGAACTTGTTAAAAATAACTTTCCTCAAGTTAAAATTTCAGCTCTTGCCAAAAATCATGGTTATGCGAAGGGGTACAACTTGGCCGTTTCCAAAATCGATGCAGATTTGTACTGCTTTCTCAACAATGATGTTCGTGTGTGCACAGATTGGGTCACCCCTATTCGACAACTTTTTGAAACCAATAAGCATGTCGGTTTTGCACAACCAAAAATTGTTTCTGATAAAGACGTATCTTTTTTTGAATACGCTGGTGCTGCTGGTGGCCACCTAGACTTGTTAGGCTTTCCGTATTGTCGTGGTCGTTATCTACACTATTGTGAAAAGGACCTTGGTCAATATGATGATACAAAAAAAGTAACGTGGGCGAGCGGGGCGGCTTTTTGGGTTCGAAAAACTGCCTTTACACAGTTAGGCGGTTTTGATGAAAGGTTTTTTATGCACTTCGAAGAAATTGATTTGTGTTTACGGGGAAAGGCAGTTGGTTGGATTACAATGTGCCACGGAAATACAAAGGTTGCGCACTTGGGTGGGGCAACGTTGCCAACCAACCAGCCTAAGAAGCTATACTACAATATCCTTAACTCCCTTCGGACATACACCAAGACCATTCCTGCTTTTCCCTTACTTTTTTTAATCATCTTTCGATTGGGATTTGATTTCTTTTTGGGACTCTTCTCCTTTCTAACTTTCAAATTCGATCATGTTTCGGCCATTATGAAGGCTCATAATCACTTTTTTCAGGAATTTCCAAAAATTCTTTATGCTCGAAAGAAAACAGCCATGCCTTTTCGTATAACTAGTGTTTTTATTAAGTTTTTAATTGCCAAAGCCAATCCGAAATAATTTTCTCCTTAAAAAAGCGTTACAATAAAGACAGATTAATCTTATTTTTAATAACTTTGGACAAAATTAAAATCATAGTAATGAAAAAAATAATCGTTTTACTTGTAGCATTCCCTATATTGTTCACTTCTTGTGTTCCCCAAAAGAAATATGCTGCTCTTGAAACTCAACAAAAAGAAACTCAAGAATTACTGAATTCTGCAACTGTTAAACTCAATGCTTGTTTAGATGAAAAAGCTGCTACAGATGCTTCTATTGCTGAGCTTCGTAAGCAAAACCAGTTTCTTATTGAGAACAACCAGGATCTCATCAACAACATGGGTAACCTAACAACTTTGACTAAGAAGGGTGCTGACAACCTCGAGCGTTCGCTTGAGTCACTAAAAGAGAAAGATTTGACCATTCGGAGAATGCAAGATGCAGTAACTCGTAGAGACTCTGTAACCCTAGCACTTGTAACTGCATTGAAAAGCTCTCTTGTTGATATCAATGATAGTGATATTGAAATCAACGTTGAGAAAGGAGTTGTTTTTATTTCAATCTCTGACAAAATGCTCTTTAACTCTGGTAGCAATAAAATTACTTCTCGTGCGAAGGAAGTTCTTGGGAAAGTTGCTAAAATCATTAACGATAAGCCCGAGTTTGAGTTTATGGTTGAAGGACACACAGATGATCGGCCAATCAGTAATGACTCATTTGAGGACAACTGGGACTTGAGTGTTAATCGTGCTACTTCAATCGTTCGCGTTCTTCAAAAAGAATTAGGCGTTGCTCCTGAGCGTATGATCGCTGCAGGTCGTAGCTCATATATGCCTATCGATGACAATGAAACCGCTTCTGGACGTGCAAACAACAGACGCATTCGCATTGTATTACTTCCAAAATTGGACCAGTTTTACAGTTTACTTGACGAAGCAATGGCTGCTACTACAGAGTAGTATCTACCTTAAAAAAAGAATCTTTACAAAACGCAACCTTTGGGTTGCGTTTTTTTTCTTGTTCTATAAAAACTCACCAATCCCCTGACGAACGATTTTGGGAGATGATACACACAAATCCACTACAGTTGACGGATGATTTCCACCAAAACCACCTTCGACGAACAAATCGACAACAGAACCCCATTCTTGTTGAATCTCATCTGGATCCGTAGTATAATCTCTCACCTCGTCCTCATGATGTAGCGATGCAGATGCCAGTGGCTGACCTAAAGCTTCGATCAAAGTACAAATTCCTTTGTGATTAGGTACCCGAACCCCAATAGAGTCCCTTTTCCCCAAGGCCTTTGGAAGTTTTTGCATAACAGGTAAAACAAAAGTATATGGACCCGGGAAATACATCTTAAGGAATCGATAGTTTGTATTGTCCATTTGTCCCGTATAATCAGCAGCTTGTGATATGGATGCGCAAACCAAACTCACAGGAGGTTTTGTCTTTTTTGCATATTTGATTTTCGCCAGCTTCTCAAGGGCTTTTGCATGGTGACTTGCACAACCCAGGGCATATACCGTATCGGTCGGATAAATAATCAGACCACCAGAGTAGAGAACATCAACCGCCTTTTGAATTACTCTTTCATTATGCCCAAAAAATGACAATCGAATCACTATAGTATATCGAGTTTTGCGAATCGTAAAAGCAAGTTTTTTCGACCATTTGCATCAAAATCAATCAGAGCTTTTGCATCTCCCCCATTTCCCTCTATGGAAACAATTGTACCTGCACCAAAACGATTGTGACTCACCCTTGCCCCCACTTCCAAGGCCCCTAGTTCGACGACGGGTGATTGAGATGAAGTGGAAACTGGCTTAAGATTTTTTGGTACACGTTTAGGTATTGATTTTGTTGGTGGCTTTTTAAGGCGAACATTCGGCTGATCATCCCCAAAGATGGAGGGGTCAACCAGAGGCTTGAATTCGTAGTTTGACTCCACAACACGGTTATCCACATAAGATGGGTCAATCTCAGTCAAAAATCGACTCGGTTCAGCATCATTGAGTTTGCCCCAGCGATATCTATACTGGGTGTAAGTCAGGGTTGCTTTTTTTTCAGCCCGAGTAAGCCCCACATAAAATAATCGACGCTCTTCTTCCAATTCAGCCCGAGAATTCATGTTCATAGCTGAGGGAAACAGATCATCTTCCATTCCCACAATAAAGACATGCGGAAACTCCAATCCTTTCGCCAAATGAACAGTCATTAAAGACACTGCATTTTCATCAGCTGTCTCATTGTCAAAGTCTGTCGCCAAAGCAACATCTTCAAGGAATTCAACCAATGATCCCTTGGCATCAACAATTTCACGCTGACCTTCGACAAAATCTCGAACCCCATTTAGCAATTCCTCGATATTTTCAACTCGGTTGACAGCTTCTGGTGTTCCTTCTTTTTTAAGTTCTTGTATCAAACCTGTTTTTTTGGCAACCATATCTGCGGTTTCAAAGGCATCTTGATTGCCATTCGCAACCTGAAAGCTTTTAATCAAAGTTGCAAAGTTGACCAGTTTTGTTTTTGTGCCAGCATTAATTTGCAACGGCAAATGATTAGCTTGATCAGCAACTTCAAACAATGAAAGAGTGTGTTCTTGTGCGGCAACCACAAGTTTGTTCATAGTAGTCTGCCCAATACCCCGAGCGGGGTAATTTATTACTCGCCGCAAGCTTTCTTCATCCTTCGGATTAACAATTAAACGAAGGTAAGCGAGCATATCTTTGATTTCTTTTCGCTGATAAAAAGAAAGACCGCCATACACTCTATAAGGAATATTTCGCTTTCGCAACGCATCCTCCATCGCTCTAGACTGTGCGTTGGTTCGATACAGAATTGCAAACGAAGTATAAGGCAGTTGTAAATTCATTGCTTGCTCAAAAATGGATTGCGCCACATATCGACCCTCATCTCCATCTGACGGACTGCGATGGATTACAATCTTTTCACCTTTTTCGTTGGTAGTCCACACGGTTTTATCGAGCTTATTTTGGTTGTGATTGATCAAACTGTTAGCTGCTTCAACGATACACTCTGTAGAGCGATAGTTTTGTTCAAGTCGATATGTTTTTGCGTCAGGGTAATCCTTATGAAAATTCAATATGTTTTCAATGTTGGCACCACGAAACGCATAGATACTCTGTGCATCGTCACCTACCACGCATAGGTTTTGAAATTTATCTGCCAAGGTACGTACAATCAGATATTGGGAGTGGTTGGTGTCTTGGTACTCATCGACCAAAATATACCGAAAGCGATCCTGATATTTTGCCAATACATCAGGAAAACGATTGAGAAGCTCATTGGTTTTGAGCAATAAATCATCAAAATCCATCGCACCTGCTTTGAAGCAACGTTCGACATAGTTTTTATAGATATTTCCCATGGCCGAGCGTCTAGCCTCTCTGTCTGCTTCAACCAATTCAGGATTGTTGTGATAAGCACGAACTGTAATTAGACTGTTTTTAAAAGACGAAATACGATTTCGAATTTGCTTTGGCTTGTAGATATCTGTATCCAGATTCATCTCCTTGATAATCGACTTTACAAGGCGTTCCGAGTCCTGGGTGTCGTAAATCGTAAAGCTAGAAGGATAGCCCAATCGATCTGCTTCTGCGCGTAAGATTCGAGCATAAACAGAATGAAAGGTTCCCATCCACAGATTTTTAGATTCACTCTCTCCAACAATCTCAGCAATTCGAGTTTTCATTTCACGAGCTGCTTTGTTGGTAAAGGTCAATGCCAGTATGGAAAACGCATCTATCCCTTGTTGCATCAAATACGCAATCCGATAGGTCAACACTCTTGTCTTTCCAGATCCAGCACCTGCAATGACCATAAGTGGTCCGTCCACATGGGTTGTTGGCTCTTGTTGTGCTTCGTTGAGTTGTGATAGGTAATCTTCCACAGCTACTAAAGTACGTGTAAAAAAGAAAAAATCCAGTCGCTAATACATAACAAAAGCAGACTTTACCACCTGCAACTTCCATAATGAGTAATGCTGCACGTTTGAGCGCATAATCACAGAGTTGGATATCAATTCCACGTTCAAAACGAAAAGAGGCATCTGTTCTCAGCCCATGACGCTTGGCCGTTTTTCGAATTCGGACAGGGTCAAAATAGGCACTTTCTAAAAACACTTCTATTGTTTTCTCAGTAATTCCTGACTCCGTCCCACCTAAAACACCTGCGATACACATGGGCCTATCGCCATCACAAATCATAAGGTCTTCCTCGTGCAGTTTTCGTTCAACACCATCAAGAGTTGTAAATGAAGTCCCTTTTGTCAGTGTTTTTACTGTAACGGTATTGGAAGTAATTTCTTTCGCATCAAAAGCATGCAAAGGTTGTCCGATTTCGTGTAGGACGTAATTTGTCGCATCAACAACATTGTTTATTGGACTGAGCCCAATTGCCTTGAGTTTGTTTTTGATATTGGCTGGTGAGGGACCTACACTGACCCCCGAAATTCGAACACCACAGTAGCGAGGCGCTGCTTTAGAATCGATTACATCTACTCGAATGGGTTTGAGAGGTTGGTGGATGTGAAAATCGTTTACACTTGGTGTGATTAGTTTGGCCTGTATGCCCTGTTGCAACAAACCTGCTTTTAAATCTCTAGCAACGCCCATATGACTCATGGCATCTGCGCGGTTGGGAGTTAGGCCAATTTCAAATACTTGATCGCTTTCGAGCGAAAACACCTCCTGACAAGGAGTTCCTGGCTTCC
>CACAZM010000013.1 GCA_902536935.1 uncultured Bacteroidota bacterium | reverse complement strand
TTTTGTTGATGTTAAGAACAACTCTATTTAATTCGGAAATTTCCTTAACCTTTACTAATTGATCTTTAATTGAGCCTAGTAAAGTATTCTTTTTAATCATGCTCATTGTGGAGATGGCCAGCTCACGATTCTTATTCTCAATACGTTGATTTAATTGATCATTTTTTGCTTCAATAAGTGCTTTGGTATTTGAGAGTTCTTTAAGTGCTAACTCTTTTTTAGATTCCTCTACATATTTGATTTGTTTTCTTCTATAATATCTCGTATATAGGTTATTAATCAAAAGTGATAAAAACACTATAATGACGAAATAAATAAAAATTGCCCAATAGGAATAATACCAAGGGTACATAATAGAAAATGAATAGGACATTACCTCTCCAATAGGCTGTTGTCCACTTTTCGCACGTACGTAAAAAGTGTAATTACCATAATCTAAATTCTTAAATTCTGAAAATGATAAATCACTCCATGGCAACCAATCCGAATGATACCCTTCCATGTACCACTGGTACTGAATAGTATTTAAGGTACTATAATAGGGTACGCTAAATTCAAAACGTAAGTTATTCATTTCTGGCTGTAACTTGGATGTTTCAAGTATTGGAAGAGTATATTCTTTTTGATAAATATTAAAAGCTGTAATTCGGGAAAGAAATAACGGCGACTTGGGAATTACGTATTGATTTAGTGAAAAGCTCAAAAATCCATTCATAGTCCCAAGAATAAATAAACCATTATTTAAATCTCCAACATTCTCAAAACCTAAGTTTGTTTTTCGAAAATCACTATGTAGTGGGATTTTTTGAACAGTAAAAGAAGAATCAAATATGTTCTTTTCAAGAAGAACGATATTTTTTTCAAAAAATGTCCAAATTCGGTTTTGCTGATCAACTATCATCTTTCCGGTCAAATATGAATCATTTTGAAACATCTGGGTTGATACAGAAAGTGGTAAAAATTCTTGTTTATCAGTATTAAAGTTGAACATCCCGTTAGGACTTAAATAATACACCTCACTGTTCAATTTTGCTAAACTTGCATGACGGCCTCTTCGAACAGAAAGTTTTTTTACATCATTAGCCATTGTAAGGTCACTGGAAAGAGTTAAATGATATACACCTTTATATTCGTGACTAATCAGAATTTCCTTTTCGTTAATGGTTTCAAGATGGCGAGAAGAAATATTAAACCCCGAAACTTTAAACGCATACTTCCAAACTCCATTGAATCTATTTAGCACGTGAATTCCGTCGTAAGCACCAACAATAATTGTATTATGATTGATAATTTTGTGAGTCCAAGCTCCGATATATGACCCAACTCGAATAGCTTTTTCTTGGTTTATAATAAATGTTCCCCTATCATGGCCAACAAATAATAGGTCATTAACTATTTCTAAATTCCAGTTCTGTCCTGACAATCCACTAACCAAAGAAAACTCTGATTCTGGAGAATTGAATGTTCGGAAAAAAAGTCCACGATTTGTTGCGATATACAAATTATTTTGGTAGCGAATAGAGGCATATACTGTTCCGAGTTGACCTTTAGAATCGTTATACACTTCTAAAGGAGAATTTGTCATCACACAGTTGATGCCGTTATCTAAACCAAGCCAAAGATTAAAATCTTTATCCTCATAAATAGAAAGAACTGTATTATTTAAAAGTCCTTTTTCAAAATTGAAGTGTTTACTTTCCCTGCCATTTTCAGAAACAATATATATTCCATTAGCGACTGTACCTATCACATAATTTCCGTTTGATGATTGAAGAGCACTGTACACTAATTCATTTTTTAGAGTAGATTTTAAAATAGCCCAAGGTTGCAATAAATTATTTCGATATGTAAAAAACCCTTTAGATGAGGTGAGAAGTCTTAAGCCGTCAGAAAGTGGAAATATTTCAATTACCTCTGTGTCAAAAAATTCTGACTGGCCAAATAAATAAGATAGTCCCGTTGGAGTGTATTGGTAAATTCCATCGCCTTCAAGTTGAAAATATAATCGTTCATCAACAACAAAGGATTTTAAAATGGGCTTATCGGGTTTAATAAATTTGATTTCTTTAGTCGTTCGGTTAAACAATAAAATTCTATTAAGAGATTGAAAAACAAGGTTATCTTCAATCTTGTAGATGTTCCAAAATTGTTCATCTTCAATAATTTCAATATTGTGTTCCTCAACTAAAGAATGGTATAATAATTCACCACTTGGTTGTTTGGTCCAATAACCAAAATCCATATAACTTCCAGAATAAAGTAAATTATCAAAATAAGCTACTGAACGAACAATCGAACTGCTAGGATATAACTTCCAGCGTTCTCCATCAAATGATAAAACTCCCTCGTTATTGGCAATAAAAATTTGATTGTTGTGGCCTTGGGTTAACATCCAATTTTGGTTGCCTGCTGCATATTCCTCGATTGGGAAGCTTTGTATAGGCGGTAATGATTGAGTGTATAGTATTAATATTCCACCTAAAAGACTTAATATCAGTGTGTTAATTCGTCTTAAATGAAACAATGGTATAGTATTAATTTGTCAAATGTAGAAAAAATTATTCGATGCTATTTGACCATAATACGCTTGATCTCTCTAAAATTATTTCCAGAAATCCTTACTAGATAATTCTCTTGGCCAAATTACTTTTAATCATAAATACTTTTTGATTAGGCCTAAAGGATTGTAATTTCTGAACCTTAAAGTTATAAATATGAATTTCATCAATTTGGACTATACTTTGAATATGAAGATTTCCATAATTTCAAATCTTAAATTTTGATAAATCCCCTCGTAAAGCACCAACTAGGGCTAAGTTGGAAAGTGTAAAATGATTCGTTTGAAAAAAGAAAGAGAATGCAGGTAATCAAATTTTTCATTCTATAGAAAATTTTCCAAAAATCAAAAAACCCACCATAAATGGTGGGTTTATTTAGGTTTGTTTGTAGTATATAATTTACTTAATAAGCTTTGTTGTAGCTTCTTTATCTCCAGAATTTAATTTAACAAGATAAACTCCTTTTGATAAGTTAGAAACATTTAAGCTAAAATCAGATTTTTCAGGACTCGACTCTTTAACAACTCGACCAGTAACATCAAATATTCGGACAAGATCAATAGATTCTCCTGCTGAAATACGCACAAAATCACTAGTTGGATTAGGATATAAAGTGACTGATTCTATTACGTCAACAACAGTTGAAAGAGTTAATGAAGAGCAATTTCCATAGGCTGTTTGAATATGTGTATCTGTCGTTTTCCATACTCTATTAGCCCAGCCATTATAGTCTGTAATTAAGTTACCTGAATCAATCGCTGTTGAGCAATTTCCACCAGCAGCATCAGCAATAAGGTTCTCTTGAGTGTTGTCTACAACCCACAAATATTCCATATTTTCATTTGGCGCATTCATAGAAACAGTCCAAGTACCATCACCATTGTCGGTTGCTGCTGGACCACCGTTCGGATCCCAGCCCCACCATGGACCTGTCATTTTAACAGTGGTTGGAGTTCCAGTTATTTCAACTGTCAAATTAATTTGAGCTTCGACAAATGAAAATGATAATAATAAAATTAAAGTGTATAAATATTTCATATTAGATAAATTTAGTTGTCCAATATTATTATGTATTTAATTTCTTCAATAAATAATTGACTATACAAATTATAAGTATTGACCCTACATAGCCTCTACAATAAAAGTACAATAAGTTCATTATGAGATGTTTAGACTAATTAATGAACTCTTTGCTAGAAAGTTTTACAGCTATATCTTTACATTAATAAATGAAAATGAAAAAATACATCATTCAAATCATAGTATTATTAATTAACATGCCAGTCATTTCACAGACCACTAGTGTTGGATCGGGAAGCTATACTACACAATTCCCCGGGTATGATTCGCAAGGAAGAAATGCAATCCCCGCAGGCACTCCACAACTGTCAGGCCAGGCAGTAACAAAACCCGTCCCAACAAACGATTGGTGGTCAAAGCTGCTAAATACCGATCATGTCAATAATCTGTACAATTATCCATTTGCCATGGAAACAACAACTAGTGGACTGGGAGTCACGCATATTCCACGTGGAGTTATTGGTGATCAAATCAGCTTACGAGTTGGAGTGGTTGGTCTTAATAGCACCCGAGCGACTATAGACGATCACACGGATTGGACTGTTTCCATTAAATGGGCAGACAATAACAACTCATTTGTAGCGACAAGTGGAATTGGAATGCCATTTGTTTATCTAACCAAAGAAACATCTGACGTTGCTAAAGTCGTTGTTGAGGCAGGTAGTGTTACTGTTGCCAACGAGCAAATCAGAATTCTCAACGCTAGAAATGGTGCGGATTTTGTTGTCTACGCGCCCACTGGTAGCACATGGACACAAAACGGGAATACATTTACCTCAAACTTAAATAACCAAAACTACTGGTCTGTTGCTATGCTTCCTCAGTCAACATCAGACATTGTACAAAAAGCAAATGAATATCAAAAATATGCCTATGTGTTTCCTGTTAATACAACCGTTAACTGGAGCTACAATGAAAATACATCTGTAGTGCGCACAGATTTTACTATAACAACTGAAACCAAAGAGGGGTCGAACAATGAAATCATCCAGGGCCTGTTGCCACATCAATGGGGATATTTAGCTCCTAATTCTGCTATCCCTAACAAAGATACGTACAGCTCAATTCGCGGAAACATTAAAATGTTGGAAGGCAATCAATTTTCTGTAGAACATACATTTCAAGGCATTTTACCGACTCTGCCAAATCTTGCTATTTATACATCTAGCTACGACCAAAACAAATTGCAACAAAAAATTGATGCTATTGAAAACGATGCCTTGTCATCTTGGACTGACTCCTACAACGAAGGTCAGGTAATGAACCGCCTTATTCAAACTGCCCGTATTGCTGAGCAACTTGGAGATTCACAAGCAGTAAATAAGATTGTTTCAACCATCAAAGAAAGATTAGAAGATTGGTTGAGTTACGAAAATAATGAAGTTGCTTTTCTATTTTACTACAACTCGAACTGGTCAACTTTATTTGGCTATCCTGCCGGACATGGTCAGGATAGCAACATCAATGATCATCACTTTCACTGGGGATATTTTATTCACGCTGCAGCTTTTATGGAACAATATGAGCCTGGATGGGCAAGCCAGTGGGGAGAGATGGTCAACCACCTCGTACGAGATGCAGCATCGCCAAACCGGAATGATAGCTTGTTTCCGTTTTTGCGAAACTTTAGTCCCTACGCCGGTCACTGTTGGGCAAATGGATTTGCATTTTTCCCTCAGGGAAATGATCAAGAGTCAACTTCTGAAAGTATGCAATTCAACAGTTCTCTGATTCACTGGGGTACAATCACCGGGAATGATGAAATAAGAGATCTTGGGATTTACCTCTATACAACAGAGCAAAGTGCTGTCGAAGAATATTGGTTTGATATCAATAACCGTACATTTGTGAACACTCAACAATATGGCCTCATTTCAAGGTTGTGGGGCAATGACTACGACAATGGAACCTTTTGGACAGCGGATATTGCCGCTTCTTATGGGATTGAATTTTACCCAATCCACGGTGGGTCATTATACCTGGGTCACAACACTGATTATGTAGAAAGTCTGTGGACCGAAATTGAGGAAAATACTGGTATTCTACAGAACGAAGAAAACGCAAATTTATGGCATGATGTATACTGGCAGTATTTATCATTTGTCGACCCTCTAAAAGCAATCAATTTGTACGATTCAAATTCAAATCGATCTCTAAAATTTGGTGTTTCGGATGCACAAACCTATCATTGGATACACAATATGCATATGCTTGGACGTGTAAATACTGGAGTTTCTGCAGACTACCCAATTGCAGCCGTTTTTGAACGTGCAGGGCAACGTATTTATGTTGCTCATAATTATGGTCCAACAGAGCATATAATAAACTATTCGGATGGATTTCAATTAACTGTGCCAGCTCGTGAAATGAAAACAAGCTATGAGCACACTGGTGAAAATATCAACCCCTCTGTTTCCATCACTTCTCCTGAAAATGGAAGTTCATTTGCTCCAGATGAAAGCATTACAATATCAGCAAATGCTTCTGATTTTAATGGATCTGTGTATCAAGTTGAATTCTATGTTGATGGTGGGTCAATTGCTACTGATAACAGTTCGCCTTACAGCGTTTCATGGTCAACTTCGAGTGAAGGAAGTTATGTGCTGACCGCAATTGTTACTGACGATGAGGGTGCGCAAGCTGTTTCTGATGACGTAACTATCCTTATTGAACAGCCACAAAACTGTATAGAAGATACAAGCAATGGCGATTATCAATATGCCATTTCAAATGACCTAAGTAATCCAACAATAACTTTCATTCCTTTAAATGGAAATGCTGGCAGTCCGACATGTATATTGTATTACGGTACAGGAAGTGGTCCGTATCCAGGGTATCACATCGCGCCTAATGTTCCTTTTCAAATCAACGCCTCTCAAGGCACACAATTAAATTTTTATTTTACTTATTCCTATGACGGGATGGAACGAAATAACTCCGCTAACCCCCATTCGATTGTTGTGGGCGATTGTGCTGTGTCCTCAATTTCAGAAAACGATTCAAATCCTTTTGTTTTTTATCCAAATCCAACAGATGGAAAAATAACCCTAATATTGCCAATAGAAACAGCTATAGTATCTATCCAAATATTCAATATAAGTGGTAAAAAATTAGTCGATATTTTTCATCGTGAAAATAAATTTTCAAGAGAAATTAAGTTAGACCTGAGTCATTATCCAAATGGTATATACTTTATTAATCTAAGTGCTAAAAATTTAAATGAAACTATAGAACTGATCAAGTATTAATTGCTTTTAAATTTTTTGATTATTAAGTATTATGGTTGATGAGGATTAGTTCATATAGTTTATTTTTACAAAAAAATAAGCTGATCAGTTCCCCTAAAATACCACTACATTTTTTTTTCTTCTTAGCAATCTTTTTGATTCCTAATAACTCCATTGGTCAAATTTTTGAAAAAGTTGAAAATTCTATTGGCCTAGGAAAAATCAAAAAAAATAATGGTTTTTCAGTTGCAGACTACGATAAAGATGGAGACTTAGATTTATTTATAGTAGCTTATGAGATTGAGGATCCAAGTGATCCTTCTACTTTTAGCAAACTATTTAGGAACAATAATGATGGCTCATTTACAGATGTAACTTTAGATGCCGGTTTTATTAATTTATTTACAATTCGTGATCAAACTAAAGGAACTCTTGCTCAGCAGGGTTTCAAATTCGGTGCATCATGGGGTGATTATAATAATGATGGTTATCCAGACTTATTATTAACTTATTCTTTGAAAATTCAGTTATGGCTAAATCTTGGGAATGGAACATTTGAAAATGTTACTGAGTCTTCAGGAATTACAACCTCTAATGAGTGTATTAATACAAGTGCAACCTGGTTTGATTATGATAATGACGGTTTTTTAGATTTTTATGTTAATGATTGGAATTCTTGTGGATCTAATTTTTTATATAGAAATAATGGTGATGGCACTTTTACAGATTTAACTTCAGAGTTAAACCTTGTTGAAGCAGAATCAAACTATAGTTACACTGCTATGCCATTTGACTTAAACAATGATGGTTGGTTGGATATCATAGTTAGTAATGATTTTCATTATTCAAACTATGCATACATCAATAATAACGGTTTATCATTTACTGAGAGTGCTATTTCTTTTGGGATGGATAGTCGTATTGATGATATGGGAATTGCTGTAAGTGATTTTGATAATGACCTTGATTTTGATATTTTTTTTACCGGAGTTGATGAAAATAATCTCATGGAAAATAATGGGAATAATTTTTTTCAAGAAAATTCTTCTTTACATGGATTAGAATCATCAGGGTGGTCATGGGGTGCTAGTTTTGCTGATTTTGATTTAGATGGGGATGAAGATTTATTTATTGTCAATGGCTATGAGTTTGAGGCCAGAGGCCCTGAACAAAATGTATATTATAAAAATTTACATAATCAGGGTAAGAATAAATTTGAAAATATCTCAGCTGAGTTGGGAGTTGATGAATTAGCAGAAAGCGTAGAAAATGTCGGATTCGATTATGACAATGATGGGGATCTTGACTTGATGATAACTAATAGTGACGCTCCTGTAATTTTCTACGAAAATAAACTTTTAAATTTTGACGACGATGAGCCATATTTATCATGGCTTAAAATCGAACTTGAGGGTACTTCTTCAAATAGAGATGCGTTAGGAGCAATTATTACAGTAACCACTCAAAGAGGTGTTCAAAAACGTCATCATTCTGGAGTAGGATTTTTAGGTCAAAGTTTACAGCCGATACATTTTGGGTTAAATGATGACTCTAAAATCGATAATCTTAAAATCAAATGGCCATCTGGAATTATTGAAAATTATACCAACCTGGATGTAAATAAAAATTACAAGGCTATTGAGGGGCAAGGAATTGAAATTCAAAATAAACCACCAAGTGAAAAAATATATGGTTGTACAGATCCTAATTCATGTAATTATAACCCTACAGCAACCTATGATGATGGTTCATGCACATATTTAACTTCAAAATTCATAAACGGTAGCGATTCAACATCATTTTTAAATGTTGAAACATACTCTTATAAAATTGACAACACATCCACAAATAAATGGGAAATAGAAGGAGGGGAAATTTTAAGCGGTCAAGGAACTGACTCGATAAGTGTGAAATGGGGAGTAGCTTCAGGCGGAACAGTATCGGTTGTTGAATCTGATGATAATTGTTCTAGTTTAAAAGTCTCTTTAGAGGTTGATTTGGATGCCAAGAATTTACCCGATGGCATTTCAATTGCCAGGTTATGGAATGAAGTTTTACTAGAGTCCATTAGGGGAGATTTTACAAGACCAACTGTACACGCAAGAAATTTATTTCATTCAGGTATTCTTATGTATGATATTTGGGCCATTAACGATAAAGTTGCTCTTCCCTATCTAATGGGAAATAAACTTAATGGTTTTCAGAGTAATTTTGATAAGGACCATTTTGAATCGATTGAATTTGAAAATAACAAATTAGAATATATCAATGAGGCAATTAGTTTTGGAATGTTTCGACTGCTTTCACACAGATTTAATAATTCTCCAACAAGAACATCAACCCAATTACGACTTGAAATGTTGATGGATAAACTTGGGTATGACATTACTATTCAATCAACTGAATATAAAAATGGTAATGCTTCTGCATTGGGTAATTATGTTGCAAAAACTATTATTGAGTATGGCCTCCAAGATGGTTCGAGAGAGGCTTCAGGTTATGATAATGCCTATTATAATCCTATTAACTTACCATATTCACTAAATACAGACCAGAGCCCTGTAATGGAAGATCCTAACAGATGGCAACCATTAGGACTTGATACATTTATAGATCAGGGTGGAAATCTAATTGATGGAAATGTACCTCCATTTTTAAGTCCTGAGTGGGGTAATGTTAATGGTTTTGCATTGAAGGAGGAAGATAAAATCACTTACAAAAGAAACGGTAATCTGTTCCATGTTTTTCATGATCCTTTAGGACCCCCATACATTAATCTAAAATACGATGATGAAGGCAGTAAGGCATATAAATGGGGATTTTCAATGGTGTCCATATGGCAGTCGCACTTAGACCCAAATGATGGTGTCTTATGGGACATTTCACCCGCTAAAATTGGAAATGTTAATATTGAATCATTCCCAAAAAAATATAATGATTACGAGAATTTTTATAATTTTTTTGAAGGAGGTTCTTATGATAAAGGTAGAAGCATAAATCCTTACACTAAAAAAAGTTACAGCCCAAATATTGTTCCTAGAGGCGATTATACCCGGGTTTTGGCAGAGTTTTGGGCAGATGGTCCAGATTCCGAAACTCCACCTGGCCATTGGTTTTCAATTTTAAATTATGTTAATGACAATCCCATTTTTGAAAAACGTTTTCAAGGAAAAGGACCAATATTAGATTCGTTGGAATGGGATGTAAAGTCTTATTTTATATTAGGTGGTGGGATGCATGACGCTGCCATAGCTTCTTGGAGTGTGAAAGGGTGGTATGATTATGTAAGACCCATATCAGCAATTCGTTCTATGGTTTCTAGAGGTCAAAGCTCGGATCCTAACCTCCCTAATTTCAATGTTGGCGGTATTCTTTTAATTCCTGGATATATTGAACTAATAAAAACTGGAGATTCTTTGTCTGGAAAAAATGATGAATATGTAGGGGCAATTAAACTTTATACTTGGAGAGGTCATGAAAATATTGAAACCCCAGAAACTGATCAAGCAGGTGTGGGTTGGATTAGAGGATCTGAATGGTATCCTTATCAAAGACCTACTTTTGTCACTCCCCCTTTTGCGGGCTACGTTTCAGGTCATTCTACCTATTCACGTGCAGCAGCTGAATTATTAACTTACATCACAGGTGATGAATATTTTCCTGGAGGTATTGGTGAGTTTGTTGCAAAAGCAAATGAATTTTTAGTTTTTGAGGAAGGTCCTTCAGTTGATATAACCCTTCAGTGGGCAACCTATAGAGATGCATCTGATCAAACTAGTCTTAGCAGAATATGGGGGGGCATTCATCCACCTGCTGATGATATCCCCGGAAGATTTATTGGGCAATTAGTTGCGTCTGATACATTTGAATTAGCTAACCGCTACTTTGAAGGAATTCATGAAATTGAGGAAAATCTAAAAAAAGTAATTGTCTATCCAAACCCAATAACCAACAGACGAATTTATATTACTAACACTGATAATAAAGTGTCCCTTTCACTATATGATGCTATAGGACAAAAAGTCAAAATCAGTAATAGAGTCTATGATGCAACCACTAATACTACAATGATTTTAGTTAACACCTCTACAAAGCCCGGATTATACATACTCCATATTGACGAAAAATTTAAGCGATTTGTAATAATAAAAAATTAATATTTATTGCTTATAAAGAATTATTTGTTTCAAGTTAAAAGAACACATTTAGACCTAAGATCGAGAAATTAACATAGGTTAAAAAATTATTTTCGCATTTTTTTAGAATTAATATAATTGGTTTAGGGGTTTTGTTTATTGTTTTGATAAATATTTGAGACACCATATGTTAAAATAATAAATTAATGATGATTTTTTTTTGACTTGTACTTTATAGACTTATTTTAGTGAACTTTAATTACGAAGCCATAAGTTGTATGCATAATAACAACGTTTAACTATGAATAAACTTTTTTTAATTGTATCTACTTTTTTTCTTTATCATGCAATTGCACAGCAGACTGATTTATTGGAAGACTTTGAAGATGAAAACTCGATTGTTTTATCTAATTGGAATGGAGAGCTACAATCCGAACGTGTAGAAAACCCTAGTCCAGATACTGTTAACTCATCAGCTTGGGTCGCTAAATTAACTATGGTTTCAGACCCTGAACAAATTGGGGGAGCTCCACATATTGAACAATATTATAATGCTGAAGATAACAATATAATAACTTTAAAAGTTTGGACTTCAGTTGAAGTAGATGTTGCAATAAAACTAGAAAATAATTTAGACTGGGGAGGGCACAATACTATTGCCAAAACCTCAGTTACCACTCTAAATCAATGGGTCTCTGTTAGTTTAGAATTTGATACAGATGATATACTTCTAAATAAATATGGACTATTTTTTACAGGGTCAAATAATGCTGCTGGGAATGTATACTATGTGGATGACTTAACAACTCCTTCTACTTACACAACTAATCAATTAGCATTTATTCCTGGAAATGGAGAAACAAATGTAAGTAGGTCTACTGATATTACTATATACACAAATAAAGGTCTAATGAATTCTGATGCTAGTGAATTAACCAATGAAAATTTAGCGTCGTTAATTTCATTAAAGGAAAACAATTCATCGGGAAACAGTTTAGGATTCACTGCTTCTATCAACTCAGAAAAAAATAATATTTCAGTTGACCCTGATGAATCATTTAATTTTGAAAGTACTTATTTTATATCATTTGATGAGACAGCAATAAAATACAATGACGATACTGATGTTATTGCTGAAAGCGCAACTTTTACTATTGAAGAAAGGGTATCGAATCAAATGCTTATTGATTTTGAAGCCCCAGAAACTGATGCGACTTGGACTTCATGGGGATCAAGTGCTGGATTTGCTAAGATTGATAACCCCGACAAATCAGGTTTAAATATATCTGAAAAAGTAGGTCAATATACCGTCCCTAGCGGAGATGAGGGCTTAGAAAATGGAGATGTAAATGGGTCTAAACTTACTTTCTTTGACTATGGGGTTACTCCTTTTTTCAGAGTGAAGGTCTGGGTAGACAAACCTGTTACTGTAGGAATGCAATTACAAAATAATCCTGATTGGGGAAATAATCCCTCAGGTGTCAAGAATATTCTTGTTGAGGAAACTAATCAGTGGGTTGAGCTTGTTTATAATTTTAGTGCTCTTGAAGCAACTCACCACAATAGAGTTCAAATATATTTTGATAGGGATAAGTCAGGAGGTTCTACAGCTGGCGATGTTTATTATTTTGATGATATTCACAAAGGAGATACCCCCCCTGAAGGAGTAACTGCACTAATTCCAGATGATGGATCTACAGAAATTTCTATTTTTTCAACTTTATCAATTAATGGTAGTTTGGCATATACTAATTTAGATGGTACTGTTATAACTGAACCAGAAAATCATGTTGAGTTACGTGAAAATAATCAAGCTGGTAATTTAGTACCAATCAAAGTTGCCCTATCTGAAGACGGTTTAGCATTTCATATTGTACCAGCAGAACCATTAAATCCTAATGTAACATATTGGTATGGTGTAAAAGAAAATACGACCTCATATGTTGGAGAAAATCAAGCAATTAATAATGCTAATGGTACTTTTTCGACTGAGGATATTATTGTTCCAACATTTGTTACCTATGATGATCATCAAGGAGGTGATGATCTTACTACTCTTGTTGAACTTTATGGTGAAAATGGGACAATTGCTAGTGTAGATGAAGTTATTGATCCTGATGATAGTACTAATTTTATTCTCCAGTATAATAAATCACAAGAAACAGGAGGTTGGAGCTCAGTTCATTATCAGCTTGATCGTGCAATTGATTTTTCATCAGGAAATGTTTTTTCAATTAAAGTTAAGGCTTCTTCTCCATGCTGGGTTCGTTTTAAATTATCGAGTGATGTTACAGATTGGGTTGGTACTTGGGATGAGACTGACTCCAATGTATATTTATCTGGAGAATTTCAAACATTATTTTTTGACTTCAATGAATTATTTGCTGAAGAGCCTGACAAAGATCGATCGAATTACACTCACATTAAAGTATTTATTAATGGTGGGGATGGAACTCCAGCCACGTTCTATCTCGATGACCTCAGTGGTCCTGATTTAGGACCAGATCCTAATGTTGATACTGATGGAGATGGAGTAAATGACGGCGATGATGATTGCCCAGATACTCCAGTTGGAGAAGCTGTTGATTCTAATGGTTGCTCTAGTTCACAGCCAAGTGATTCAGATGGAGATGGTGTTCCAAATCGATATGACAATTGTCCACAAACGCCATCAGGAACAGTAGTTGATATCAATGGTTGCGAAATTTTTACTTTACCCATAGATAATTTTGAAGTTAAAGTCTCATCTTTTTCTTGCATAGAATCAAATGATGGTTCAATATATGTCAAAGCTAAGGACCAAGGTTTTGATTATAGTGTTACTATTGGTGACACATCATTTGCCTTGGATAGCACTAACGGGTATGACAAAACAATTGATGATTTAACTGTAGGGATTTATGAAGTTTGTATAAGCGTAGGAGGACAAGATTCTTTTGTACAGTGCTCAGAAGTTACTTTAAGCCAACCTGATCCATTCATTGTTGATGGTTCATTATCGCTTTCAGGAGAATCAGTTGAATTTAAATTGGATGGGGCATCCTCATTTAACTTGGTTCACAATGGGATATCTACAATTGTTCCAAAAGGGCGTACTACAATAAATCTTTTTAAAGGCCCAAATACAATAAAGTTTACTACCGATTTAAGTTGCCAAGGAATTTTTGAAAAGTATTATTTTAATAGTGAAAACATTTTAATTCATCCTAACCCTATTAATAATATACTTAAAGTTATAGTTGGTGGAAATGATGAAATGGCAGAAATAGTTGTTAAAGACATACGTGGTGTCAAATTAATAAGCTCTAATAGAAAAGTTAACAGTGATCGAACCATTATTGTTGATATGAAAGGATATTCAAAAGGTCTTTACTTTATTGAAATTAAAGGTCCAACAATTTCAAAAACTTCAAAATTTTTAAAAAATGAATAGATATTTTGTTTTTTCAATATTTGCCTTTTTTACAATTTTTTTAAGTTGCTCTGGAAGCAGCGACCCTATACCTCCTTCACAGGTTACCTTGTCTCTACCAGCAAATAATGAAAATTGTAGTTCAGGCACATCAATTAGTAGTACCCAATCCTCAGTTGAGTTCTCATGGAGCGATGTTTCAGGTGTAACAACTTATTCATTAAATATTAAAAATTTGCAAACAAATGCTGAAATCATTAGGTCAGGAATCACATCAAATTCAATATCAGTTGATTTAAATAAAGGTTATGCATATGAATGGTATGTCACATCCGTTTCAGAAGATTATCCAGATGATCAACCAATCAGTAGTAAATGGCGGTTCTACTTGAAAAATGATGGAGAGCAAAACAGTGCTCCATTCCCAGCGGAACTTATTAATCCAAAATCTGGTGAGGTGATTGAACTTACTGCTGGAATTTTTGAAATGCAATGGTCTGGTACTGACCCAGATGGTGATGATTTGACATATACACTTTATGTAGATAAAATTGATGGCAAACAAACAACCCCAGAAGAATTGAATAATATCTCGGATACTTCAAAGCAGGTTCAACTTGATTCTAACACCATATATTATTGGAGGGTTAATAGTCATGACAGTAATGGAAACAGTACCTACTCTCAAATCAGATCATTTCGAATTGAATAGTTTAAATATTTATCTACAAAATAAATTTCTAATAAGAAATTAATGATTAAAAGATTTCTATCATATTTTATATTATTATCAATTTTTAATATAAATTCAATCCTTGCTCAAGGACATTTAATTTCAGGTACTATTGTTGATTCTAGTGGTGGGCCTCTTCCAGGTGTCACAGTATTAGAAAAAGATTCATCAAATGGTGTAGTTTCAGATTTGGATGGCAACTATTTATTAACAACTAGTTCACCAAATGTAGAGCTTGTATTTTCTTACTTAGGTTTCGATACAAAAACAATTGAAATACGAGGCAAACGCTTTATGGATGTAATTCTTGAAGAAAATGTTGAAAGCCTTGAGGAAGTTCAAGTCGTTGCATTTCAAAAGCAGAAAAAAAATAGTGTAATTGGATCAATTAATACAATAAAACCCTCAGAACTAAAACAACCCACTTCTAATTTAACTGCATCATTTGCAGGTCGACTAGCTGGAGTTATTTCATACCAAAGGTCAGGTGAGCCTGGAGCTGACAATGCTGAATTTTTTGTGAGAGGTATTACATCTTTTGGAACCTCGAATAGCCCTCTTATTCTTATTGATGGTTTAGAAGTGAGTGACGATGATTTAGCTAAAATAGAACCTGATAATATTGCAAGCTTTTCAATAATGAAAGATGCTACGGCTACATCACTTTATGGTGCAAGAGGCGCAAATGGTGTTATTCTTGTAACAACTAAAGAAGGTGTCAAGGGAAAAGCTAAAGTATCATTTCGTTATGAAGTAGCACACTCCTCACCATCTCAAATAAGTGATTTCCTTGATGGTGTAGAATACATGGAACTTTATAATCGGGCACTTAGACTTAGAAACCCATCAGCGCCTTTAGCTTTTAGTAAAAATAAAATTGAGTCAACTCTCAGAAAATTAAACCCAGAAATTTATCCGGATGTAGACTGGTATAATGAATTATTCAAAGATTTCACTTTGAATAGAAAATTTAATCTTAATGTTAATGGAGGTGGTGATATTGCTCAATATTATCTTTCAGCATCCCACAATAATGACACTGGACTTCTAAAAGTTGATCCCTTAAATAATTTCAATAATAATATAGACATAAACCGTTCAAATCTGAGAGCTAACATAAATATTAACCTTACAAAAACAACAAAAATTGCTGTAAAATTCAATTCTCAATTTGAAAGATACAATGGCCCTAGGGAAGATGCAGAGAGAATATTTGAAAAAGTAATTGATGCTAGTCCTGTGAATTTCCCCAAATATTACACATTTGACGAAGACTCAACTCTAAAATTTAATCACACTCTTTTTGGAAATAAAGGTAATGGGGGCTATCCAAACCCATACGCTGAAATGGTAAAAGGCTACAAAAATAGATTTACTTCAACTATTTTATCACAAGTTCAAATTGAACAAGATTTAGATTTCATAACTAAAGGTCTTTCTTTTCGTGCTCTAGCAGCAATAAAAAGTTATTCTAGAACTGAAAATAAAAGGAGTTTTACACCATTTTACTATGGTGTTTTGGAAACACAAACAAATTTTGGAATAGAAAACGAATTATATCAAATTCAAGAGGGCACAGAGTACCTAAATGAAAATCAAACAGATAATAATGTTGAGAGTAATTATTATTATGAGTTTGTTACCCAATATGACAGATTATTTAAAGATAAGCACCAAGTTGGTGGATTATTAGTATTTAATTTTAGTGAAGCATTAAATACAATTTCTGGAAGTTCTTATCTAGCTAATTTGCCTTCTCGTAACATGGGTCTTTCAGGGAGAGCAACTTATGGGTATGATGACAGATTTTTTGGTGAACTAAATTTTGGCTACAACGGATCAGAAAAATTTGCTGAGGATTATAGATTCGGTTTTTTTCCGTCCGCAGGGCTAGGCTGGATTTTATCTAATGAAAATTTCTTCTCTAATTGGGTCCCTTTTGTCTCTTTGTTCAAATTAAAGTATACCTATGGCTTAGTTGGAAATGATAATATTGCTAATAGAGATGACCGGTTTTTTTACTTGTCAGATGTAAATCTAAATGAAGGTGGCAGGGGATACTCTTGGGGATATGACTACGGAAATAACTCGAACGGTTATAATATAAATCGATATTCTAATCCAAATGTAACTTGGGAAGTTGCTGAAAAAACAAATTATGGTATTGAATTAGAACTCTTTGGAGAATTGATGATTCAGTTAGACTATTTTACAGAAAATAGAAACAAAATTTACGAATCTAGACCTGTATTTCCAGATACAGCTGGATTAACTACTGTTGTAAGTAGTAATACAGGAAAAGTGAAATCCAATGGCTTTGATGTTGCAATAGATTTCAATAAGTCTTTCTCCAATGATTTTTTCATTACCGGTAGAGGAACATTAACTTATGCAACAAATGAAGTTGTAGTTCGTAACGAACCTCAATATCAATATGAATATTTAAGTGCTATTGGATACCATACTAATCAACAAAGAGGGTATATTGCTGAACGTCTTTTTATTGATCAAGAGGATATAGAAAACTCTCCAGAACAGTTCAATGGTCTCTCTGGAGCTCAGAATGCCTACATGCCAGGTGATATTAAGTATAGAGATGTTAATAACGACGGGCAAATTAATGAATTAGATCGTGTTCCAATTGGGAACCCAGACGTACCAGAAATTATATATGGATTTGGTGCTTCAATGAATTATAAAAGCTTTGATTTTTCATTCTTTTTTCAAGGAGCTGCAAAGTCCTCATTCTTTATAAAGCCGGATAAAATTGCACCTTTTATTAATGAAAGAAATGCACTTCGTATTGTTACTGAGAATAACTGGACAGAAAATAATCCTGATCCCTATGCTTTTTGGCCAAGACTATCAACAGAAATTATAGAAAATAATAATCACGATTCTACATGGTGGCAGAAGAAAGGTGATTTCCTTCGTCTAAAAAATATTGAATTTGGTTACACGCTACCTAAAACAATTTTTTCTGGTAATTCTGTAAATACCAGAATGTACCTAACAGGACTAAATTTACTGAGTTTTAGTGATTTTAATTTGTGGGATATTGAAATGGCTGGAAATGGTCTTGGCTATCCTCCGCAAAGAGTTTTTAATGTTGGATTACAAATAAGTTTTTAATCATGGCTAAAAAATTAAAAAATGTACTTTTCATAATTCTTATAATTTCATTTATAAGTTGTAATGATTATTTAGATATTGTTCCTGACAGAACACAAGAAGTGTCATTGATGTTTGAACGCGAAGAGGCTGCATATACCGCTTTAGTCACATGCTATAGCTACCTTCCACAAAATGATGCACTTTATGCTACGTACGCACTACTCACTGATGAAATTACAACTCCTTTTGCAAAGGAACCTAACTCAATTAAATTAATGAAAGGTGAACAAGAAGCAGATAATCCAACCATGAGTCTTTGGAGTGGGTATGGAGCTTCTGGCCGAGGTCAAGGTTCATTGTGGGAAGGAATTAGGAGCTGTAACCTACTGATTGAAAATATGGATAGAGTTATTGATTTAGAGCAAGAAGAAAAAAACAGCTGGAAAGCTGAAGCAAAATTATTAAAAGCTTATTATCACTTTTTACTTTTATCAAACTACGGTCCAATCCCAATTGTTGATGTTAATCTTCCTATTGATGCCTCTGATGAAGAGTTACGAGTATTAAGAAAGCCAGTTGATGAAGTTTTTGCCTATATTCTACAGACCATTGATGAAGCGATGGTTTATTTACCCCAAAGAGTAACTACAAGAAATGATCTGGGTAGAATGGATAAGGTTATTGCACATGCAATAAAATCTAAAGTTGCATTACTTTCAGCTAGCCCTCTTTTCAATGGAAACAGCGAATTCTACAGCGACTTTTTGGACAACGAGGGTAATCCATTTTTCAATCAAAGTTTTGAAATAACAAAGTGGGAATTGGCTGCTAATATTACCCGTGAAGCTATCGATTTTGCAACTGGTCAAGGTGTTTCAATCTACAAATATTCAGGCACCCCGAATCCTTATGATTTAAATAATATTCAATTTGAATTTTACAAAACATTATATGACTTAAAATATTCCATCACTGACAAATGGAATTCAGAACTGCTTTGGGGGGATTCTCACCCAGTTTACAGTTGGTGGAAGCTTCAAGCTGGTGCATTAATGAAAAATCCATCTGCTTCTTCGGTTGAAGCTGCTTGGCAATGGGTGTCTCCTACGCTAAGGATGGCGGAAATGTATTACAGTCGAAATGGACTACCAATTGATGAAGATTTATCATTCAATTATAATGGAAGATATAATATAACTACTGTCCCCGGAGACCGTCGTGATTACGCTCAACCTGGGCTAAAAACAGCATATTTACATTTAGACCGAGAACCTCGTTTTTATTCATCAATTGGATTTGATACAGGACAATATAGAGGTTGGGGCGAACTATGGACTTTAAGAATGCGAAAAGGGCAGACCCACGGTCGAATTGCCCAAACTAGTGATTACCTTATTACTGGATATGCTCTCAAAAAACTAATACATCCTGATTCAGAAGGAGACAATTATGAAAAAGTAATTCGATACCCTTGGCCTAATGCAAGATTATCTGAACTTTATCTTAATTATGCAGAAGCAATGAATGAGGCGTATGGGCCAAGCCAAGAAGTATACGATGCATTAAATTATGTTCGTGCCCGAGCAGGTATACCAGATGTTGAGGACATATGGAGTAATAGCTTCATTGCAAAAACTCCAAACAAACATACTTCTCAAGATGGATTACGCGAAATAATTCATCATGAAAGAATGATTGAGCTTGCTTTTGAAGGTCACCGATATAATGATATACGTCGTTGGAAACTCGCAGAAACATATTTCAATTCTCCTGTTTACGGATGGTCAGTAGATGAAACTTCTGAGGCTGGATTTTATCAAACCAGAGAAGTTGGAACTAGATCTTTTTTGAGCCCAAGAGATTACCTTCATCCCATAAAGTCTAGTGAATTAACAACTAATCGAAATTTAATTCAAAATCCTGGATGGTAATGAAAAAACTAAAAGAAACATTTTTGTTCAGAAAAAGATTAAAATTTATTTGGGTTTATGTCTTGATACTAATGTTTGGATGTGAATCTGAAAATATTTCAGACAATGATCCACCTGGAGATGTTTTAATTGTTTCAATTGAACCAACAAATGGAGGTGCTCTAATAAATTATGAATTACCTTCAGATAATGATATACTTTATGTTCGTGCTGAATATGTGAATGCTCAAGGGCAAAAAGTTTTTCGTGTTTCAAGTAAACATAAAACATCATTGGAGATTAGTGGTATGATAGACTCAACTCCAGTAGATGTTAATATAAAAGTGGTTGACGAAAGTCAGAATATTTCTGAGGGAATAAATATTTCTGTTACTCCCCAAAGGTCTTTTATTTTCGACATTCTCGAAAACATAAGTCTTGTTGAAGATCTTGGTGGAGTTAGAGTAAGTTGGGAAAACGTTGAAGAAAAAACTGTATTTGTATATCTTTTTATTGAAGTTAATGGAATTCAAGAGTTTCGTATACTATCATCAAACTCTAGAAATAATTCCCAATTTGTTCGTGGATTAGCTGCAACCCCTACAAACTTTTCTATTAAAGTTGAAGATTTTGACGGAAATGAAACCCCTATTCGTGATGTTGGTCAATACACTCCACTTTTTGAAGAAAAAATTGCTAAAGATACTTGGACTTTAGTTGATAACCTATCTATAAATGGAAATGCATATGAAGGAAGCACAGTTAATTTCTGGGATGATATTGTTGACACAGCTGCTACAAATTCAGATAATAGCTACTTTATAATTAATCGAGCAGACAATGGAGGGGTGTTGAGATGGCCACTTGACATTGTCATTGATCTTAACAAACAAGTCAAAATAAATAGATTTAAAGTATGGCAAAGAGCATTTTGGTACAACGCACCCAATGATCCTCTTGAACCATACTATTATCAGGCTGAAAATTTACGAACATTTGATATCTATGTTTCGAATGATAAATTAGAGTGGGAATTGGTTGGTTCATATGACATAGGTGACCCTATGAACAGTGAGGGAATCATTCCAGGGGATAAGTTGGAAGAAGCTGCTTTGGGACATGATTTTAGTCTTGAGGAAATATCCCCTCAGTTCAGATATCTAAAATTTAGTATTACTGCAAATTTTGGAAGTGATACTTTCGTTCATGGATCTGAAATCTCACTTTATGGAATTGATAATTTATAATAAACTTTTAAACCATGGTAAAAACAAATAAATCAAAGTATTTTTTCACTTTTCTATTAATAATTGTAATTGGCTCCATTATTTATTTTCTAAATAACAGTTCTAACACTGTTGTTAACGACAATGATGAATGGACTGTTGACTTCTTTGATGATTTTGATTCATTTGACGACAACAACTGGCAAGATCAAAGAATCTGGGTAAACGATGAAAAACAGTGTTATCTTCCAGATGGAGAATATGGAACAAGAGAAGTAAGTAATGGTACTTTAAAATTAAAAGTTATCAATATTGAAACTCCTATTGAATGTGACAATATGGACAAGCATGGTAATCAACACCCCAAAACAAAATATGTGGCAGGGCGGATAGCCTCTAAAAATAGAAAAGAGTTTGTCAAAGGTAAGTGGACCGCTAGTTTACGAATTCATGGTGAAAGCCAAAAAAGTATGTTCCCAGCCTGGTGGATATTAGGTGCGCAAAATAATGAGCCACCAGTCCAAGAGGAAGACGAAACTGTATGTTGGCCCTTGACTGGTTCTGGAGAGATAGATATTTTTGAACATCATGGAGACTATGCTGTAGATCACTACACTACAGGCGCAATAAAAAGTTTAGGGGAATGTGATAAAGGAGATTGGTGGAGTCTTCGTGGATCAGTAACCACTACATTAACTGAGTTTCGCGAATATTCTGTTGAATGGGAGGGTAATGATCTTGTCTATCGTTTAGATGAAAGTGAAGTATATAGAAATGTTGGATTAGGAGATAATTATCCAGAACCTATGTTTGCAATTTTGAATTTTGCGAAAATTACCGATAACCCTATGGAAGGTGAATGGGTTATGGAAGTTGACTGGGTAAAACACGAACATAGAAAATGACTCATTTCTTCTGCTTTTTTATTGAATTCAAGTTGGAAATATTAAAATGATAAAAAATCAGAATTTTTCACAAAACAATTTATTGACTCTAATATTTGTTTTACTAGCATCAACAACTGTTAGTTCACAATTTTTGAAAACTTCGGGTAAGGATATTATCGATAAAAATAGTAATCCTATAATTCTTAGGGGTTTGGGTCTTGGAGGATGGATGCTTCAAGAGCCATATATGATGAAGGTTTCTGGAGGGGCCGCTAATCAAAAAGACTTTAGAACTAAAATTGAAGATTTAATTGGTCCAGAAAGAACTGAACAATTTTATGATGCCTGGCTAGAAAACTTTATTACAAAAGAGGATATTGATTCTATGGCTTCATGGGGATTTAATAGTGTTCGTGTTCCTATGCATTATAACCTATTTACCTTGCCAATTGAAGAGGAGAATGAAGATGAAAATACATGGCTTAACAAAGGTTTTGAAATTATCGATGAGCTTCTTTTATGGTGTGAAGAAAATGAATTATATCTAATATTAGATCTCCATGCTGCACCGGGTGGTCAGGGATATGACGAGGGCATTTCAGATTATGATCCTAATTTACCTTCATTATGGGAAAGCTCAAGAAATAAAAATAAAACAGTTGCACTTTGGGGTAAATTGGCTGAACGTTATAAAAATAAAGAATGGATAGGTGGTTATGATATTTTAAATGAGCCTAATTGGAATTTGAGTGGAAGTGAAATTCGTGAGTTATATGTTCAAATTACCAATTCCATCAGATCTCATGACCAAAATCATATAATTTTTATCGAGGGAAACTGGTTTGCAAATGATTTTACTGGATTGACCCCACCATGGGATAATAATATGGTTTACAGTTTTCATAAATACTGGAATATAAATACACAAAATACAATTCAGTGGGTATTGGATATGAGAGAACAATACGATATACCCCTTTGGATGGGAGAAAGTGGTGAAAATTCAAATGTATGGTTTAAAGAAGCTATTTCGTTATTTGAGAATAACAACATCGGTTGGGCATGGTGGCCATCTAAACGATTAAGTACAACGGTTTCTATAAATTCGATTCCAACTAACACCTATTACAATCAAATAGTTGACTATTTTAAAGGAGAGGCTGATAGGCCAGATCCTGACCTATCTTTTCAAGGCTTAATGGATCTGGCCATTTCTTCAAATATTAGCAATAACATATTTAACAAAGGAGTTGTTGACGCTATGATTCGTCAGCCAAGCTCTAATGAATTACTTCCCTTCAGTGAAAACAAATTACCAGGAACAATTCTGGCAACACATTACGATTTAGGCACTCAAGGAGTTGCGTATAATGATACAGAATATGGCAATTACTCAGGGTCAAATGGTACTACCAGTTGGAATTTGGGATGGGTTTATAGAAATGATGGAGTGGATATTTCTAATTATGGCTCTGGAAGCAATTCATCAAATGGGTATAGTGTTGGTTATGTTCGTGACCGTGAGTGGATGAAATATACTGTTTATGTAGAACAAGCTGGGTTTTATGATATTCATACAAAATATTCTGCATTAAATGCAGGTGGAAAGATTCAATTTGAATGGAATAATTCAATTATTTCACCAATTAGAGGCTTAGGTAATACAGGTAGTTACTCTAACTTTTCAACTGTTACATCTAAAACATCCTTTTTGAAGCAAGGAGAAAACTCTTTCAAAGTTAGAATAATTGGAGATGTTGAATTTAACGTTGAATCATTTGAATTTAAGTTATCTGATAATCAATCTCCAGATTTTAAACATATTGGAGCAATAATTGAAAATAAAGATGACGAAATTAAATTGTCATTAAATAAAAATATTGCTTCACAAATAAATAATTTCCAATCTTTTACTGTTAAAGCAAATGGGGCTGGTGTAAACATCAGCAATATTGAAATTGATATTGAAAATCAAAATAATATTCTAATTAAAGTAAATGAAGCATTATCATTTTACGATGAAATTTCAGTAAGTTATATTGACGGTGGAATTATTTCAGATACTGGTGAATCATTAGGAAATTTTACAAATTTCCCAGTCCAAAACTTAATTGAAATTATAAAACTAGTGCCAGGAAAAATTGAAGCGGAAGATTATGAATCTGCAAATGGAATAGGGACTGAAGAAACTACCGACACAGGTTTAGGTTTAAATATCAAGGATTTACAGCCAGGTGATAATGCAACTTATGAAATTGATGTTCAAGAAAGTTCAAACTATTTAGCTCAATTTAGGATTGCAAGTGAAAGACAAGATATATCTTTTAGTTTATCATTTAAGCAAGATAGTGAAGTTGTATATTTCAAATCATACAATTTTAATGGAACCAATGGTTGGCAAACATGGCAAACGGCTGAGGATGAAATTTATTTAGAACATGGAAAATACACTTTACTTTTTTCTGTTTTGAGTAATGAATTTAATTTGAATTGGATGAACTTTGAATTAATTGACGAGTCTGAAAGGTTAAATATTCCTGGAAAAATCGAAGCTGAAAATTTCGATACTCAATCAGGGTTAGTTGTTTCAGAATCTTTTGATTCCGGAGGTGGAGAACAATTAGGTTACTTAGATGTAGGAGATTTTGCAAATTATAGAGTAAATGTAAATAATCAGGGAACCTATTTGGTCAAAAGTAGAATTGCAACTGACTACGATGATGCTGAGTTTTCCTTAGAACTTGAAAATTCTGACGGCTCTGCCTACAACATTGCGCTTGTAAAACCCGAACGAACTGGAGGATGGAATACATGGAAAACCGTAGAGCAACAAACCGTTTTGCCACAGGGAAATTATATCATGAAAATGTCACCACTAGAATCTGCTGTCAACATCAATTGGTATGAGTTTGAATATCTTTCAGAGGATTTACAATACAATATGGTTCCCTCCAAAATTGAAGCTGAAGACTATTATGTAAATTATGGTGTTGAAATTGAGAACTGCTCAGATACTGGAGGGGGGAAAAATCTCAGTTATATTGAATCGGGCGACTACATGAAATATTTAATTTCAGTAGCTAAACCTGGTAGCTACAAAATTTCATTAAGAACAGCCGGTTTTGAGTCTGGTAAAGTAAGAGCATCCTTATCAGCAGAAAATTCTTTAGATGAGTTTTTACACACTTTTACCACACCTCAAACAAATGGTTGGCAGTCTTGGCAAACTGTTTCAGAAGATTTAATAATCATGCCTGGGGATTACACATTAACTCTTAATGTTATTGAAGGAGGTTTTAATTTTAATTGGATTGAATTTGAATATAATGAGGGGGAAGGATTTCAAATTCCTGGAAAAATTGAAGCTGAAGAGTATTTTAAACAATCAGGGCTTAGCTTAGAAAACTGCAATGATGAGGGTGGTGGATCAAATTTATCTTACATGGATAAAGGAGATTTTTCTAACTATTTAATTTATGTTAATTCTGAAGAAACTTATAAGGTAAAAGCAAGAGTTTCCAGTAATACAGGGGGAGGTGAATTCTCACTTGAATTTAATAACGGACTAAATGAAAATATTATCTTAGATAAATTCGAAATCAATAATACGGGTGGATGGCAAAACTGGAAAACAATAGAAAAAGAGATTGATCTGCCTAGAGGGTCTTATGAGATGAGAATGAATGTAACAGAAAGTTCATTTAACTTAAATTGGGTTGAATTTGAAATTTTTAATGAGAAACCAGATGAAGATGAAGATGAAGAAGAAATAATTGAAAGGGTTTCGATTTATCCAAATCCAGCTAAAGACAGAATTTCAATTGAATCAAATATTTTATTTAGCAAAATTATAGTTCGTGATATTCATGGTCGTGTAATCCGTAAAGTAAAAATTGAAGAAACCGATTACTATTCAATTGACACTCCTTTCGCATCTGGTTATTATTTTGTAAGTATTATAGATTCGTTTGGAAAAACAATTTCAAATAATTCTCTCATTATCAGCAGAAATTAGTTCTGATTTGAGTATTGAATTTTTTTGATGTTGTAGCCCCGTCAGGAATCGAACCTGAATCTAAAGTTTAGGAAACTTCTATTCTATCCATTGAACTACGGGGCTATTGGAGGGCAAAAACCCCAAAAAATAAAAAGTGGACTAAAACAAGGTGTGCTGAAAAGGTGTATTCTTTTTCGCGAATCCAGTATTGTATACCCAACTGAATTGGCAAGGCAACCAAAAACCAACCGACGTAATTTGACAAGGGTGCGATATGCTCGCTAAATGTCCAATAATCGAAAATGGGTGCTACGGGCTCAATCACCAAATCGATGAGGACCATCAGTACTGCCCCAGAGATGGCTGCTGAGATTTTATTGTTTTTAAACAATGCATCTCCCATTGCCCCTGTAATAAAACTCAGCATCACCCAATTGGCCCCGATCAGAACGGGAACGCCAAGAACTTTGACACCAAGATTCTCTCCATAGGAGTAAGTGCCAAAGATCAAGCCATAGTTTACACCTAATATTTCGACCAGCATTCCTAGGGTAAAGGCTAAAATCGCAGCCCACCCCATTCGTCGATCGGGGTTTTTAAGGTTGGCAAACAACAATACAAGCGTAAAAAATAAGTTAATAGGAGTAGTTTGTAAAAAAAATTCCCTGTCGCCATATAGAATTCCTAGTGCCCCACTTATGTGAAACAACCAAATCATGCACACAGATATTTGTGTGGTGCGCTCTCTTGGAACTAGAAGTTCTATCATGGATATTTAACTAGATTAGCAACGATTTTGGCAGAAAGCAAACACAAGGGGATTCCGCCCCCTGGATGTACACTTCCTCCACAAAAATACAAGTTTGAAATTTGACGTGAAAAATTGGGATGCCGCAAAAAGGCTGCCATACGGTCATTGCTTGCCGAGCCATATAGAGCCCCAGTAAAGGATGCTGTCTTATCAGCAATTATTGGTGGGGTTACCACAAACTCTTCTTCTATACAATCTTCAAAATTTATATTCAAATTACGATTTAGTTTGTTCAAAACCCGTATACGCAATTGTTGAACCAACGCATCCCAGTCCTGACCCACATCGTGAGGTGCATTGATCATCACAAACCAGTTTTCCTTGCCCTCTGGTGCATCGCCTTTCACGTCTTTGGCCGTGATATTGACATAGACCGTTGGATCAGCAGGGAGGGTCTTTTCTGTAAATAACGCATTGAATTCTGCCTTGTAATCCTCACTGAAAAATATATTGTGTAAATCCAAGTCTGGAAAGGCCCGATTGATTCCCCAGTAAAAAATCACTGCCGAGCTAGAACGTTCTTGAAGTAGACTTTTCTCTGGCGCTTGTTGAGCGGGCATCAAATGCCGATATGTCGGTACGACATCCATATTGGATACTACCACATTGGCTTTGTGTGTTATGCCATTCGTCCGTATCCCTACCGCCGTTTTGCCCTCCAAGATAATTTTATCAACGGGTGTGTTGTAGTGAAATTGTACCCCGTTTCGTTCGGCGAGGGCAACCAAGCTATTGGAGATATCAACCATACCTTTTTCAGGAACAAAAGTGCCATAATGCTGCTCGAGGTGTTGAATAAGAGTCATCATACCAGGTGTTTGATAGGGATTGGAACCGTTATAGGTAGCAAAGCGATCGTAGAACTGCACCAAGTGTGGTTCTTTCAATCGGCGGGTATTGACCTTGTGCAGAGTAGTGTCGAGTTCATAGGAAAACAAATGGAAAATGCCCTCCAAAGTAGCTTTGTTAAGATAAGTACGCCATTTGTGTAAGCTTTGCTCTAAAAATATAGATACAGTTCGATTGTATTTTTTCTCGGCACGAGCAAGATAATCTAGCAGTTGGTGTTTTGATACCCCCAATTTGTCATCGACTTCTTCCAAAAACCGATCGGTATCGCCATAAGCATTAAGTCGAACACCATCTTCCCAATAGTATTTACAGCCAATCTCTTTACGTTTGTACTGAAAATGATCACGTGGATTTTCGCCAGCCAACTCAAAAAGCTCATCGACAAAATGTGGCATGGTAAACAAGGAAGGGCCAAAATCAAATCGGTAATCCCCTAGTGAAAAGGAAGATAATTTTCCCCCTGCGTATTCGTTTTTTTCAAAAACGGAAACAGCAAACCCCTGACAAGCCAACCGAATCGATGTGGCAATTCCTGCAATACCCGAGCCAATTACAATTGCTTGCTTACTCATATCAAAGGTGTTTTTTCTTCGCTTAGTACCTCAAAACGATTAAACATATCTTCTTTATACCATTTGCGTTCTCTTGTCTTTTTGACAATCGAGGCGTGAGCCTGAGACACATAAGCAAACGTACGAATCGCTTCTGCACTTTCCCATACGCTAAAGGTCGCTTGTTGTACAAAAGGCCACTCGCCAATCCCTTTAAAAAATCCAACGCCTTTGGCTTCTTTTATCGCCTTTGATGCCTGCGGGACATGCCGCCAAAAATCAATCAGGCGTGAGGGGTTGAGTGTCGCACGAGTGATGACGCCAATGGGCTTATCGCCCAAAGGCTCTTGCACAACAAAGGGCGACTGACCGCTCCACTTTCCATGTGTATGGACGGGGCGTAATGCATAAATACGCTGCATTACAGATCGTTCAAAAAATGCCTGTAAAACAGACGAATTCACAAAGGCCTGTTTTTTGTCGTCTTCATTGTCCCAAACACTGAGTAAGGCATAGGTCGAAAAATCGGGACGCAAGCTAAAGCCAGCACCCGCACCCGTTCCCAACAACTTATAAAACTGCAATCCCTTGCAATCTTGCAAGCGAGCATGGGCTCGTTGCATTTGGGTAAATGCCCAAAAGCGATGTTGATTATACGTAAAAAAGTGAAGATAAACAACTTGCCCCATAATGCTAAAGATATCACTTATCTTTATGCGATGCACACCCAAAAGTGAAGTTTTAAAACCAAACAGAATTTGTAATTTGCAAACTATGAAAAAGATCATTGCCTTTGGTGCGAGTTCCTCTATTCATTCCATTAATAAAAAATTGGCGACTTATGCTGCCTCTAGTGTGCCAAATGCCAAAGCGACTATTTTGGATTTAAACGATTATGAAATGCCAATTTTTAGTGTTGATCGTCAAAACAAGGATGGCTTTCCCCAGCTTGCCCATGATTTCAAAGACTTGCTTATGTCGGTAGATGGGATCATCATTTCCTTTGCCGAGCACAACAGTTCCTATTCAGCAGCGTTTAAAAATATCTTTGATTGGATCTCTCGATTTAAGGTTGACATTTGGTATTCCAAGCCCATGTTGTTGATGGCAACTAATGATGGGGATCGGGGTGCCAAAACTGTTTTGGAGCAAGCTCATAACCGAATTGCAAGGAAAAACCCTTATAAAATTCCCATTTTTTCCCTTCCAAATTTTCAGAAAAACTTTTGTGAAAATAAGGGCATCTTAGATTCCCAATTGGAATCCCAATTCCAAAAAGCTTTGGCAGTATTTGTCGAACAGCTATAATAGCATCCACCCTGCCATGCCTATCATCACTGCATTTTCAATTAAAGTGGCCTCGGTCATCGGAAGATTGAGCACAGATCCCAAACACGCACATTGAATTTGTTGTTTAAACATCAATACCCTGACAACACCAAGCGTAGTAATGCTCAAAATCCCCAAAGTCAGCCAAAGTGCCAGTTGAACTTCCAAACGCATCAAAAAAAGAACGCCAAGGGTCAGTTCTATAAACGGATATCCCCAACCATAGAAATGAATGGATTTGGCAAGCGGGTCATATCGCCTAAAGCTTTGTTGAAATCCCTTGAGGTCAAGAAATTTAAAAAACGAAAACACAACAAAAAATAAACCCATAAAGTCAGTTATAACTGCCTGTGTTTCAAAAATGGGGTAATGAATGATTGTGGTTCCCACTATCAGAAATAGAAAAATCAACCCGAGTGGAAAAAGCTGTTTGAATTTTGGAGGCGTTGCTGATAGGTTATCGACCAGTGCGTATTTGTGCGGCAAAACCACTTTGATCTCATCGGCTTGGACTGGGGATTGTTGCATAACTGTTACCACCCCAGTTTTAAGATTGGCGCTGACGCTTTCCACAGCGGGGAGTTGCGCTATGGCTTTCTCTACAGACGAGACGCACCCTTGACAGGTCATCCCCTCAATATGAATGATTTGTTTCATGGGCAATTGAATTGGAAATGCAATGTACTCAAAAAATCGGCTACGCTAACTGAATCATGGGTACTTGAACCAGAAGAAGTTCGGCATCTGTTTTAGTTTTGACCTCCACTTTTTGGGTTTCCCAAACTCCAATGGCATCACGGAGAGAAAGGGTTTGATCGCCAATTTCTACTTCGCCTTCAATCACAATTATATACACACCGTGGTTTGGGCTTTTTAATTCGTAACTAAAAGATTGTCCTGGATCCGCATCAAGCATATGCATCCAAGCATCTTGATGAATCCAAACCCCTTGGTCATCGGCTGATGGAGACAAAATTTGAAAAAAAGCATTTTTTTGGTGCAGACTGCGAATCGGCAATTGGTCGTAGCGAGGGGTAACGTTGCGCTTATTGGGAAACAACCACAACTGAAATAAATTGATGTATTTATCTGGGTTGTTGTTGTACTCCGAATGCTGAACGCCCGTTCCTGCGCTCATCACCTGTATATCACCCTCTTGAATAACCTCAGCATTGCCCATAGAGTCTTTGTGCTCCAAGTCTCCTTTGAGTGGAATGGTTACAATTTCCATATTATCGTGTGGGTGAGTTCCAAAGCCCATCCCCCCTTGGATGATATCATCGTTAAGCACCCGCAAAGCGCCAAAATGAAGTCGATCATGTTGATGCCAACTCGCAAAACTAAAACTATGACGAGCTTCTAGCCAGCCATGATTGGCATATCCTCTTGATTCTGAAGGGTGGAAAACAGTTTTCATACAATTGGAATTTTAGAGAGGGGCAATCATGTCTGCAACGATATTTCCTGAAATTAGGGCTGGCGGAACGCCAGGACCAGGAACAGTCAATTGACCTGTGAAATACAAATCCTTTACTTTTTTACTTTTGAGCTTTGGACGCAAAAATGCGGTTTGGGTCAAGGTGTTCGCCATCCCATAGGCATTGCCTTTATAAGAGTTGTATTCGTTTACAAAATCAAGGACGCAAAAGGATTTATTAAAAAGCACATGCTCTCTAATCGATTGATTGGTGAGTTCCTCCATTCGTGTTACGACGATATTGTAGTATTTGTCTCGAAGGACTTGGGTGTCCTCTAGTCCAGGTGCTATTGGAATCAAAATAAAACAAGCTTCTTTCCCTTTAGGTGCCATGGTCATATCGGAAATCGATGGGAGGTTGACATAAAACAGGGGATCTTTAGGCCATTCAGGTGAATCGTAGATACTAGATGCATGTTCATCAAAATCCACATCAAAAAAGAGGTTGTGATGCGTCAAATTATCCAGTTTTTTGTCGATCCCCATATAGAATAGAAGTGAAGATGGAGCAAATACCTTTTTTTTCCAATAGGCTTCGCTATATCCGCGAAGGGATGCGTGCAGTAAACTTTCGGTATGGTGATAGTCTGCACCACTGATGATGATATCTGCCTCGTGTATGGTATCAACCACACGAATTCCAGTTGCTTTTTTGTTATTTATGATGATTTCATGCACAGGTGCATCGGTATGAAAGCGAACGCCGAGTTCTTTAGCCAAAGACACCATGGCATTAACAATCTGAATCATTCCGCCTTTAGGATGCCAAGTTCCTAAGCCAAAATCGGCATAGTTCATAAAATTGTAAAAAGCAGGGGTTTGCTCAGGTTTTGCACCTAGAAAAAGGACAGGAAATTGCAATAAGGAACGCAGTTTTGGGCTTTTAAAATCTCGTTCCACTTGTTTACGCACATTGGTCAGAAATAGACCTGCATTTTTGATGGTGACAGGGGTGATGAGTTCTAAAGGAGATAACCCTGGTTTGTAAACCAAGTCCTCGATGGCAATATCATAGTTTCTTTTGGCTTGATTGAGAAAAGAGATTAGTTTTCGACCGCTTCCTACCTCTTCCAGTTCAAATCGATCTGCGATTTTCTCAATACTGTCATGAACAGGGAAAACCTCGTCTTTTCCAAATACAACTTGGTAACCTGGGTCAAGGCGTTGAAGCTCATAATAATCTGATACTTTTTTATCAAAGTTCGCAAAAAATCGCTCAAAGACATCCGGCATCCAATACCACGAGGGACCCATATCGAAAGTAAAACCATCTTTCTGAAACTGTCGAGCCCGACCGCCTAGCGAACTGTTTTTTTCAAATACTTCAACTTGATATCCTCGGAAAGCCAAATGGCAAGCGGCAGAAAGAGAGGAAAAGCCAGAACCAATGATATTGATCTTATTCATCCTCAACAAAATTAGTACATACTAAGTAACTGAAGTGTGAAACTGCAAATAAAAATTATAAAATTACGACTACATTGTCAATATTAGTTCATCTCCATTTAACGACGTTTGAAAACAGTCTAATTGGGTATTTTGACAATCCGTGCTATACGAATTACCTGCGTGATTACATTTGAAAGTACTATTGTTTACCTTAACCCACTGATTCCTTTGTCCATGAGCAGGACAGCGATTAGAATAAGCTTGTATACTGGTTGATGAAGTCCGCAGAAATAAAGCTTGTATACCAATGCCAGAGCCATTCATCCAGCCCCCAACTACCGATAATTGAGAAAAATTGGGATGGGTTAAATCAATGGTGTAAGTAGAACCATTTTTTGTAAATCCATTGCTGGAACTACCTCCATTATTAGAATTTCCCCCATTATTATTATTTTGAGGAGTTGTTCCAACATTTGCATCATCTTCAATACTATCGGCACTGCATGCCTCTAAGAAACTAATTCCAAAAAAGGCAAAGGCAACTGTTGGGCAGACTTCTTTTAAAAAGTCTCTTCTATTTTTCATATTTTTTTTTTAAATATAACTAAAAATATCTTTGTTAAAATTTTCTAGTATTGATCAATTACTGATTATTGGTTTAAGAATTTAGATATCTTGCATAGATGAACAATTATAAAAGGACCCATAATCGATTAGTTATTTTATTTTCTTTTACTTTGGGAGTTCTCCACTCGCAGGTCAACCTAAAAGATATAGAAATTATTCGCGATAGTTATGGGGTTCCTCACATCTACGGGAAAACTGATGCTGACACGGCATATGGGTTAGCGTGGGCACATGCAGAAGATAATTTTTATACCATTCAAAAGGCCTATCTAGCGGGTAATGGTATAATTAGTCAATTGAATGGGAAAAAGGGAATTGGTGCTGACTTTGTTGCACAGTTTATCCAAAGTGCCGAAACTGTTGACCGATTATATCACACGTTAAGCAATGAGTTTAAAGCGATTATGTCTGGTTATGCAGCTGGGTTAAACAGTTATGCAAAACATCATTCCGATGAGGTACTGATACCATCTTTATTTCCAGTAACCCCAAAAAAAATGTTGATCTATTCTCAGCTCCAGCTCTTTGCTTCCAATCAAGGGGACATGATAGTGGAAGCTATATATAAAAACCGAGTCGACCAATATGAAAAACCAATCCAAGAAGACATCCATGGATCTAATCTTATTGCCCTAAGTTCCCTAAAAACAAAAATTAACGAAAGCTTTTTAACCATCAACACCCATCAGCCTTTGGAAGGGCCTACTTCATGGTATGAAGCTCACCTGGTTAGTGAGGAAGGTACAAATATAATTGGTGCAACTTTTCCGGGTGCCCCTTGTATCCTCACTGGCGCTAACGAATATCTGGGTTGGACCCATACGGTGAATTATCCTGACAAGATAGATGTGTACCAATTGGAGATGAAAAATAAAACTACTTATATAGTTGATAGAGAAGAACACCAACTTGAAAAGAAAAAGGCAAAAATGTTTATTCGTCTTTTAGGAATACGAATTCCAATTTTTAAAACCTTTTACCAAAGTATCTATGGGCCTGCACTAAAAAACAAAAGCGGTGTTTTTGCCATCCGAACTCCAAGCACTACCAATATCAATGCCCTCGAGCAGTGGTGGCGCATGAACAAAGCCCGTTCTTTTTCCGAGTTTTATTCGATTTTAGAGTGGAATGCCCTTCCGGGCTATAACATTGGCTATGCCGATAGAAATGATACCATTTTTTATATCTCCAACGGGAAAATTCCCCGACGAGACCCCAATTATAATTGGCAAAAAACCCTCCCTGGAAACACCAAAAAAACATTGTGGGACAGCTACTATACCACACAAGAACTTCCCCAAGTTGTCGCACCTCAAGCCGGCTATGTCTACAATGCCAATCACAGTCCATTTTATTCGACCGATCCTGATGAAAATCCAAGTTCCAATGACTATGCCAAAGCGATGAATTACGAAACTTATAACAACAACCGAAGTACACGCTTATTTGACTTACTCTCCGAAAAAGACAGTTTATCCTATGCCGATTTTAAACGCATCAAATACGACCATACCCTGCCCACCCCGCTCAACTACAATTTTGTTGATTTCAATGCACTCTATGAGATGATGCCCAATGACTATCCCGATGTGGCAGACTTATTGAAAGCGATTCAAAACTGGGATCGTGTAGCAAGCACCGATTCATATGGAGCAGGCGCTTTTGCTGTGCTATACTATATGCTTGGGAAATATTATCCGCGCCTTGGCCCTTCAAAAACCTTTAACCCTTTGTTGATTTATACCTGCCTGAAAGATGCTAAAAATCATATGCTAAAATACTTTGGGACTACCAGAATTCGCTTGGGTGATTTTCAAAAGCTGGTTCGCGGTGATAAGGAACTTCCTATTTTTGGACTTCCCGACGTGGTGACTGCCATGAGAGGGAATCCTTATAAAAATGGACAAATCAAAATCAATCATGGAGAATCTTATATAGCCATTATTCGTTTTGAGAAAACAAAAACATCGTATGAGTCAGTTATCTCATACGGAAATAGTGCCCGTCCAGACTCCCCACACTATACCGACCAAATGGAAATGTTTCAAAATTTTCAGCTCAAAACCATACCCTTTGATCGTAAAGAGGTTTTGAAAAATGCCAGTAAAATATACAGACCTAAATAAGGTACATATACTATAAACTAAAAGAATTTTAGAATATTTTTAAGCTAAAAATGGTTGCTTATAAAAGGAAAATTATTGAATATCAATAGAATTTACGACTGAATAGAAATTATCTTTGTCCTCTAGGTAAAATAATTGACTGTCTACCCAAATAGCTGCAACTTGAGCTTGACTTGATGAACTAGCCCAACCACCTATAATAATCTGACCATCTTCTGCAATAATATCTCTACCACCGCCAACCCAGTAGTTGTCATAAACGGGGCCCCCTGGCAAATCAAATATTTGCCCATTTACCCAATAATGAGGGGTGATTCCAGGTTCATTAGAGTTTGGGTTTCCATCTTCATCAACAGTTCCTATGTGCTGAATATTTCCAGTAACATAAATATCATTTCCTGATGCATATCCACCTCTACCTTCTCCTCCATAAATATTGTCCTGCCATGTGCCTCCATTGTTACAATCCGTTCTTTTTCCTGCTTTCCAATAGGATGCAGTTGGCACATAACCAACCATGTTATTTGGTTTCATTGCCATTCCAAAAAAAACGGGGGTATTACCATTTAATTTAACTGCATAAATTTCTGCATCCCCGTGTTGGGGTTTAGAAAGGCTAACTCGCGATGTTCCATTCCAGCGAGCTGGAACTAAAACGTGGTGATTGTTCATGAAATAACCACCACTAATAACGTTTCCATTTTCATTAACTACAATACCAAATGCTTCAGAATCAGCATTAGTTGTGAGATTTACTTTAGTGCCATTTTTCCAATAACATGACCCACCTGCAAAACTTCCTGACACATATACATCGTCCCCTTTTACAAAAATTGAATAAGCATAAGTTCCATTTCCTTGGAGTATAGTTTTTTCCTCGTTGACCCAATAAACTGCATCCCAGTTTTCGTCATAACCAGTTGCATATATGTTGCCATTAACAACTTTAATATCAGTAACTTCACCCTCACCAAAGACAAACCTTTCACCATTAACCCAATAAGCCGCATATTGAAGGCCGTTTGGATAATCATCTACAAAATAGCCTGCAGCATATATGTTTTTTCCGCTTTGATTTAAACTTTCACTAATTGAGTTATCATCACTTGTGCACGAAAATGTAAAAAATATTAGAGCAAAACCTAAGATTAATTTTTTCATATTATTTAATAAAGTAAACGAAATTATTAATTTTACTTCAAATCAGAACCATGATTGTCGAACAAATTTATACGGGTTGTTTAGCGCAAGGAGCTTATTATATTGAGAGCAACGGCGAAGCTGCTGTGATTGATCCACTTCGTGAGGTGGAACCCTATCTCAAACGTGCACATAAAAACAAGGCAAGCATTAAGTATATCTTTGAAACGCATTTTCATGCTGACTTTGTTAGTGGACACCTCACACTGTCAAAAAAAACCAAAGCACCGATTGTCTTTGGTCCACTCGCCGATCCAGATTTTGATGTGATTATCGCTGAAGATGGTCAGACGTTTCACATCGGAGATGTGACCATAATCGCCCTTCACACGCCAGGTCATACCATGGAAAGCACTACATATTTGCTCCGTGATTCCACTGGAAAAGATCATGCTATTTTTAGTGGAGATACCCTTTTTTTGGGAGATGTTGGGCGTCCTGACCTTGCACAGAAACAAGGGAAAATGACACAAGAGCAATTAGCCGAAACCCTATTTGATAGTCTGCGTAACAAAATCATGCCCCTTGACGACGATATAACAGTCTATCCTGCACATGGTGCGGGCTCAGCATGTGGTAAAAAAATGATGAAAGAAACCGTTGATACACTCGGCAACCAAAAAAAGGTCAACTACGCCCTGCGACAAGACATGACCAAGGAACAGTTTGTCAAAGAAGTCATCGACGGCTTAGGTCCACCGCCACATTATTTTCCAGAAAATGTGCGACTTAACCGATTGGGCTATGATGATATTGATGTAATCCTGGAAAATGGAAACAATCCTCTTCAACCAGATGTTTTTGAGGAAACTGCCACAAGTACTGGAGCTGTGGTATTGGATGTGCGTGGTGTAAACGATTTTACCAAAGCACATATCCCCAACGCTATTTTTATTGGTATTGATGGAGGTTTTGCCCCTTGGGTTGGAACACTGATCGGTGATACCAAACACCCCATTTTGCTCATCGTTCCAGAGGGACGAGAAGAAGAAACCATCACCCGCTTATCAAGAGTGGGGTTTGACAATACACTTGGCTATTTAGGAGGTGGCATAAAGGCCTGGATCAAAAGTGGAAAAGCTGTAGAGAAGATTGAAAATATCAATGCGCAAGAATTGAAAATACAAGTAAATAATGGGGCTACCATTTATGATGTTCGCAATCAAAGCGAATACGATGCTAAGCATATTCCAGGTGTAAACCTCGTGCCTTTGGACGAAATTAACCAAAATCTAAGCCTTTTTGACAATGACAAGCCCTTTTTCCTTCATTGTGCAGGAGGTTATCGCAGTATGATTGCGCTTTCGATTTTAAAAAATCGTGGAATTCACAATGGAGTCAATGTTCTTGGTGGGATGAAATCCATCAAAAAAACTAATATCAACTTACAACAATCTAGTTGCACGGCTACAGAATAATAAATTAAAGCACATGTACAACCTCTCGAGCTGGTACCTTTTTGAAATATATAAAATCTATCTCAAATTGATCTAATAGGGGGTTAATAATTGACGATTTATTTTGTATTTTTCAAGCAAAAATAAACCCATTACAATGGATCATATGAAAAATACAAACGGGGCTTCCAAATGTCCGTTTCACGGCGCAACCACCCAACCCAATTTAGGCACCCAAAACAAGGACTGGTGGCCAAACAGTCTCAACATTGACATTCTTCGTCAACACGACAGTAAAAGCAATCCTCTCTCGAATTTGAATTATAAAGAGCGTGTAAAATCTTTGGACCTTGAGGCATTAAAAAACGATATCAAATTGATATTAACCGATAGTAAAGATTGGTGGCCTGCAGACTATGGTCATTATGGGCCATTTTTTATTCGCATGACCTGGCACGTAGCTGGTACTTATCGGACAGGAGATGGCCGTGGTGGTGCAGCAACTGGGGCACAACGTTTTGCGCCACTCAATTCATGGCCAGACAATGGGAACTTGGACAAAGCCAGACGACTGCTTTGGCCAGTAAAAGAAAAGTACGGGAACTCTCTTAGCTGGGCAGATTTGTTTGTGATTGCGGGCAATGTTGCCATTGAAGATATGGGAGGTCCAAACCACGGATCAGCGCTAGGCCGAGAAGACATTTGGCATCCAGAAAAAGATATTTATTGGGGATCTGAAGACGAGTGGCTGGGCGACAACCGTTATGGCGATACTCGCCAAGACCTCGAAAACCCTTTGGCAGCAGTACAAATGGGTCTAATTTATGTGAATCCTCAAGGACCTAACGCTAGTCCTGATCCCGCCTTATCCGCACAAGATGTAAGAGAAACCTTTAAGCGAATGGCGATGAACGACGAAGAAACCGTTGCGCTGACTGCTGGAGGTCATACTTTTGGTAAAGCACACGGTGCTGCAGATGCTGATGAATATGTAGGCGCAGAACCTGAAGGTGCGCCAATTGAAAGCCAAGGGTTTGGATGGGAGAACAGTTTTAAATCTGGTAAAGGGGTTCATGCCATTACTAGTGGAATTGAAGGCCCTTGGACGACCAACCCTATTCAGTGGGATATGGGTTATTTGACACTCTTATTTAAATACGAATGGGAATGCCAAAAAGGTCCTGGAGGTGCATGGCAATGGCACCCTGTCAATTGCGAAGAAGCCGATATGGTCCCACAAGTTGACGGCAGTGACGAAAAGGTATTGCCGATGATGACCACGGCTGATATTTCAATGAAAGTCGATCCGATTTACAGAGAAACCTGTCAAAAATTCCTCGCCGATCCAGAGGCCTTTGGTGAGGCCTTTGCCAAAGCATGGTTTAAGCTCCTGCACCGTGATATGGGACCTAAGTCAAACTATGTGGCAGGTGATTATAAAGACGTTGAGTATATCTGGCAAGACCCTATTCCTGCTGGAAAAACCTTATCACCAAAAGAAGAAAACGAAGTGAGAACCGCCATTTCAGAAGCAGGGATCGACAACGCAATTATGATTGAAACCGCATGGGCTTCTGCCTCTACCTTTAGAGGTTCAGACAACCGAGGTGGTGCCAATGGTGCACGGATTCGTCTAGAACCGCAAAAAGATTGGGCTGTCAACCAACCTGAGCAACTCGCAGAAATACTAGCTGCTTGTGAAAATATCTCTGCCCAAACCGGAGCAAGTATTGCAGATATCATCGTGATCGGTGGTGCGGTTGGAATTGAGAATCTATCTGGCGTTAAAGTTGAGGTCACCACAGGTCGTGGTGATGCAACGCAGGAGAACACGGATGTGTCTTCCTTTGAATTGCTGAAACCCTGTGCCTGCGGATTTAGAAATTATATCGAAAAAGAATTTAGCGTTTCTCCAGAAGAGTTGTTGCTTGACAAAGCTCAACTTCTCGGACTTTCACCAGTTGAACTCACTGTGCTTGTCGGTGGAATGCGTGCCATGGGTGTTTCTCAATCAGGAGCTGGTCTTTGGGGCGATGGTAAACTGAGTAATCAATGGTTTAAAGAACTGCTTTCCATGGATCGCAAATGGGAGCCCAATGGCTTTAATTCTTACAAAGGGGTCGAACGTAGCTCTGGAAAAAGCGTAATTTATGCTTCAAGAATTGACTTGTTATTTGGGTCAAACTCCGAACTGAGAGCCATCGCAGAGGCTTATGCACAAAACGATAATAATGATAAGTTTATTGCTGATTTTGTCTCTGCCTGGAACAAGGTAATGAATGCTGATAGATTTGACATCTAATTAATAGTCCTACTTTTCAATCTTAAATTAAGAAATAGATTCTGTGCTTTTAGCTTAATTTTTCAGTAAGTTTATAGTAAATATTTTAAGATTTTAAAAAGAAACATAGTGCGTAAAGTTTCATTTATATTTCTCTCATTTCTTATACTGTCATGCCAAAAAGAGGAAGAAATTGACCTTGGTAACATAAACCTTTTATCAGTTAGTTTTCTAAAATCTAACAACCCCTCTTTAGAAAGAGATATAAAACTAAACTTTGATAATGATAATACGTTTAGCGGTTTTGCCCCATACGAATCTTCAATTAATTCATTAATTGCAACCTATGAATTTGATGGTTCTTATGTATATATCAATGGGGAAGAACAGACCAGCTCTGTAAGCAAGAACGATTTTAGTAAAACGCGTCTGATCACCATATTGGATGAAGGTAACAACGGTAAAGACTATTTTATACGACTCAAATATCACACAGGTCTTCCAATTGTTTATCTTAACACTTTTAACCAAGAAGTTCTATCTAAAGAGGACTACATTTCAGCACAAATTTCGATCTATGGCGGTCTTGATTTCTTTGATCTAGTCAATACTTCAATTCAAATACGCGGTCGTGGCAACTCAACTTGGTGGGACGGAGGGACTGCAAAAAAGCCTTATCAGGTTAAATTTTCAGAAAAACAAGAAGTACTTGCCATGCCTGAAGATAGGCGTTGGGTTTTACTTGCAGAACATTACGATCGAAGTATGATTCGTAATAAGTTAACATATGAAATGGGAAGAATTAGCAATTTCGATTACTCGCCTGAAGGTAAATATGTTGAACTTTTCATGAATGGTGAGCCTCAAGGCACCTATGTTCTTGCTCAAAAAGTTGAAGAATCAAGAAATCGTGTTAACATTGGAGATTCAGGTTTTTTAGTTGAAATGGATCAACGACACCGAGTCGATAGTGATGATATTTATTTTGAGCCTAATATATTTAGAAACCGCATGCTTAAATTTCCTTGGACTGATACTGTTTTTAATATTAAAGAGCCTGGAAATATTGAGTATAACTCAGAAGCTTATTCAGTTATTGAAAATTTTATTAATGAGTTTGAAGAAGTCTTATTTGGAAATAACTTTAAAGATCCTGAAAATGGTTATCGGCCTTACATAGATATTAATTCATTTATAGATTGGTATTTGATCAATGAAATTGGAAAATCAGTAGACACATACGGATATTCAAGTGTATTTTTTAATTATATCCCTGGTGGAAAAATTAAAATGGGCCCTATATGGGATTTTGACCTTTCCTATGGAAATGCTGACTATAACGGCTCCGCATTTTACCCAAGTGGTAATTGGACTAGCGAAAACCCATGGTATGATCGTTTACTTGAAGACCCCTTTTTTAAAAATAAAGTAATCGAGCGTTATGATTTTTATTATAATAAAAAAGATGAGTTTTTAGACTTTATAGATAAATTTCACGATCTAATAGACAGGTCTCAAGAACTTAATTATGAAATATACCAAAATCTTGGTGAAGGCATGTGGAACAATAATTCTGCGATTTTCCAAACATATGACGAGGATGTTGAATATCTTAGTTCTTGGCTTGACGAAAGATTAACTTGGATGAAGGGAAACCTTTAGATACGCCTAAAGTAATTATCAATTTCTGACAAATCTGTACTCATATCTTAAACTCAAAATATGAAATGGCTTTGACCCATTAATTCCAATATTTTTTTCAAATAAATATTTGAATGAAAGAGCTCTTGATTTTGAAAATCTCTTTTTAGTACCTAAAGACAATCGATATTTATCATAAGCTTCTTTACTATAAAATTCATCAAGCATAAAAAATTCTATACTTAATCGTGGGTCTAAAGCCCAATTTGGAATATTATATATTGAAGATAATTTGTAACGCCATCTACTATTATTTTTAGAACTTTCAGAGTTGTCAAGTTGATTTCTAACTTGATGTTGTAATCGAAATCTTATATCGAATCTTTCGAATGATTTTTTGGCTTGAACATAACCATAAAATCGATTAAACTTTTCATGGCCTTGTTGTTTACCAATATCGTCTAGCCTATCAAAATTTCTATAACCCACACCAACTTCTATATAGGGTTGAGGTTCATATTGTGCTTCAAGTTGAATAAATGACATATTGTAAGTGTCACCCATTGATTTAAGTCGTAACTGAGTTTCAATATCAAGACTGAGTTTATCTATTGGAGAATACTGAATTTGAAAAGCATTCCAACTTTGAAAACTTTGGTTATTTTCTTGGATCATTTCATCTTGTGCAGATAAAAGGAAGTGGCATAAGATGATACAGGTAAATAAAAAAGATCTAATACTCATAATAATTTGAAAGTTCAGTATTTAGTCAACAATTTTAGTATAAACTGTAAGCTCAGCACTGTTGTCAAGCTGATTGATTTTTTTGATTTTATAATGAGTAATAGATTTACTAATAAGTTGCTCAAGATGTGATCTCTTTTTGTCAATTGGTAATGACGTAAACTGATCAAATTTTTGCAAGGTTAAAGAAACTGTTTCTTTTTTTTCTGGTTTAGTTCTGGGAGAGATATTCTCAAAATAATTGACAAAAAATATGATTGCAAAATTGGCAAAAAGAAGTTCAAAATAGCTTACTTTTTTGTTTGCCAAGGCATTGATAACAGCAACCCCAATAACGACAAATAAATATGTCATTTCTTTAATCGGGATAGTTCCTGTACGAAAACGAATAATAGTGAAAAGAGCAAATAGCCCAAGAGCAAAACCTAATTCTAATTTTACACTGCTCAATAAAAAACACATTAAAAAAGTAACAATGGAAATGTTGTTATAACCAAAATAAAATTGATAGTTTTTGTTATTTTTTAAATAAACCTTATGTGTGATTAGATACACAACAAATGTGTTTAATAGTAATCGTAATAAAAGTTCAAAAAAATCTCCAGAATTGATGAGTTTAATTCCTAAAAACTTAACTTCTTCTATACTTTCTATCATTGTAATTTATTTCGCAAGAAAGATTAGCTAATTTACAATTATTTAACATTAAACAAATAAATCGATTGATACGCCTCTTTGCTCATACCTAAACAGAGGGTTTCATATATGTTGGAACCCTTGGATTCATTACAAAAAACCACAATGGAGGAAACAAACTCAACAAAATAGAAGCGGGATAGCCAACGGGCAAATGAGGACTTTCTTTATGGGTTTCTAAAAGCTGATATTTTTTTGCAGACTTAAAATGGTGATCACTATGCCTAGTCAGTTCATACAATACAATACGACCAATGTTGTAATTTGAATTCCACGAGTGGTGGGTTTGTACACGTTCATAACGCCCTGATGGAGTCTTGGATCGAAGCAGACCATAGTGCTCAATGTAATTGATACACTCCAAAAACAAAAACGAAATCACCCCTGCAACTATGGCAAATAACATGGCAGTTTGTGAAAACATAAATAATACGGTAACCAAATACAGGGGCTGGATCATGTGATACCAAAACATGTCGTTATAAAAAGATAAAAACGAACGTTTTTTAGCTGATAACAAATCAATTTGCTTTTTCCAGGCATCAACATACTGTTTGGAAACAGAGCGAATCCAAAAAGCATAAACACTTTGGTTGTATTTGGCTGTTGCTCCATCATCGGGAGTTGCCACTTTCATATGATGTCCAAAATTGTGCTCGATGTAAAAATGCATGTACAAACAAGGAATATAAAGTACTTTACTCATCGTTCGTTCCAAAAATGATTGTCTGTGTCCTAATTCGTGTGCGACATTGATTCCATTGGTAGCTAACAAAATCCCTGCTGAAAGCGACAAGCCAATCCACTCTGAAGTTGTGTAACTCTGATTTGTGACTTGGAAAAAGAAATAAGACATTAATCCAAAAACAATTGGTAGATTGAAATACAGCATCAAATCAAAGAGTTTGTTAATGGCCTTGCTGTTACGCGTTTCATCATCCAAGTTTGTTGTGTTTTTCCCTAAAACAACATCTAAAAATGGCAATACCACAAAGGCATAAATCACGGCTGCATAGGTGCCAATTCCTGTTGATGCAAAAGAAATAAAAGCAGCTAAAGGAACTGTATACGCAAAAAGATATTTTAAATCTTTCATGGCCGAAAAATAAAATAATTATTTTAAAATAGCTATTTATATTTGTGATAATGAGCTATTTACTAAAGTTACTTATCTAAAAGATTAAAATAATTTTTTCTATGAGATTATCTTACCCAGTACCAAATTATTCCTGGTTCTCTCATATAGTTGTCGCTATCAATTCCATTGGATCTAATCCAGGGAGAAGGATCAAAGCCAGTTCTTTTAGTTATTAATGCTCCCCACCAGTTATCGCACTCATCGTCATCAGTAGTAATAATACCTTTTGACATGCTGCAATTTTGTTGAGTTTGATACCATGGCATTCTTTGTCCAATACCATTATCCTCAACATAATTCCAATTTCCGAACTTTTGATCAATCGTAATGTTGGTTTGAGAAATGTCAGTATTAACAAAACTGTAGTTTTCATTAGCAGTCCATATTCCTCCGTAACTACCTCTAGTTTTGCCATCAATCATATATTGAAAACCACTTTCAGTTTTTTTAATGTAGTCAGCCCATCCAATAATTGAATAATTTATTGAGTTTTTAACGTTAATTTCATTAATATCTGGAGGGTTAGTTGCATTTTTTTCTATTGCGTTTGCTATGGTCCACCCTTGGTTTGAGGAATTTTTCATAATTAATGTCCAGCCACCCCCATCTGTAGTCATATCAGCATATATTTCAAAGGGGGCACCTCCATTTAAATTAATATTTTCAATCCAATAAATACCATCTGTAGAGTTAGGATAATCTTGCTTAATTTGATATGCAGAACTAGAAGCTGTTTCTGGAGTTAAACCGTCTGGAGGAGGTGGATGAAGAAAGCCATACTGGCTTGGGACTATCTGACCATTTAGATTTGAAAAAAACATTAAAAAAATCATAGTAAAATCAGAAAATAATTTCATGCCTTAAACATAAAGTTATCTAACCCAATACCAAATCACAGAAGGTTTTCTCTCATTTTGAGTTGTTGTTTGACCAGCAATCCCATTATCATAAATCCATGGAGCCGTAACCCACCCACTAGCTCTTGTTAACAAGGTTCCCCACCAATGGTCACTTACCTCGTCATCAGTAGTAATTAACCCTCTTCTTGCACATGTCATGCGATACCAAGGCATCCTTTTTTGGATTCCATCTCCATTTGTAACATAATTCCAGTCTCCGAATTTCTGATCAATTGTTACATCAGTTTGTGAACTGTCAGTATTTACAAAGCTATAGTTTCCGTTAGCTGTCCATATTCCTCCATAATTACCTCTTTGATGGGCATCAATCATGTATTGAAAACCACTTTCACTTTTTTTAATGTAATCAGCCCATCCAATAATTGAGTATCCTACACCAGATTCATCCATTACATCCTCATTACTTGTAAATGGGTTATTTGTATTAAATGCTATTGCCCTGTTTTTTGCTAAATCACAATCATCACCACCCCAAACATCGTAAGATGGGTTTTTCATAATTAGTGTCCAACCTCCACCGTCTGTAGTCATGTCAGCATAAATTTTAAATGGGATACCACCATTAATATTAGTGTTTGATATCCAATAAAAACCATCAGATGATGCTGGGTAATCTTGTTTGATTTGATAAGCAGAAATAGAAGCTCTTTCGGGAACCAACCCATCTGGTGGTGGAGGGTGAAAAACCCCAAACTGACTAGGAGTTATTTGGCCATTTATGGGACTAAATGAGAAATGAAATATTATAATTGCGTATATACTACACTTCATTTTACAACCCTGTATCTCCTCCAATTAATATGAGATCATTATTATTTCCGTCTTTACCAATATTTATAATTGAAACAACTGCATATTGTCCGGCAGTTTTATTGTGTCCTTGCCTATTAATTAAAACTAGATTCGCACCTGGCATGGCTTCAAAAATTATTTTTCCAACACCCTTTTGAACAATCAAACAATTAAAACCCTCTCCCAATCCATCATTTATTTGCAGGGTCAAATCAAAATTGTAATCATATGAAAGTACTTTGCCATTATCATTAGGACTAAAAAAGTCCATAGCTGCCCCTGTACCATCAGGTGCTTTTACATCAATTACAGCATCAAACCCAAAAAGAGCTCCTTCTGAAGAGGTTATGGGCGTACTCCCACTTGCACTTAAATTACCAGAAACTGTTGCTCCACTGGTTGTAACTCTAAATCGTTCTGCGAGTGTTGAACCATCGTATGTTTTAAAAATTAATTCATTGGGTGAGCCATTAATACCATCAAAGCCTATACTTGCACCCTCAGATCCAGAGCTACCTTTAAAACGTAGTGTTGGAACATTCGCATTGTCAGTTCGTCTGAGTGTTAAATGGGGAGTTGAACCTTCAAGAATTGCTTGATCAAATATGGATACACCACCTGTTGTGGTTTCAAACTTTTTAACATTATTGTGATAAAGTTCAGTTGCTCCACTGCCAATCCCCTTAACCATAACTTTTGTGCCACTATCAGTAGAAAGTATAACATTATTGTCACTTTGCAGGTAAAGGCTTCCAGCGCTTACATCTCTTACTATTCCATGACCTCCATTGTGAAATATATTGAGGTCAGCATCATTACCAAATTGTGCTTTGTAGGTATCATCAAAATTAATGTTGTTCCCGTTAGTATCTAAATCACCTCCAAGTTGTGGTGTTGTATCTTCTACAACATTTCCTAGGGGTCCAGTTAAAGAATTTATAAAATCTTGTTGATTACCCGTATTCCCAAGTGATAACCAAATTTCATATGCTGAATCCCCATCAGCTCCATCAAGACCTGTGGCACCAACTACACCATCTGCACCATCTGCACCTGGAGGGCCTTGTGGACCTGTTGCACCATCTTGACCATCTACGCCATCTGCACCAGGAGGACCTTGTGGACCTGTTGCACCATCATTACCTGCAGTACCCTGTTGACCTTGTGGACCGGTTGAACCAGTTTGCCCTTGAGGCCCTTGATCCCCTTGTGGACCAACAATAGGGCCAATATCATCCCATTTACCATCAGTAATATTCCAAAACCACAAACTTCCATCAGCATGAATGCCTCCATCTCCTGTAGTAACTATCCATCCATCACCAGCTGAGCCAGAAATTGGTAAATCTGCAATTGTTGCTTTCGTTCCCTTTAAAGTTACTGAAATACCTTGGGCTCCAGTATCTCCTTTATCTCCTTTTGAGCCCGGTGCACCTTGTGCTCCAGTAATCCCTGGTTCTCCTTGGTCACCTTTTTGTCCTTGTGGTCCTTGAGGCCCAGGAACCGAAGAATCAGCACCAGCAGGACCTTGTGGTCCTTCTGGACCTGTTGGCCCAATATCTCCTTTAGGCCCTTGTGGCCCAGGAACCGAAGAATCAGCACCAGCAGGACCTTGTGGTCCTTCTGGACCTGTTGGCCCAATATCTCCTTTAGGCCCTTGTGGCCCAGGAACCGAAGAATCAGCACCAGCAGGACCTTGTGGTCCTTCTGGACCTGTTGGCCCAATCAAGCCTGGAGCATACATTGCATATGGTACGGCAGTTAATTCTTGTAGACTTAGTTCTACAAAGTTTTCACAATTAGATTGAAAATCAGAACCATAATCAACTTCAACTTTTAAAGACTTGGATTCAGCCCCCCAGGAAATATTATTCCAAGAATAACCGTTTTGAGGACTTCCAGTTCCAATAACCAAGTTTACCATTCCATAATCATCAGTTCTCGTATTCTGAATTTCTAAATACTCTACATTTTGGCTAGAATTTAAAAATGTAAATCTTAAACAAATATCCTTATTACGATATGATATTACTTCCTTATCTACTCCAGGAAGGTTTATCCCAACATCATTATTATTAAGAGGAGTGGTGATCAAAGCTTGATAAGAAAATCCATTTCTCTGGCTTTGTCCAACTAAATTAAAGGACAAAAGTGTTATGCATATAATAAGAGATATTTTTTTCATAAGTCGAATTTAATTGATAATTGGTGTGAATTAAATATCAAGCTCTCATCTGTTGAATTTGTGGCATTAAGACTTATTGAAAAATTGTATCCGACACCAAGTGAAATGTAATTTGAAAAGTCAACCTTATATATAATACCTAGCCTTGGTGACACCCACAAACCCGTAAACTCTGGCTCTTCACCTAATGTATAAATTTCACCAAATGAAAATTGTTTCCCGCTAAATAGTGTCAAAATTTCTGTTGCGGGAGTTAAAATTAATTTATTACTTATAAGAGGGTAATCAAATTGAAGAAAACCCCCAACATAATTTGTATTCCACTCAAAAGTATCATCGTACAATCTTCCGATAGAATTAAATTGATGGTAACTAAATCCGTAATCTAAATTTGGTAAAAGTTCACCTATTCCAACTCTGAGAAATATTCCAGGAGAGGGATCGAGTTCAAAATCATTACTAGATGACTGATAAGTATAATCGTAAGAAGTGTTATTTACTCCTAATTCAAAATATGTTTCTT